>NZ_JBIRCY010000013.1:0-156098 GCF_044326205.1 Mesorhizobium sp. IMUNJ 23232
CCTCTCCCCTGCCCGGGGGAGAGGAAGAACGGCCGCGAGGTTAGCGCCAGTCGTCGACGCTGCCTTCCTCTCCCCCCGGCAGGGGGAGAGGTGGCCCGAAGGGCCGGAGTGGGGGTGATGCGGCGCGGGAACTCCCGCGCCGATAGCCGACGCCTATTACCGTCCCCCGATCACGCCGATATAATCCGACACCCAACGGTAGTACGGCACGCACTGGTCGTTCTGCGTGGCGCATTTGCTGACAGGCGTCTTCCAGAACTTGATCTTCTCGAAATCGTCGAAACCGTTGGTCTTGCAGCCTTCGTCGGTCAGCAGCGCGTTGCCCTTGCAGGCGGCGGGCACGGCCGGGTTGGAGCCGAACCAGGCGGCGAGGTCGCCCTGCACCTTCGGCGACAGCGAATGCTCCATCCACATATAGGCGCAGTTGGGGTTGGCCGCGTCGGCGGCCATCATCGTGGTGTCCGCCCATCCGGTTGCGCCCTCCTGCGGAATTGTCGAGGCGACGGGCTGCTTCTCGGCCGCGAGCAGATTGACCTGGAACGGCCACGAGCCGGACGCCACGACGCCCTCGGTCTTAAAGTCGTCGATCTGGATCATGGCGTCGTGCCAATAGCGGCCGACCAGCGTGCGCTGGGTCCGCAGCAGGTCGAGCGCCGCCTTGTATTGATCCTCGTTGAGCTCGTAGGGGTCCTTGATGCCGAGGTCAGGCTTGGCCGACATCAGGTAGTTGGCGGCATCGGCGACATGGATCGGCCCATCATAGGCTTGCACCCGGCCCTTGTTGGACTTGCCGTCGGGCAGCGCCATCTCCTCAAAGACGACGTTCCAGCTCTTCGGCGCTTCCTTGAAAACCGTCGTGTTGTACATCAGCACGTTCGGTCCCCACTGATAGGGAACGCCGTAATGCGCGCCGTCGACCGTGAACCAGGGCGCATCCTTCAAGCGGTCGTCGACCGTCGACCAGCTCTTGATCAGATCGATGTTGACCGGCTGGACGCGCTTGCCGGCGATCAGGCGCAGCGAGGCGTCGCCCGAGGCGGTCACGAGGTCGTATCCGCCTTCGTTCATCAGCGCGACCATCTCGTCGGAGGTGGCGGCGGTCTTCACATTGACCTTGCAGGAGGTGGCCTTCTCGAAATCCGTCACCCAGTCGTAGTTCTTGTCGGTCTCGCCGCGCTCGATGTAGCCGGCCCAGGCGATGATGTTGACCTGGCCTTCACCCGCGCCGATTTCCTTGACTTGCGCCACCGCCTGGCCGCTTGCGGAGAGCGCCAGCGCCAACGCCGTGCAGGACTTGAGAACTCTCTTCATCGTCACGTCTCCCATTAACGGGCGTCGCTCATGAGCGGCGACTTCAGCCCCATGTATGCAAAGTGACGCGAATTCGTTGCATTCGCAAATCCATTTGGCAGAAAGCCGGTATCGGTTTTACCGATAGATATGGAGAGACAGGCAAAGCAGCCAGATGGGACACGAAACGATCCAGGCCGAAAGCCTGAGTAGATTTCGCTGATCGCCTAAATCTCTTCGAGTTCAGCGAGCGTCACGGCAAGGCCAGGTACGGCCTGGGAAACCAGTGTCTGGTCCTCGGAAAACCTGACGATCTCGTCGTAACCTTCCAGCGCCGGGCGCCTGTGGACATGCACGACACGCGACACCGCCTCGACGACCCACAATTCCGGCACGCCGAAATTCGCGTAAATCCTCGCTTTGCGGCCGAGGTCCCACTTCAGGCTGGAATCGGCGATCTCAACCGCGAGAAGCGCGGTGCGGGGATTGAGATTGGCGAGACCATCCGCCTTGCGGAAGAAAATGAAGTCGGGTTCGACGAAGCTGTCCTCGCTGAGCCGGAAAGTCGTCGCGACGGCCACGCGGAACTCTTCCGAAGTATTCCGCACCAGATGGTAGCTGAGCGCATTTTTCAGGAGTTCGTGGTGGAGGCCTTTCGCATCCATCGGCACGAGTTCGCCACCGATCAGTTCGAAACGCTCGTCCTTATCGATGATTCCAGCCCGCGTCGCAGCTTCGATCTCGGCCACAGTCCAGCGCCGTCGCATCAGCCCCTCGGCGGCCTGAGTGGCGGGCGAAAGCCCGGGAGATCGAAACTGCTGGTTCATAATGCAAGGATAACAGCGGCCGGCCAGGGAGCAAACAGCTCGCTAGCGCTGGTTGCTTCCAAAATTCCAGGTGTGCTTTCCGCCGAGGCGATATCTAATAATCCGACGCACCCAATCCAGGAGGCATGTCATGCCCGCGCCGTTGCCAGCCAGCAAGCGGCTGTGAACCGCGCGAAGCCTCCCTCGACAAACGGCGCAAACGCCTGGCGCAGCACCCCGGCCACCTTTTCCGCCGTGGGTCCATCGGCCTCCCGCAAGGCGTTGCCGACCGGCCCAAGCCGCGTGACATAAGTCATCAGGTCGTCCTCGCTCACCCGGCATGCAACGTCCGCCGGCTGAAGTTCGACCGCCGCCCAGCCGCTCGCCTCCAGAATCGACGTCACCCGGGATTTGTCTGCAAAGGCGAACTGCCCTGGGGCATCCGGATTGGGCGGCGGCATAGGCGGCAGGAACGGAGCGGCTGCACGAGCCGCCGTCGTCATGAACGCGTTCTCGGCCGGACTGCGCCAGGCGACGAACGCGAGCTTCGCGCCGGCCCGCGCCGATCGGCGGATGTTGGCGAAAGCCGCCACGGGATCGTCGAAGAACATGACGCCGAACCGCGAGATCACCGCGTTGTAGCGCCTCTGGTCGAGCGCGTAGACCTGCGCATCGCCTTCGATGAAGCTCACATTCGCGACACCTTCCGCGGCCGCCCGCTTTCTCGCGGCCGCAATCAGCGGATGCGAAATGTCGAGCCCCAAGCAACGGCCGCTTTCGCCGACGCGGCGCGCCATCGCCAGCGTGGTGGCGCCGCAGCCACAACCGATGTCGAGGACATGACCGCCCTCGCCCGGATAGCCGGCGTCGACGACGAGCCGCCCGAACGGCTCCAGCAGACGGTCAAGCAGGGCCTGCATCTCGACCCAGGCTTCGCCGCTGCCCTTGTTCCAGAGTTCTGTCTGATCACGATTGGGCGAAATATCCGACATCGGGTTTGTCCTTTGAGGTTGATTGCTTTGACGGTTTGAAGCAGTCTACGAGTTCAAGCCGACTTGAGGTCAAGCGTGAAAGATCCGGATATCGTCGAGGTCGCGCGCCAGTCCGGCGTGCCGGCGTCCACGCTGCGTTTCTACGAGGAAAAGGGGCTCGTCGCATCGGTCGGGCGACGCGGCCTCAAGCGGCTGTTCGACCCCGGCATCTTCGAGCGCCTGGCGCTGATCTCGCTGGCGCGCGCCTCCGGATTCTCGCTGGACGAGATCAGGGACATGCTGGCAGCTGACGGCAGGCCAAGCTTTGACCGCGCACGGCTGTCGGCCAAGGCGGAGGAACTCGACCGGACGATCGAGCGGCTGACCGCGATGCGCGAGGGGCTGCGCCATGCCGCTGCATGTCCGGCGCCGAGCCTGATGGAGTGTCCGACATTCCGCCGCATGGTGCGGCTGGCCGGCGCCGGCGCTTTCGAACCGCCGCCGAAGCAGGCTTTCAAAGCCGAGCAGGTTAGCGCGCCTGTCCTCCCAGCCGCCGCACCATCCGCTGCCCCTGCGCGACGCCGATGAAGTCGCGTGCGGCCTGGGTGAGGCCGGACCCGCGCCGCCACACCATGCCGACCTGTACGACCGGCAGCGAGCCGGAAATGTCGCGCGATTCGATGCGGTCGCCTTCCAGCGACCACGGTCGATAGACAAGGTCGGGCAAGAGCGCGATGCCGGCGCCGGTGGCGACCAGGCTGCGCACCGCCTCGACCGAGCGGGTGCGGAACGCGACGTGCGGCCGGGCGCCGAGGGCCGCCAGCAGCTTGCCGGTGTTCTCCTCGATCTCATCCACGGTCAGCATGATCAGCGGTTCCGCGACGATGTCGTTGATGCCGATGATGTCGGCGCTGGAGAGCGGGTGCCCGAGCGGCAGCCATAGGCGATAGGGCGACACTTCGAGGATTTCCGCTTGCAACGCCATGCGGTCGCGCAAATTGGAGATGACCATCACCGCGACGTCGAGTTCGCCACCGACCAGCAGGTGCTCCAGATAGTCGCCATTGTCCTCGATAGCGCCGATTTCCACGCTGGGAAAACCGCGGCGATAGCGCGCCAGCAGGTCGGACAGCACGTAGCCCGCGACCAGCGAGGTTACGCCGAGCTGAAGCCGGCCGCTAGCCCGCTCCTGATGCCCGGAAAAGGTGCGGCGCGCATCCGAGACATCAGCAAGGATCTTGGTGGCGTGGCGGAGGAACTGGTGGCCCTTGTGAGTGATCGTCAGACCGCGCGGATGGCGGTCGAAGAGCTCGACGCCGAGGTCACCCTCGAGTTCCTTCACCGCCTCGGTGACGGAAGATTGCGAGATCGAAAGGTTTTGGGCGGCACGCGACACCGAGCCCTGCTCGGCCACCGCCACGAAGAACTGCAACTGCCTCAGGGTGAACGCCATCCGCCGAATAGACACCGGCCCGCCGGGCTTGGAAAGCCGGGAAGCTCCTACGGGCTTGCGATGGTCAGCTTCGCGCCGGCCTTGTCGATCGCATGCCCGACATCGCGCGGCGGAAGCCGGTCGGTGACGATTTCGCCGAAACCGTCGAAGCCGCAGACCTGCACCAGCCCCTGGCGGCCGAACTTGGTATGGTCGGTGATGACGACTCGGCGGGCGCCGCGCGTCAGCACCATGCGCGCGAATTCCGCCTCCTCGAGGTCGTAATCCATGACGCCCATGACGGCATCGACCGCGCCGGTGCTGATCACCGCGTGGTTGACGCTGAAGCGGCTGACGAAATCCACCGCCGAACCGCCGAAGGCCGCACCCGAATCGCTGCGCAGTTCACCGCCGGCCATATAGACCTTGTTGCCGTTGACGGTGGCCAGCGTGCGGGCGATGTCGGACGAGTTGGTGATCACCGTGAGGCGCCGGTGGCTGAGCAATTCGCGGGCGAGGAAGCTGGTGGTCGTGCCGGTGTCGAGCATGATCGAATCGCCGTCGTTGATGGTGGCGGCG
Organism: Mesorhizobium sp. IMUNJ 23232; assembly: GCF_044326205.1. Taxonomy (NCBI): domain Bacteria; kingdom Pseudomonadati; phylum Pseudomonadota; class Alphaproteobacteria; order Hyphomicrobiales; family Phyllobacteriaceae; genus Mesorhizobium; species Mesorhizobium sp. IMUNJ 23232. Next base: position 5,079 of record NZ_JBIRCY010000013.1, read on the forward strand.
ACCGCCTTGGCGATGGCCCGCTTGGCCTCGGCATTTTCGCGCATGCGGCGCTCGAACGGCGCCTCGCCCGCCAAGGCCGGCAGGCCGATCGCCCCATGCATCTTCAGCACCGAGCCGTCGCCGGTCAGGGGCTTCACATCGCGGCGCACAGTCTCCAGCGACACGTTGAGCTTGGCAGCCAGATCGGCGATGGTGATTGTGCCGGCTTCCTGCACGAGGCGGAGGATTTCACCGTGGCGCTTCGAGTGGTTCATGCTGGTCTCGCCGTCGCGAATTTTTTCCCGACCGGTTCTTAGGCGAATAACCGTCTAATGACAATAAACCAGACGGCTTTTCAGGCAAAAACACAGAAATAACCACGTCCTTCATTGACTCGGCGGGAGCAGCAAAAGAAACTCGCGCCCCGCAGCCAGAAAAGGATCGGCATGAGCGTTACCGAAGACCGCATCCGCGCATTGCCGCTGTGGAAGAGCCGGATAACGATCGAGCCCCTGAGAGGCGGCCTCAGCAACGAAAGTTTCCTTATCACCGAATCGGGCGGCAGGCACGTGGTGCGCATCGGCCGCGACTTTCCTTTCCACCATGTTTTTCGCGAGCGCGAGATCATGGCGGCGCGGGCCGCCCACGCAGCCGGTTTCGGTCCAGAGGTGCGTTATGCCGAACCTGGCATCATGGTGACGGAATTCCTTGGGGCAAAGACTTTTGACGGCAAAGATGTGCGCGCCAATGTGGCGCGTATCGCCGCGCTGATCCGGCATTTCCACGAGGAGATGCCGCGGCATGTGTCGGGCGCCGGCTTCATGTTCTGGGTTTTTCACGTGCTGCGCGACTATGCCCGCACGCTGGAAGCTGGCGGCAGCCGGATGAAGAGCGAGCTGCCGCATTTCCTGTCGCTTGCCGACGAACTGGAGGCCGCGCAAAAACCGCTGCCGATCGTCTTCGGCCATAACGACCTGCTGCCGGCCAACTTCCTCGACGACGGCGAAAAGCTCTGGCTGATCGACTTCGAATATGCCGGCTTCAACACGGCGATGTTCGACCTGGCGGGCACCGCGTCGAATGCCGGGATGAGCGAACAGGAGGCCGATGCTCTGCTTGCCCTCTATTTCGGCGCCGAGCCGGACCCGGCGCTCCGCCGTGCGCACGCCTCCATGCAATGCGCCTCGCTGCTGCGCGAGGCGATGTGGGGTCTCGTATCCGAACTGCATATGAAGGCGCCGGGCGTCGACTACGTCGCCTACACGGCCGATAACCTCGAACGGCTGGACGCCGCTCTGGAGCGCTATCGTTCGACGTTCGGATAGTAGCGCCGAATTGCGCTTAACCATCCGGCGCTCCGTGATAGTCTGCTTCCCATCAAGCTGGGGAGCGTACCCATGGCCACGCATTTCGTGGAAGGCGAGACGATCGACGTCGGATTCGACGGGAAAAAATGCATCCATTCGCGCAATTGCGTGCTCGGGCATCCGGAAGTCTTCGTGCCGAACGCCCCAGGCGAATGGATTCACCCCGACGCGGCATCCGCCGAGGCGATCGTCAGGGTCGCCGAAAATTGCCCGTCGGGTGCGATCACCTACCGCCGCAAGGACGGCGGGCCGGCCGAAGTCCCGCCTGTGGTCAATACCGTCCGCATCCGCGAGAACGGGCCGCTGGCGATGAATGCAGAGCTGGTGATCGATGGCCAGACGGTGCTGCGGGCGACGCTCTGCCGCTGCGGCGCATCCGCCAGAAAACCGTTCTGCGACGGCAGCCACACCAAGGCCGGCTTCACCGCCACCGGCGAACCGGCGATCAAGGAGTCGCAGCCGCTTGCGGCGCGCAATGGCCCCGTAAAAGTTGCGCCGCAACCGAACGGCCCGCTGCGGCTGGACGGAAACCTGGAGATCGTCTCCGGCACGGGGCACACGATCGACCGGGTCACCCGCACCTTCCTGTGCCGCTGCGGTCATTCGCAGAACAAACCATTTTGCGATGGCAGCCATAAAGCGGCAGGATTCGTCGGATAACGCGCGCCGCATGAAGAGTATTTCCATCGACCGCCGCTTGTTCTTATCCGAAAGCGTGGCCATGCTCGGCCTCGCGGCAGCGGGCTGCCGAAGCACGGTGCTGGAGGTTGGCGAGGGCGCCGGCGCCTCGGCGGCGGGCCAAAGCGCTCTCGCGCAAATCCGTTCGTCGAACGGCCTGCCGCCGCTCTCGGCGGACCCGACGCTGGAACAGGCAGCGCTGCACCAGGCCGGATACATGGCGCGCAGCGGGCGGATGGCGCACACGACCGGCTGGGGCAAGGATTTCGTCTCGCGCATGCGTGTCGACGGCGTGCGGGGTGCTGCGGCCGAAAACGTCGCCTATGGCGACATGGAGCCCAGCGAACTGTTTTCGCGCTGGATGGGCTCTTCCGGCCACCGCCGCAATATGCTTGACCCCGCTTTTTCGCGGTTCGGCCTCGCCTATGTGCGCGAAGCAACCAATCCGCAGCGCCGCTACTGGGCGCTGGTGCTGGCCAGCTGACGAGCCCACCGCAAAGCTGCCAAGAGCGAACTTCAATTCTGGGTAATCAATCGGCCTGTACCGGCACGAGCATCGGCCGGTAGACGACGATCGGACCATCCCACCGGTCGAAATCCGAATCGTAACGCCGCGCGCTGCGGGCGAGGTCGATGCGCTGCAGGCATTCGGCAAACGCGTCGGTACGTGCCCGGAACCCGTAGCCGCGGCATTTGTCCTCGTCGGCGGCGCGCTGCTGCTCGCCCGTCATGCAACCGGAGCACAGGGCGGCCAAGCCTGCCACGATCAGGGCCTTGCGCCACATGGCGGCTCTCCTCATTCGAATCCTGAATTCAGTAGTATACTTTATCCGAGCGAGGAAGAGGGATCGAAGCCGCCCTGCCGTTAGGCCGGAGGTATGTGCCGCCGTTCGACGGTCTCCGGCCGCCCGGCGAGGGTCAATTTCGTCGCCCGCTTCTCGCGCTCGGCGACAACCTTGCCACGCGAGATCACGCAGAGCCGCTCAGCACGCAGGCGTAGCGCCTCGACGCGGTTGCCGGCGTCAAGCACGACAAGGCTGGCGCGTTTGCCCACTTCCAGCCCGAGATGGTCGAGGCTCATGATCGCCGCGTTGACCTTGGTCACCATGTCGAAGCAATGCGCCATGTCGGCGGGGCTGGTCATCTGCGCCACATGCAGGCCCATGAAGGCGACGTCCAGCATGTCGGCGGTGCCCAGCGGATACCAGGGATCGAGCACGCAATCCTGACCCCAGCCGACGCGGATGCCGTGCTTCAGCATCTCCGGCACGCGGGTCATGCCGCGGCGTTTCGGATAGGTGTCGTGGCGGCCCTGGATGACGATGTTGATCAGCGGGTTGGGGATGGCGGAAACCTGCGCCTCGGCGATCAGCGGCAGCAGTTTCGAGACGTAATAATTGTCCATGGAATGCATCGACGTGAGATGCGAGCCGGCCACCCTGCCCTGCAATCCCAGCCGCTGCGTCTCATAGGCAAGCTGCTCGATGTGGCGCGACATCGGGTCGTCAGTCTCGTCGCAATGGACGTCGACCATCAGCCCGCGCTTCTCGGCGATCCCGCAAAGCTCGGTCACCGAGCGGCGGCCATCCTCCATGGTTCGCTCGAAATGCGGAATGCCGCCGACCACGTCGACGCCCATGTCGAGCGCCCGCAACGTGTTTTCGCGGGCGGTCGGGTCGCGGTAAAATCCGTCCTGCGGGAAGGCGACAAGCTGCAGGTCGATATAAGGCGCAACAGTCTTCTTCACGTCGAGCAGCGTCTCGACGGCGAGCAGCCGGTCGTCACAGGTGTCGACATGGGTGCGGATGGCGAGCAGACCCATCGAGACGGCCCAGTCGCAATAGGCGAGTGCGCGTTGCTTGACCGCCTCGTGTGTCAACAACGGCTTCAACTCGCCCCATAGCGCAATGCCTTCCAGCAGTGTCCCCGAAGCGTTGATGCGCGGGATGCCGTAGGACAGCGTCGCGTCCATATGGAAATGCGGGTCGACGAAAGGCTGCGAGACGAGGTTTCCCGTGGCGTCGATGACGCGGCCCGCCTCCGCCTCGATGCGCGGCTCGATAGCGACGATCGTCTCGCCGGAAATGCCAATATCGGCGACGCGGCCATCGGCAAGCGCGCCGCCCCTGACGATCAGGTCAAATGTCATCGTTCGCCTTTCTGATAGGGGATCATCAGCGCCCTCGGATACGTTGCCCGGCGCGCGACGAGGACGAGCGCCAGGATCGACAGCACGTAAGGCATCATCAAAAAGATCTGGTAGGGCACGACCCCGCCGGTGATCTGCTGCAGCCGCACCTGGTAGGCGTCAAAGGCGGCGAACAGGATGGCGCCGATCAGCGCCTTGCCCGGCCGCCACGAGCCGAACACCACCAGCGCGATGCAAATCCAGCCGCGGCCGTTGATCATCTCGAAGAAGAACGAGTTGAAGGCCGACATGGTCAGGAACGCACCGCCCACCGCCATCAGCGCGCTGCCCGCCATGACGGCGCCGATGCGGATGCCGCTGACGGAAATGCCCTGCGCCTCGACGGCGGAAGGATTTTCGCCGGCGGCGCGTAGCGCCAGCCCCAGCGGCGTGCGGTAGAGCACCCAGGCGACGACCACCACGCTGGCGAAGGCCAGATAGGTCAGCGGCGTCTGCGAGAACAGTGCCTCGCCGACGACCGGGATTTTCGCTAGGCCGGGGATCGGCAGCGGCGCGAAAGGCTCGATCTTCGGCGGCGAGGTGACTTCGGGGAGCACCAGCCGGTAGGTGAAATAGGTCAGGCTGGTGGCCAGCAGGGTGATGCCGATGCCGACCACATGCTGCGACAGGCCGAGCGGCACGGTGAGCAGGCCGTGCAGCAGGCCGAACAGCGCACCAGACACCGCCGCCACGGCGACGCCGGTCCACAAATCGCCGCCGGAATAGACCGTGAACCAGCCGGCGAAGGCGCCGACCGTCATGATGCCTTCGATGCCGAGATTGAGCACGCCGGCGCGCTCGCAGATCAGTTCGCCCATGGTGGCGAAGATCAGCGGCGAGGCGATGCGGATCGCGGCGACCCAGAAGGAGGCGGTGAGCAGGATGTCGAGGGCTTGCATCACATGCCTCGCGATGTTGATAAAGAAACCTTGCGGGGCAGGCACTCCTTCGCACCCCCCTCTGTCCTGCCGGACATCTCCCCCGCAAGGGGGGAGATTGGCAGCTTCGCGTTTAGCACTCCTTCTGCAACCTCGATAATTGGCGAAACCAAAGCGGCAGGCCAATCTCCCCCCTTGCGGGGGAGATGTCCGGCAGGACAGAGGGGGGTGCGAAGGGGCACGACTACCTCCACCGCACCCGGTACCGCGACAAGAGGATCGCCACGACCATGGTCAGCAGCGCGGTGGCGACCATCACGTCGGCGATGTAGCTCGGCACGCCGGCGGAACGGCTCATGGCGTCGGCGCCGACAAAAATGCCGGCGACGAAGATCGCGGCGGCAACCACGCCGAGCGGATTGAGCATGGCGAGCATGGCGACCACAATGCCGGAATAGCCGTAGCCCGGGGATAGATCGAGCGTGAGATTGCCCTTCAGCCCGGCGACTTCCGAAAATCCGGCGAGCGCCGCCAGTCCGCCGGACAGGAGCGCGGTCTTCATCAGCACGCGATTGACCGGAATGCCGGCGAAGCGTGCGGCTTCCGGATTGTGGCCGACGGCGCGCATCTCGTAACCCAGCGCCGTCTTTTTCATGATGATCCAGACCACGACGGCGGAAAAGATTGCCAGGACAAAGCCATAGTGCAGGCGTTTGCCCTGGATGATGCGCGGCAGTTGCGCGGCCTCAATCACCTTGCGCGATTGCGGCCAGCCGAGGCCAGTCGGGTCCTTCAGCACGCCTTCCAGCAGCATGGAAACGAAAAGCACCACGATGAAGTTGAGCAGCAGCGTGGTGACCACTTCATCGACGCCGAGCCTTGTCTTCAGCAGCGCCGGGCCGAGCAGCAGCAGCGCGCCGGCCAGCATGGCGGCGGCGGCGATGACGGGAAGCAGCAGATAGGACGGCCACGGCAGCAGGCCGGTGCCGAGCACGACGGTGACGACCCCGCCGACATAGAGCTGCGCCTCCGCACCGATGTTCCAGAGCTTTGCGCGGAAAGCGACGGCGACCGCCAGGCCAGTGAAGATCAGCGGGGTAGCGCGTGTCAGCGTTTCCAGCAACGCGAATTGCGAACCGGCGGCTCCCCGCGCCACGAGGGTGAAGACCGACAGCGGGTCAGCGCCGGCCGCCAGCACCAGCAGCGCCGCAAACCCCAGCGTGACAATGATCGCGCCGACCGGGTAAAGCAGCGTCGCGGCCAGCGACGGCACGGGTTTCGGCTCAAGGCGCATATTGGAGCCTTTTGCCGACATGACGGTGGGGTGAACCTCGGCGCTCTGTCGCACCCCCCTCTGTCCTGCCGGACATCTCCCCCTCAAGGGGGGAGATTGGCAGCGTGATCGCTGCCGCTCTTCCTGCACCGTTGGTGATTGGCGAAACCAGAACGGCCGGCCAATCTCCCCCCTTGAGGGGGAGATGTCCGACAGGACAGAGGGGGGTGCGAAGGTGCGCCGACTTCCTCACGCCGCCGCCTCCAGCCCATGCCCGGCCATCAATTCCCCGAGTTGTTGGATCGACCGCTGGCCGCGCTTGGTGACGGACGAGATGCGGCCCTTCGAGATCACCGCGATGCGGTCCGACAGCGCCATGATCTCCTCCAGATCCTCCGAGATCAGCAACACGGCGGCCCCACGGTCGCGCGCCTCGATCAGCCTTCCATGCACATAGGCGACGGCGCCGACATCTAGGCCCCGCGTCGGCTGGTTGGCGACGATGATGCGCGGGGCGGGATCGAGCGCCCGGCCGAGAATGAGCTTTTGCATGTTGCCGCCGGACAGGAGACGGATACGGGTGTCTGGCGACGGGCATTTCACGTCGTACTCGGCGATGATTTCTTCCGCGAAGGCGCGCGCGGCATCCCAGTCGAGGAAGCCGCGGTTGCAGAAGCGTGGCGAGCGATAGCTTTCGAGGATGAGGTTTTCGGCGACCGTCATGTCGCCGATGGTGCCGACGGCGTGGCGGTCCTCCGGGATGCGGCCGATGCCGAGGTCGAGAGCCTCCAGCGTCGACCATGGCTGGCGCTGCTCGCCGGCCAGCGTGATGGTGCCTGCCGTCGGCGGCTCGCTGCCCGACAGCAGCGCGGCGAGCGCCGCCTGGCCGTTGCCTGAAACACCGGCAAGGCCAAGGATTTCGCCGTCTTTCAGGGTCAGCGAAGCACGGTCCAGCCGCGCGCCGGAGCTTTTGCCGGCGGTCGATACCTCCTCCAGCACCAGCACGCGCCCGCCGAACGGCACGTCGACGATCGGCGGCAGCGACGGTTCCTGCCCGACCATCAGCGCCGCAAGATCGGAGCGCGTGGTCTCCGACGTGCGGCGCTCGCCGGCGAGCTTGCCGCCGCGCAGCACCAGCACACGGTCGCTCACTGCCATCACCTCGTTGAGCTTGTGTGAGATGAAGATGATCGACAGCCCCTGCCCGACCAGCAATTTCAGCGTCTTGAACAGGGCCTCTGTCTCGGCCGGCGTCAGCACGGCGGTCGGCTCGTCGAGGATCAGCACCCGCGCCTCGCGATAAAGCGCCTTCAAAATCTCGACGCGCTGCCGTTCGCCGACCGAGAGCGCCGACACCAGCGCGCCGGGGTCGACCGCGAGGCCGAAATCGCTCGCCAGCCGGCCGATGCGCAGCCGCGCCTCCGTGCGGTCGAAGCGCGGCCGCCACATGGACTGCGTACCGAGCGCAATGTTTTCCAGCACTGTCAGGTTCTCGGCCAGCGTGAAATGCTGGTGCACCATGCCGATGCCGGCCTTCAGCGCAGCACCCGGATCGCCGGGGTGCAGGCGCTTGCCGAAGGCCTCGACAGTGCCATCGTCGGCGACATAGTGGCCGAACAGGATGTTCATCAGCGTCGTCTTGCCAGCGCCGTTCTCGCCGAGCAGGGCAACAATCTCGCCCCTGGCGAGGTCGAAGGAGATTGAATCGTTGGCGACAAGCGCACCGAAACGCTTGGTGATGTTTTGCAGGCGGAGAACAGGTACAACCGCTTCTGGTGGCAAAGCGGGGTTCAAGAAGGGTTACCCTTATCGCAAACGCTAGTCATCAGTCTCCACCGCCGTCCGGACCATGGCTAGCGTTGGCATTGTTGCCGTCCGCCCATTGGCCGTTATCCGATCCGACTTCCCGGCTGCTGCGTCGAAGAAAGGCCGGCCGCATGAAATAAGCAACAGCCAGCGCCAGAATCGCAAAAATGACTGCGAACCGAAGCCATAGCGACCAGTCCATTGCAGAACATTCCTACCAGGTTGCTCCCCTGCCCATCGACAACCCTGCGACGAAAGAGTTGCAGGCAGGCTGTCGTGAGGGGCGTCACCAAACTGACGACGCCGCCGCTGCCCCTCATCCGCCTACCGGCATCTTCTCCCCGCGGACGGGAAGATGAACGTTGATTAGCTCGACTTCGGCTCCTCGTCGTTGATGACCACCGTGAACGAGCCGTCCTTGATCGCCTTTTCCTTCTCGGCGACCAGTTTTTTGGCCTCTTCCGGCACCTTGCCGTCAAACGTACCGAGCGGGGCCAGCGAGCAGCCGCCTTCTTTCATGAAGGAATAGACGCCGTAGTCCTCCGCCTTGAAGCTGCCTGCCTTCACGGCGGCGATCGCTTTGTCGAGCGTGGGCTCGAAATGCCAGAGCGCCGAGGCGACCACCGTCTCCGGATAGTCGGCCTGCGTGTCGATGACGTTGCCGATGGCCAGAACCTTGCGTTCCTTGGCCGCATCGGACACGCCGAAACGCTCGGCGTAGAGCAGGTCGGCGCCGCCATCGATCTGGGCGAAGGCGGTTTCCTTGGCTTTCGGCGGGTCGAACCAGGACCCGATGAAGGCCACCTGGAATTTCGTGTCGGGCGCCACTTCCTTCACGCCGGCCATGAAGGCGTGCATCAGCCGGTTGACCTCGGGGATCGGATAGCCGCCAACCATGCCGATGTTCTTCGACTTGGTCATGGCGCCGGCGACGATGCCGCTGAGATAGGAGGCGTCCTGGATGTAATTGTCGAAAGTCGAGAAATTGGGAAGTGCTGCTTCCGGCTTGAAGCTCGATCCCATCAGGAAGGCGACGTCCGGATAGTCCTTGGCGACGATGCGGGCAGCGTCCTCGACGCCGAACACCTCGCCGAGGATCAGCTTGTTGCCGGCCTCCGCATATTCGCGCATCACGCGCTCGTAGTCGGTGTTGGTAACGTTTTCGGTGGCAACGTATTCGATGTCGCCGCGATCCTTGGCGGCATTCGCCGCCTTGTGCAGCCGGCTCACCCATTGCTGCTCGAAGGGCACGGTGTAGATTGCAGCAACCTTGAGCTTCTCCTGCGCGAAAAGCCGCGTCGGCAGGCTTGACGCGACCGACAGCGCGGCGCCCGCGCCGGCAGCCTTCAACATGGTACGACGAGAGAGCCCGGACAGGGTCCGGGACGGTATTCGACTGGGCATTCGACCACCTCTGGTTGGCAGGCTTCAGGTTGAAAACTGATCCCGTTTTTTATCGTTTGGTAAACGTTATGCGAATTTCGGCAGGCCGGCAATCCGGGCTCTTTCGGCTTTCCCCATCGGACTTTCTGGTGCAGCGGCAGGAACGCGAGCGCCGGTGCAAATTGACGCAGGCCGTTGCCCCGCATCCTGTCGCGGCTCATTTATTGCACTGCAACAAAACGGCTGGACATAACGACATGTCCGCCCCAAACTCACTCGAAACGGACGCCGCCCCGTGCCTGCCCAGTTCGCTTCGATCCACGAAGGCATAGACCAGCCGCCATCCTGCGTATAGGGTAACCCGGCGTTTGGAGCGGAACGCCGCAAGGCAAGACCAAGGTGAACGGCATGATGCGGCGCTTCGAACACGCGCGTATCCTCATGTACAGCCATGACACGTTCGGCCTCGGCCATCTCAGGCGGTGCCGGACGATCGCGCATTCGCTGGTCGAGGATTTTCGCGGCCTCAATGTGCTGATCATCTCCGGCGCGCAGATCGCCGGCGCGTTCGATTATCGGGCCCGTGTCGACTTCGTGAAGATCCCCAGCGTCATCAAGCTGCGCAACGGCGAATATACTTCGCTCGAACGCCATATCGACCTGCAGGAGACGCTGGAGATGCGGCGGTCGATCATCCGCTCCACCGCCGAGACCTTCCAGCCGGACATTTTTATCGTCGACAAGGAGCCGATGGGCCTGCGCGGCGAGGTGGAGGATACGCTGGCCTATCTGAAGACGCGCGGCACCACGCTGGTGCTGGGCCTGCGCGAGGTTCTGGACGCACCGCACCTGCTCGACGCCGAATGGACGCGGCGCGACACGATGCGCAAGATCGGCCTGTTCTACGATACGATCTGGGTCTACGGCCCGCCGGATTTCTACGACCCGCTGACCGGGCTGGACGTTCCGCCGGCGGTGCGCGCCAAGATGAATTTTGTCGGCTTCCTGCAACGCAGCCTGTCGCATGAAGAGGAAGCGCCCGGCCACCGGCCGGAGGGCGACTATATCCTCGTCACCACCGGCGGCGGCGGCGACGGCGCGGAACTGATCCACGACGTCATCCACGCCTATCAGCAGGATCCCACCCTGACCCACAAGGCGCTGATCATGCTCGGCCCCTATATGCCAGCCAAGAAGCGGCAGAGGCTGGTCGCCAAGGGGGCCACGATCCCCTACATCGAGATCCGCGAATTCGACAACCGCATGGAAGAGCTGATTGCCGGCGCCAAGGGCGTCGTCGCGATGGGCGGCTACAACACCTATTGCGAGATCCTATCCTTCGACAAGCCAGCGCTGATCGTGCCGCGCACCGTGCCGCGCGAGGAGCAGTTGATCCGTGCCCAACGCGCTTCGGAACTCGGCCTGATCGACATGCTGATGCCGGAGGAGGCCGAAAATTCCCAGCGTTTTGCAGCCGCGCTGAAGGCGCTTCCCAACCGTCCGCCGCCGTCGAAGTCGCGTCCCGACCTCAGGCTGGAAGGCCTCGCCAACATTTCCGGCATCGTGCAGAACTGGCTCGGTGAACAGCCACTGTCGCACCTTTCCGTGGTCGAGGGCTGACGTCAGACCCCTCCATGCGTCGAAAAACCGTCGTCCTGCTCAAGGGCTATCCCCGGCTGTCCGAGACCTTCATCGCGCAGGAACTGCGCGGGCTGGAGCGCGCCGGGCTCGATCTCGTGCTGGTCTCCATGCGCCGGCCGACGGACAACAAGCGCCACCCGGTGCATGACGAGATCCAGGCGCCGGTCGTCTATCTGCCTGAATATCTTCACGAAGAGCCGCTGCGCGTGGCGAAGGGCTTTTTGCTCGGCCTGTTCCAGCCCGGGTTTTGGAGCACGCTCGGCCGGTTCGTCTCCGACCTTGGCCGTGACCGGAGCCGCAACCGTTTTCGCCGTTTTGGCCAGGCGCTGGTGCTTGCCGCCGAATGGCCGAAAGGCGCCGAATGGCTGCACGCGCATTTTATCCACACGCCGGCTTCGGTGGCAGCCTATACCAGCAAGATTACGGGCATAGGCTGGACCTGCTCGGCGCATGCCAAGGACATCTGGACCTCGCCGGACTGGGAGTTGCAGCAGAAGCTGGCTTGTGCCCACTGGGTCGTGACCTGCACGCATTCCGGTTTCGAGCATCTGCAATCGCTGGCGGCCGAGCCCGAGCGTGTGCATCTGAGCTATCATGGCCTGGACCTAGACCGTTTCGGACCGTTTGCAGGCGAACGGTCGGATGCCGACGGCTTAGACCCGACAAGGCCGGTGACAATCGTCAGTGTCGGGCGCGCGGTCGGCAAGAAGGGCTACGACATTCTTCTGGAAGCGCTGGCGCTGCTGCCAAAAAACCTCGAATGGCGGTTCGAGCACATCGGCGGCGGCGAGAAACTGCCTGAGCTCAAGGTCTTGGCCAAAAAGCTCGGGATTTCGCAGCGCATCGAATGGAAGGGCGCGATGGCGCAGGAAGAGGTGCTGAAACACTACCGCAGCGCCGATCTGTTCGCGCTGGCATGCCGCGTCACCGACGACGGCGACCGCGACGGGTTGCCCAACGTGCTGGTGGAAGCCTCCAGCCAGCGCCTGCCCTGCATTTCGACAACCATCTCCGGCATACCCGAACTGATCACCGACGGCGAGAACGGCCTGCTTGTGCCACCGAAGGACGCAAAGGCCCTGGCCAACGCGCTGGAGCGCGCCATCCGCGATCCGGAGCTGCGCAAAAGGCTCGGCAACGCGGCCGAACACCGCGTGCGCGCGCATTTCGACCACCACACCAGCATCGACCAGCTCGTCGGATTGTTCGAGGACGAATGGCGATAAAAGACGGCGCCAAGCCTAAAATCCTGTTTTATGTCCAGCACTTGCTGGGCATAGGCCATCTCGCTCGGGCCAGCAGGGTTGCTGCGGCCCTGCAAAATGACGGTTTTTCGGTCACGATCGTCACCGGCGGCCTGCCTGTGCGCGGTTTTCCGCCTTCCCAGCTAGACCATGTCGCTCTGCCGGCAGTGACCTCCGCCTCGGAGGCGTTTTCCGGCCTGATCGATGCCGATGGAAATGTGATCGATGACGCCTTCAAGGAGCGCCGGCGCGAATTGCTGATCGAGACGCTGCATGAGCGGCGGCCGGACATCGTCGTCATCGAGGCTTTTCCGTTCGGGCGCCGCCAGGTGCGGTTCGAACTGCTGCCGCTGCTTGAAGCGGTCGCCGGCATGAACCCTCGCCCAAAACTGGTGACGTCGGTCCGAGACTTGCTTCAGGAGCGGGTGAAACCTGGGCGCAACGAGGAGACGGTCGAACTGTTGAATGCGCATTTCGACCTGGTGATGGTGCATGGCGACCCGAAATTTGCGCGGCTGGAGGACACGTTCCCGCTCGCCGGCACCATCAAGCCGCCGATCGGCTACACCGGCCTGGTCGCCCCGCCGCCACCCGCCCCGCCCGGCGAAACTTTTCAAGTGTTGATTTCGGCCGGAGGCGGCGCGGCAGGAGCAGATCTGGTCAAGGCGGCGATCGAGGCGGCAGACCTGCTGCCGAACGTTCAGGATTGGGCGCTGATCACCGGACCGAATCTTCCGCAATTTGCCTACGACATGGCCGCTGCCAAAGCGCCGCCGGGCTTAAAACTGTTCCGATTTCGCGAGGATTTTCCAAGCCTGCTTGCAGGCACGGAACTGTCGGTGTCGCAGGCCGGCTACAACACCGTCTGCGACGTGCTGCGGGCCGGCTGCCGGTCGCTGCTTGTCCCGTTCAGCGCCGGCGGCGAAACTGAGCAGACGACGCGCGCCGAACGGCTGGAAAGGCTGGGGCTGACGACGATGCTACCGGAGCACGGGCTGACCGGCAGGCAGCTCGCCGAAGCGATCGCCGAGGCACTGGCGCGGCCCAAACCGCCAGCGGCTGCACTCGACCTCGACGGCGCCAACGGCGCGGCAAGGCTGCTGAGGATGCTGTTATGACCCAATCCAGAAATGACGACTTGTCGGGCCGGCACGGCCGGGCAATCGAAGAACTGGGCAAGCTTTGGGACGAAGGGATAGCCAGCGGTCCCTCAGAGGACGGCGAGGAAGTGTTCAAGGAACTACGACGCGAACTCGCCGAGATATTTGCCCCTCGCGACGGCTCGTGAAATAGGCTGAAAATCTCTCCTCTACACCCGCCCGATCAGCATATACCGCGTATACTTCTTCATCGGCAGTTCGCCGGCGAAGTCGATATGCGACAGACCCGCCAGTTCGCCGAAAGCGTCGAGGCACCCCACACATGCAATGTGCGTCGGCTCGGCGAAATAGTTGTTGGACTGGAGCAGCACGCGCGTACCAGCCGGCATCAGAGACAGCCACGAGCGAATGTCCGGAATGTGCTCGCAACTCGTGTTGACGACGAGGTCGGGCCGGCGACCGGTATAATCGAGCTTGTACATGTCGGCGGTGACGGCGTGAAAACGCTTTTCATACGCATGGTTCAAGGTCTCGGCGATCTCGCCGACCGCCGGATCGATGTCGCTGTTCTCGATGCGGCCGATCTTGAAGCGCTGATCGTCGAGCAGCATGGCGGCGAGCACGCCGTACCAGCCCCCCACGATCCATACTTCGCCGAAGACTCCGCCCACCCTTTCAAAAAGCCGGTCGCGTGCCCACATCTTGCAGGCGACCTGCTTGTGGTTGAAGGCGTTGCCGATATCGGCTTCCGGGTGGCGCGAAATGACTCTCGACAGACCCTTGACGAGCGGACTGCCGCAATAGACGGCTATGCCGCGCGCAAGGTCAAAAGCGTGTTCATGCCAATCTTCATCGGCGTAGCGGGCCTGGGTAGCGTCCATGATGCGGCTGTTGTAGGCTGGTGTGGACGGGGAAGCAATCCAAAGACGTTTCAGACGGAATTCATGCATTTACACCAGTCACTGATGGCGGCCGGCAATCTCAACGCGCATCGTCCATTTGCCCGTTCATTCGGGCACGAGGCTCGCTGACCTTCCATGGAAAGAAGCCTCGCCCGCTACATCTGGACCCATACCTGGCGGCAGCAACTCTGGATCGTCTTCGTCGTCGCTCTGTCGATGATCCCCTATTTCATGTCGTTCGACCTGCCCAAGCAGATCGTCAACGGCCCGATCCAGGGCGAAGGTTTTGAGACGCCCGGCGCCACGCAGCCTTTCATGGCAATCGATATCGACGTGCCGCTTCTCGGCTCGTTCCACTTGTTCGACGGATTTCAGTTCAACCGCACCCAGACACTGGTAGGCCTGAGCCTCATCTTCCTGGGGCTGGTGATCGTCAACGGCATCTTCAAGCTCTACATCAATACCTACAAGGGCCGCCTTGGGGAGCGCATGCTGCGGCGCATCCGTTTCGAACTGGTCGATCGGGTGCTGCGTTTCCCGCCCGGCCATTTCAAGCGCGTCAAGGCGGCTGAAGTCGCGACCATGGTGAAGGACGAGGTGGAGCCGCTCGGCGGCTTCATCGGCGATGCCTTCGTCACCCCGGCGCAGCTCGGCGGCCAGGCGCTGACCGCGCTGATCTTCATCATTTTGCAAAGTTTTTGGCTGGGCATGATCGCGGCGGTGATCGTCGGCATCCAGCTCGTCATCATCCCGCAGATGCGCAAGCGGCTGATCCGCCTCGGCCGCGAGCGGCAGCTGACGGCGCGCGCGCTGTCCGGCCGCGTCGGTGAGATCGTCGACGGCATCGGCGCGATTCACATCAACGACACATCCAACTACGAACGCGCCGACATCGCCGACCGGCTCGGCCTGATCTTCAAGATCCGATACGACCTCTACCAGTGGAAATTCCTGGTCAAGTTCATCAACAATTTTCTGGCCCAGGTGACGCCGTTCCTGTTCTACCTGGTCGGCGGCTGGTTTGCGCTGCAGGGCCGGCTCGACATCGGCCAGTTGGTCGCCGTCATCAACGCCTACAAGGACCTTCCCGGCCCTCTGAAGGAACTGATCGATTGGGACCAGAACCGCCAGGACGTGCAGGTCAAATACGCGCAGGTGGTGGAGCAATTCACCGTCGAAACCATTCTGGATCCGAAACTGCAGACGCTGACCATCGAGCCAATTGCCCCGCTCGGCGATGGGCTGAGCACTGTCAACCTGTCGCTGACCGACGATGGCGGCGCCAGGCTGTTGGATCGTGTCACTGTGCAGATCAATCCCGGCGAAAAAGTCGCAGTGGTCGGCACAGCGGCGAGCGGCGCTGAGGCGCTCGCGGAAGCCTTCAGCCGGCTGATCTGGCCGGAATCCGGGCGTATCACCGCCGGCAGCAGCGACCTGCTCGAAGTGCCGGAGTCGATCACCGGACGGCGCATCGCCTATGCGTCTTCGGAATCCTATCTGTTCCAGGGCTCGCTGCGCGACAATCTGCTCTATGGCCTGAAGCACGCGCCGCTAACCGAGATCACCTATGAGGGCGCCAAGGCGGTGCAACGCCGCTGGGCCATCGCCGAAGCGCTCAACGCCGGCAATCCGCACTATGACGTCAACGCCGACTGGATCGACTATGCATCGGCCGGCGCGACCGGCCCGGCCGATCTCTATCACGCCATCCGTCCGGTGCTCGACGCAGTCGTGCTGTCGCAGGACATTCTCGACCTCGGCTTGCGCTCGCGCATCGATCCGGGCCTGCACCCGGAGATCACCAGCCGCATCGTCGAGGTGCGCGAAGCGCTGCGCAAGCGTCTCGAGGAAGAGGGCCTGAGCGATCTGGTCGCCTCGTTCGAGCCGGGCGAATACAACACCCAGGCGACGATCGGCGAAAATCTCCTGTTCGGCACTGCGACGGGATCGGAACTGACCGGCAAGGAACTGGCTGGCAACGCCTATTTCCGCTCCGTGCTGCAGCAGGATGGGTTGGCCGAGACGCTCTACCAGATGGGCCTGCAGATCGCCGACCAGGCGATCGAACTGTTCGCCGACCTGCCGCCGGATCATCCGTTCTTCCAGCAACTCGCCTTCATGACGGCGGAAGACATTCCGGAATACACACAGTTGCTGCAGCGGCTACGCGGACGTCCGTTCGATGCCGCGTCCGACGACGACCGGGCGAAGATCATCAAGCTCTCCTTCGCCTATATCGAGCCCCGGCACCGTTTCGGACTGCTGACGCCGGAACTGATGGACAAGATCGTCGCGGCACGCCAGCGCTTCTACGACGGCCTGCCCAAGGAACTGGAAAGCGCCATCGAACGTTACGACCCGGAGAAATACACGACCGCGGCGACGCTGAGCGACAACATGCTGTTCGGCCGCATCGCCCACAACCAACCGGACGGGCCGGAGCGCATCCGTTCGCTGATCCGCGAACTGCTCGACACTCTCGGCCTGCATGACGAGGTGCTGGACATCGGGCTTGATTTCAATGTGGGCGTCGGCGGCCGGCGCCTGACCGGGGCGCAACGGCAAAAGCTCGATGTAGCCCGGGCATTGTTGAAACACCCGGACTTTCTTATCTTTAACAGACCGCTTGCCGCGCTCGACCAGCGGTCGCAGGATGTGGTCACAAAGAACGTGCTCGAAGAGGCGACAAGGGACGGACGGAATCCGGCAATCCTCTGGGTCCTGCCGAATCCACATCTCGCGAACCTTTTCGAGCGTGTAATCGTTTTCCACGCAGGCGAACTTGTGGAGGACGGAACGCACGAGACTCTATCGACTAAAAACGGTACTTTCACACGGCTGTTGGCATAACGGGGCAGGCTGTGCGATGATCTTTCGGGGTGAATGGTCATGCTGTTGAACGACGAGGTCGGAATGCTGCGGAAAGTTCCGCTGTTTTCCCGCGTTGCGCCGGCCAAGCTAAAGCTGCTAGCCTTCACCTCGGATCGGGTCTCCTACAAGGAGGGACAGACACTGTTCCACCAGGGTGATGAAGGCGATGCAGCCTATGTCGTGCTTTCCGGGAAAGCCGACATCATCGTCGATTCATCCAGCGGCCAGATCAAGGTCGCCGAGGTGGAGCCCAACGAGATCGTCGGAGAGATCGCCATCCTCTGCGACGTATCGCGAACCGCGACGGTTCGCGCGTCGATGCCGCTGGAAGCTCTCCGCATCCGCAAGGACCATTTCCTGCGGCTGCTCACCGAGTTTCCCGAGATGACGGTTGAAATCGTCAAGGTGCTGGCCGACCGCCTCAGCCATACCACGGCTGAACTGACGGCAGCACGCAGCAAGGCGAGGCAGGCAAATTCCTAGCGCCAGCATAAAACCCCGTCCGGACATGGACACCAGCCCCGCTGAATTCCGGCGTAAAGTCGGACTCGCGCCGGTAAAGCCGAGTGCTGGCCTGGAGGGGCCGTCCCTCCATGCACTGAAAACCAACACGGTTCCCGACATCACCGAGATCCTGCGCCGGAAGGCGGATGCCGAACTCGGCGAGGCGACCAAATCCGACGGCGCCTTCCGGGTGAGACTGTGGGGCACGCGGGGCAGCATCCCGGTTGCCGGCAACGAGTTCCACCGCCACGGCGGCAACACCGCCTGCGTCGAGATGCGCTGCGGCGATCACACGATGATCTTCGACGCCGGCAGCGGCATACGCCCGGCCGGCCTCTCGGTCGTGCAGTCCGGCGCCAAGGACGTGCATCTGTTCTTCACGCATTTTCACTACGACCACGTGCTCGGCCTGCCGTTCTTCTCGCCGCTGTGGGTCCCCTCGATCAACGTGAAGATCTGGTCGGGGCATCTGAACGGCATCATGTCGACGCACGAGATGTTGCACGAATTGATGCGCGCGCCGTGGTTCCCGGTGTCGATCAGCATCTGCCAGGCGACGCTGGAGACCGGCGACTTCAAATCCGGCGACGTACTGAACCCCTGGCCGGATGTCACGATCAGGACGGGTAGCCTCAACCATCCCGGCGGCTGCATCGGCTATCGCGTCGAGTATGGCGGCCGGGTGGTGGCGCTGATCAGCGACACGGAGCATGTCGAGGGCGAACTCGACCAGAACATCCTGGCTCTCATCGACAAGGCCGACCTCGTCATCTACGACGCCACATACACCGACCAGGAAATGGTGAAGAAGCGCGGCTTTGGCCATTCGACCTGGCAGGAAGGCATAAAGCTCTGCAAGGCGGCGGGCGCGAAAAAGCTGGCGCTGTTCCACCACGATCCCTTCCGCACAGACGTCGCGCTCGAAAAGATCGAGGCGGAAGCGAAGGCGGTATTCCCCGCAACATTTGCGGCGCGCGACGGCCAGCGGATCAGCTTCAAGGTGAAGCAGAAGGCCGCGAAGCGCGCGTGAACCGCAGATCCGGTCGCCGAGCTTCATACCATTGATGATTGCTTCGCCCGTTCGGGCCGCACAAATCCGCTTGGCAGGATCACGTCTCCAGCAGTTCGCGGACCGACAGCCAGCGGCAGGCAGGCACCGTCAGTTCGAACAAACGATTCAGGAAATCCCACGCCGCTTCGTCATGAACGAGGTGATGCGTCAGCAGGCCGATCGGCGGCGGACCGGGATCGGCCAGCGCCGCGTCAAGTTGCTCAACGATCTCGCCGACAAGGACGCCATGGTCGCTGCAGCCGCGCGTGCCGTGCCAGTCGATGATGTCCACTGTGCTGTTGACGATGCGGATCGGGGCCGGTTTCGGCTTACCGAACACCGACAGGCCGCGATAGCCGAGGCCGGTCAGTTGCGGGATGAGCGCGGCGTCGATGCGGTTCCAGGGCGGCACCAGCAGCGGCGCCGACCGCGCACCGAAAAGATGCTCGATCCGATGCAGCGCCTGCGCGAGTTCGCCGAGCACGATCCCGGCCGGGCGATGCAGGCCGAGTTCCTGCTTCTTGGCCTGCGGCGGGGCGTAGTTCTCATGCGACCAGCCGTGGACCAGCGCGGTGACGTGCGGCTTGTTCTCGACATGGCGCGCCAGGGCCTCCCCGGCATGTGCCGGAATGACGGCGAGGCCGAGCGGCAAGCCATGTCTTGCGGTGAGGGCGACAATCCGGTCGAGCGCCGGGGTTGGCTCGACCGCGTCGTCGTCGCGCAGCCAGAAGCTTGGCCGCCGTCCGGCATCGCGCCACCGGCCGAGCGCTTCATTCAACGGCCGCCAAGTTGCATCAATCATGGTTCGAACCTCGCCAGCAAGGATTTGAGCATCGCGGCAGCCTTTTCCAGCGAACGTTCCTCCAGCACGAAACGCCTGGCCACGGCGCCCATCGACCAGCGCAGGCCTGCTTCGGCAAGCAGGCGGCGGATTGCGCCGGCATAAGCATTCGAGTCCGGCGGCGTCAGCAGGCCGGTTTCGCCGTCGCGCACGACCTCCGGCACGCCGGCTATCGCCATTGCCGCGACTGGCAAACCTATCGCTTGCGCCTCAAGGTAAGCCAATCCGAACGCTTCGCCGAAACCCGGCCAGACATAGATGTCGCTTGCGGCGAGGATCGCCGGCACCTCTTCAGGCTTTTGTTCGCCGAACCACTCGATCCGTCCCGGCTCGAAGGCGGCAAACAGGGACCCCACCTCGTCACTACATGGCCCATCGCCGACGATGACGAGCGTCCACGGCAGGTCGGCGCAAATCGCCAGCGCGTCGGCCAGCATCCGGTAGCTCTCCAGCTTGTCGCCGGGGCGCATCATGGCGACCGTCACGAGACGCGGCGGCGTCGAACCCAATGCGACGGACGTGAAGAGCGACGTGTCGATGAAAGGCGGCAGCATGGCGAGCTGCTCCGCGCCGACCACGCCGAGCAATCCTTCGCGGTCGCGTTCAGTGAAGCAGATATTAAGCGCCGCTTGCTCCAGCCCGCGCCGGACGATCGCCTGTGCCTCCGCCCACGGTCCAGCATCGCGGCTGCGCGTATAGGACGCCTCCGCCGTGACGTAAGGGATGCTGAACGCTTCGGCCAGCGGAGGACCGAGATAGTCCGGCGCTTTGTAGTATGTGTGGTAGCAGAAGAAGAGGTCGGGCCCGTCACCGGCCCGCCACTCGGCGGCAATCCGCGCGGCCTCGGCCTCGCCTTCCGCACGCCTCGCAGAAAAATCCTCGAGCGATGCCGCATAGCCGCGAAACCTCGAAGCAAGAAAAACCGTATGTCCTGCAAGGCGCATCGCCTGCATCAGCAGCCGCGCCATAAGCCGGTCGCCCGAGGGCACCGGGTGATCCGGCGGCTTCAATGGTGCATGGAAGGCGATGCGCATGCCGCATGCCTATGCCGGGGCGTACAGCCAAGTCAATTTGGCCAGGACGGACACGCGGTTCGACCCCATATAAAAGGAAATATGCTAGGAAACGCCGATGGACAGCAGTCTCAGTTTCAACGACCCGTTCTTCGCCAGCATTCCGGCCTTCTCCAAGTTCGAAGGCGTGGTGGACGCGGAGAACTACCGTCCGCTTCCCGACGACTGGGCTCTGGCAACCACGGATATCGTCGGCTCGACCAAAGCCATCCAGGCCGGCCGCTACAAATCGGTGAACATGGCCGGCGCCAGCGCCATCTCGGCACTGCTCAACGCGATCGGCCGCCACGACCTGCCCTTCGTGTTCGGCGGCGACGGAGCCGTGGTGGCGTTTCCGGACCACGCGATCGCCGCGGCGAAAACGGCACTGGCCGCGACCCAGGCATGGGTGGCCGACGAGCTCGACCTCACCTTGCGGGCCGCTCTTGTGCCGATGAAGGAAATCCGTCAACGCGGCCTCGACGTCCGCGTCGCCATGTTCCGCGCCAGCGAGAACGTCTCCTATGCCATGTTCCTTGGCGGCGGTACGAGCTGGGCAGAAGCGGAGATGAAGGCGGGCCGTTTTGCCGTTCCCGCGGCTCCGAGCGGCACGCGGCCGGACCTGACCGGGTTGTCCTGCCGCTGGAACCCGATCGAGGCGCGGCGCGGCGACATCGTCTCGATCATCGCCGTGCCGGCGGCCGGCGGCAGCATGCCCGAATTCCAGAGACTGGTCACCGACGTCGTCGCGATCGTCGGCGAGGAGGAAGACGCGGGGCACCCGGCAACGACGGACGCGCTGAGCTTCAGCTTTCCGCCGAAAGGGCTGGAAGCGGAAGCCAGGGCGATGGCGCCGAAGGGCAAGCGGCTCTGGCCGAAGCTCGTAATCCTCGGACAGATGGCGCTGATCAAGGTGCTTTATGCCACCGGGTGGGACCTCGGGCGGTTCAACGCCAGGCGCTATGTTCAAGAAGTGTCGGAAAACTCGGATTTCCGAAAATTCGACGACGGGCTCAAGATGACCGTCGACCTCGACGAGACGCGCTTCCGCCGGGTCGAGGAGCGGCTGAAGCGGGCCGAACAGGCTGGCGTCTGCCGCTACGGCCTGCATCGCCAGAACTCGGCGCTGATGACCTGCATCGTCGTGACACCGATGGAGCACGATCATATCCATTTCGTCGACGGCGCCGCGGGCGGCTACGCGATGGCGGCAGCAAGCCTCAAGGCAAAGGCGGCGGCATGAAAGCATCGGAGACTTCAAAAGCGCTTGGGCGGCCGGCGAGGCTAAACGTTCATGAATGATTGTCCTCGTGTCGCGGATTTGAAAACCGTCGGCATCACCTATGCCGGACACACCGTGCTTCTCGCCGACCTGCCCGAATACCGGAAATTCTACAAAAAGCTGTCGGCGGGGCTTTGGGAGCCTCGAACCCTCAAGGTCTTGTCGCGGTATCTCGACCGCGACACGGTGATGATCGATATCGGCGCCTGGATCGGGGTAACGACCTTCTTCGCCGCACAGATCGCCAAATCGGCGGTCGCCGTCGATCCGGACCCGAAATGCATAGCGATCCTCGAAAGCCTGGCGGCCGGCAATCCGGATGTCACAGTGCTCCAAGGGGCGCTGTCGGACCAGCCTTCGGTTGCCATCCATGCTGTCGACGGCTTCGGCAGTTCGGAGACCAGCGTGCTCGACATCGGCAACGGCGAGTGCGCGGCGTCTCCCGGCATCAGCCTCGACGAGATCATGCGCCATGCCTCCGGCTCACCAGCCTTCGTCAAGATCGATATCGAAGGCTATGAATATGCGATGGCCGACCAACTGGCCCGGCTGAAGGATTTTCCGGTTCGGGCCGTTCACATGGCAGTCCATCCGCAGCTTTACGAGAAAAGTCTCGGCGGCAACCGCTTGATGCGCCGGCTGCGGACGGCGCTTGCAACCTGGCGGATCGGCCGCAAGTTCGGCGAGTGTTTTTCCGGTCCTTGGCTGGTTAAATACCCGAACCTAGCCACCTATATAGTCTTCGGAATCGTCTTCCGCTCCACCCCACGGGGCGCTGATTTCCTTTTCGAACCGAAACGATAACCCGGAGAATCCGGATGACAAACGCTGTGTCCCCCGAAATTTCCACGATCCTGATGGACAAGGTCGCGGACTGGCTAACCCATTCGTCGCTGGCGGGCGACGATCTCGAAACGATGGTCCGCGGCTTCTGCGAGAGATTGGCGGCGGCGGGCATGCCGATCGCCCGCGTCCATCTGTCCTTCTCGATGCTGCATCCGCTTTACGACGCGCTCGGCTTCACCTGGGAGCGCGGCTCCGGTATGCGCGTCGAGGGTTTTCGGCAGAAACCCGGGCAGAGTTCCGACCGTTTCACGCGCAGCCCCTATTACCACCTGCTCACCAACAAGCTCGACCACCTACGCCGCCGCATCGACTATTCCGGCCCGTCCGAATTCCCGATCTTTGACGACCTGAAGGAACTCGGCATCACCGACTACATGGCTTTCCGTCACCTTTTCAACGCGGGCAAGGACCAGGGCATGATGGGCTCCTGGTCGACAGACGCCCCGTCGGGTTTCACTGAAGGCATGATCGCGGCGCTGCTGCGCGTCCAGAACCATTTGGCGGTGGCCGCCAAGATGGCGGTGCTCAACCGCCTCGCCGACAACATGCTGACCACCTATCTCGGCAACGACGCGGGAAAGCGTGTGCTCAGCGGCAACATCAGGCGCGGCCAGGGCGACACGATCCGCGCCGCGCTGGTGATGGCCGACATGCGTGGTTCGACCATGCTCGCCGAACAGGAAGGGCGCGAAGCCTATATCGACACGTTGAACCAGTTCTTCGACGCGATCGCCGCACCCTTCAACCGGCGCGGCGGCCAGATATTGAGTTTCCTCGGCGACGGCTTCATCGCGGTCTATCCTTGCGACAGGCACCGCGAACCGTCGGAGATCGCCTGCCGGGCAGCACTCGGGGCCGCCTTCAAGGCAACGGCGCGGATGAGCGTGCTCAACGAAAACCGCAAGCGCCAAGGCCTGTCCGAGATCGGCTACGGCATCGGGCTGCATGTCGGCAACGTCATGTTCGGCAATGTCGGCCTCAACGACCGGCTGACCTTCTCGGCTTTCGGCTCGGCGGTCAACGAGGTGCAGCGGCTGCAGACACTCACCAAGAAATATCCGCAGAACGTCATTGCCAGCCAGGACTTCGCAACCTATTGCGGCGGCGGCTGGATCACACTCGGCAGGGAGAAGCTACGCGGCGTCAAGGAGAAATTAACCATCCTGCATCCAGATGCCACCGACATCAGCGAGCAGGATGACGACGGCACGTTCGAAATCAGCTATGACGGCGTGTCGGATGCCGAGCAGTTGATGCTGCTGCTGCGCAACGACGGGGGCGCCGGCATGGATTCCGGCAATGGAAAGGCCGTGCAGTGAAAATTGGATCGATCCGGATGGCGACTTTCGCGGCGACGCTCTTGCTGGCAGCACCCGTCGCCGCCGAGCCCGGATCGGTCACCTTGCACGATAGTCTCGATGGGCCGGACTTCGCCGAAAGCGGCGGTCTCTACTATCGCGAGAACTACGAGCAGAGCGCCGGCAAGGTGGAATTCCAGAGCGAGATCAAGCGCAGCGGCGAAGGCGCGCTGAAACTCAGCATCAAGCCGCTGTGTGGGGCGGCCAGTGATGGCTGCAGCGAGCGCGCCGAGATCTGGGAGAAGACCGAACTGCGCGTGCCCTACAATGAGGGCGTCTGGTACGGCTTCGCGGTGAAATTCGCCGACCCGATCCCGCAGGACGACCATCGCTATCTGATCGCCCAATGGAAACGCGAGATCGACGCCGGCGCAGAAGGCGATTTCAGCCCGTTCCTGGCGATCCGCCTACGCAACGGAAAACTCTTCGCCACCGTCGAGACCAACTACATCAAGCCAATGGTGCAGCCGGCCTCGAACGGTTCTGCAGGAGCATGCGGGTCCGGATCGACACCGGTCTGGCTCAGGCCGGAGACCAACCAGATGCGGGCGCTGGTGGCGACCCAGGCGGGCTGGACGGCCCAGGACGGCGCCATCTATGCCGCTTGCACTGACGCCATCCAGGTGATCGATCACGGCAACAAATTGCCCACCGCCGACTCCGGCTGGATCGACTTCGCCATCTACACCAAACCCGGCCCGGACGGCTCCGGCCACATCGAAATTTTCGCCAACGGCAAGCCGGTCGTCACCGTGAAGGGTCATATCGGCCACGCCGACAAGGGGCTCGGCGAAAACCAGTATTTCAAGTTCGGCCCCTACCGCGCCGCACACACGACCGAGTGGACGCTCTATTACGACGATTTCCGCCGCTCGCCGAATTGCGCCGACGTGCTGGCCGATGGAAACTGCCCGGCGCTTTAAGCCCGCGAACGTCGCCTTCGGGAAATCGACCTATCGCCTGCCCGCGACCTCGCGGGAGGTATTTTCATCGAGCCGGCGCCTCCTTGCGCCGGCGAACCATCTCCGTGATCCAGAGCGAGGCGTAGGGTGGCGTGCAGCCAGGCGATGCCGGATAGTCGATGAGGACGGCAAGCCGCTTGCCGATCCCGATCGCCCGCTTGCGATATTCCGGGTGATGAATGCCGATCTCCGCAAGGCAATGGTTCATCGCCCACTGTTTGTAGTCGGGCGCCTGTTTCATCTCCGTCTCGATTTGGTCGAGCAGCGCGCTGAGATCGAGGCCCCCGGCGTTCTTGACGATCCTGTCGGTGGTTAGGCTCCAGCCGGCGCGGCCGACGAGGTCATCACCGTCCTTCCAGCGCAGACGCAATTCCTCGGCGTGGCGGCCGGGTTTCACCACGTTCACGACAAACCAGTCGAGCAGCTTAGGAGAGCGGATGTCGCGGATCATCGCGTCGAGCTCGGCTGCGGAGCAGGCTTTCGGCTTGCACACCAGGGTCGAGAGAAGGCGCGCGGCGGTATTGCCTGTCGCCCATAGCTGAAGCGCGAGTTCGTGCCGCGTCCTCAGCCGCTTGGCGAGAGCGCGAAGATGGCTGAGGTTGACGCCATGATCGTCACCACGCCGTTCATTGGCTTCGCGCATTTTCGGATCTTCGAGTGCGGCGAGTTCGTTCAGGACGTCCTTGATTGTCGTGCTCGTTGACATGATGTCCCTTCGTCATGTTCCTTTCGTCTGGCCGACTTGGGAACTGCGGGCATCTCAAGCCTGCAACCCATCATAACCCAGGGGCGTGATAACAAAAACCGCTGAACGTCCCGCTCTTGACAGAAGAGGCGCATCGGCCCCGTATCGCTACGGTCGAGACATCGCGTCCCGGCGGTGGGGTCGACATGGAGGAAGTCGGCATCGGCTGCGCGCCGGCAATTGTGTAGCCCGACGCGAAATCGGCAGACAAGCGGAGCTTGCAGAAGAATAAATTCCAGGGAGGAGAAGCATGGCATTGACCACCCAGACGATGACGGACGAGCAGCGAAAATCCGTTGCGATCGAATATCTGAAAGCCTTCGACAATGGCGGCGTGACCTCGACCGGCGGGTCGATCCTCGACCTCTTCGCCGAGGATGCGCAGGTCTATTTCCCGAAATGGGGCCTGGCCAACGGCAGGGAGCAGATCGGTCAGATGTTCGGGGATGTCGGCGGCACGCTGAAGTCGATCGTCCACCACTATTCGCATTTCAACTGGATATTCTCGGGCGGCGACCTGCTCGTCTGCGAGGGCACCAGCCATGGCGAACACCAGGACGGAACGTGGCGCGCCGGACTGCCCGAATGGCAGGCCGGACGCTGGTGCGACGTGTTCGAGATCCGCGACTGGAAAATCCAGCGCTGCTTCATCTATCTCGACCCGGACTATGCGGGTAAGGACACCGCGCGTTATCCGTGGATCAAGGTTTGATTTTTCAAGAAGCTGTCACCATTCGTGCGGTAGTCGAGCGGCGAGGCACCACGCTTCACCCAAACTATCCACATGGCCTATGCAGTTCATTTACTGTCGGCTAGTGTCGCATCAGGGGACAACGTGACGGCAGTGGGGAGCGGTTGCGATAAGATGAATGGGACTGCCAAGAATTCGGGAAACGATCTTCTCAGGATCGAGAACCTGGGGATTTCGTTCGCCATTGTTGGCGGCCCCGTGCATGCCGTGCGCAACGCAAGTTTCCGCGTCCTGCCGGGCAAGGTGACGGCGCTGGTCGGCGAATCCGGCTCGGGCAAGTCGGTGATCAGCCAGGCAGTGATGGGCATCCTGCCGAACACGGCGCGGGTGCGCGGCTCGATCCTGTTCAACGATCCCAAGACCGGCAAATCCACCGACATCCTGCAGCTCGAACGCGACGGAAAGGAAATCCGTGAGTTGCGCGGCAGCCGCATCGGCAAGATTTTTCAGGAGCCGATGACCTCGCTGTCGCCGCTCCACACGATCGGCAACCAGATCGACGAAACGCTCCACATCCATTCCGACCTTGACTCGGCCGAGATCAAGGAGCGCACCATAGAGATGCTGGGCCTTGTCGGTTTCCCGAACCCGGCCCGTGCCTACACCATGTATCCGTTCGAGCTTTCGGGCGGATTGCGGCAGCGCGCCATGATCGCCATGGCCCTGCTCTGCCGCCCTGCCCTGCTGATCGCCGACGAGCCGACGACCGCGCTGGACGTGACGATCCAGGCGCAGATCCTGCACCTGCTGCGCGATCTGCAGGAACGCCTCGACATGGCGATGCTGCTGATCACCCACGACCTCGGCGTGGTTGCCAA
This sequence comes from Mesorhizobium sp. IMUNJ 23232, assembly GCF_044326205.1. Classification (NCBI taxonomy): domain Bacteria; kingdom Pseudomonadati; phylum Pseudomonadota; class Alphaproteobacteria; order Hyphomicrobiales; family Phyllobacteriaceae; genus Mesorhizobium; species Mesorhizobium sp. IMUNJ 23232. Next base: position 32,599 of record NZ_JBIRCY010000013.1, read on the forward strand.
CGTCGCAGATGAAGTGGTGGTCATCTACCACGGCGAGATCATGGAAGCGGGCACGGTTCAGGACATCTTCCGCCGCCCGACCCACCCCTATCTCAAGGGGCTGATGGCGGCGGTGCCGCATTTCGACATGAAGCCCGGCGAACGGCTGAAGGCGCTGCGCGAGGTGCCGGTCAATGTCGAGAACCTGATCGGCGCCAAGAAGAAGCCTGCGCAGGAAGGCAAGCCGGAGGTCCTGCTGTCGGCGCGCGATCTCATCAAGTCCTACACGACCCGCAAGTCCGGCTGGTTCGGCAAGGGGGTCGAAAAACCCGTTCGCGCCGTCGATGGCGTAAGCTTCGACATCAAGCGCGGCGAATGCCTCGGCCTGGTCGGCGAGAGCGGCTGCGGCAAGACCACGGTCAGCAAGATCCTGATGCGGGCGGTCACGCCCGACTCCGGCTCGATCATGTTCAACAGCGCCGATGGCCCGCTCGACCTGCTCCAGGCCGAAGGCGAGGCGCTACGCACCATGCGCACCAAGATCCAGATGGTGTTCCAGGATCCGGTCTCATCGCTGTCGCCGCGCATGACGGTGCAGAACATTTTGAGCGAGCCGCTGGAAATCCACAATCGCGGCGACGCCGCATCCCGTTTGCAGAAGGTGACCGCGCTGCTGAAGGCGATCGGCCTCGACGAGAGGGCGCTCAACCGCTACCCGCATAGTTTCTCCGGCGGTCAGCGGCAGCGCATCGGCATCGCCCGTGCGTTGGCGCTGGGACCGGAGCTGCTGATTTGCGACGAGCCCGTCTCGGCGCTCGACGTTTCGGTGCAGGCGCAGATCCTCAACCTGTTGAAGGATCTGCAGAAGGAACTCGGACTCACCTACCTGTTCATCTCGCACAACCTCGCGGTGGTCGACTACATGGCCGACCGTATAGCCGTGATGTGCGCCGGCCGCATCGTCGAACTGGCGCCTTGCGAAGAGTTGATGGAGAATCCGATCCATCCCTACACCCGATCGCTGTTGGCGGCGGTGCCGTTTCCGGACCTCGACCGCCCGCTGGATTTCGAGACGCTGCATATCGCTGGCGCCACCGACCAGACCGCGTGGGGGCCACAGTTCCGATACGATGGGGGCGAGGGCGCGCTTTCGCCGACCGATCTCGGCGGCGGACATTTCGTGCTGGCGCGCGGCTCGGTCGATGCGAGGGAGCTCGTGTGATGCTGACACGCCGTACCGCCCTTGGGCTTTTCGCCACGGCACTCGTGCCTGGTACGCTACGCGCCGCCGGCATCGAGCCGGAAGCGTTGAAAGAACCGGTCGACGCCGGCACTCTGCCGAAGCTGGCCGACCGGCTGCCAAAGACGCCGCGCGTCATCAATGTCGTCGCGCTTGGTGGTCTGCCGGGACGCCATGGCGGCACGATCCGTACCATCATCAGCGGTCAACGCGACATCCGCCTGATGACGATCTACGGCTACACACGAATGATCGGTTACAATCTCAAGCTGGAGTTCGAGGCCGACATCCTCGAAAGCTACGAGATAACCGAAGAGCGCATCTTCACCTTCAAGCTGCGCGACGGCCACAAATGGTCGGACGGCACGCCGCTGTCGACGGAAGATTTCCGCTATTGCTGGGAAGACGTCATCAACAACGAAGACCTGACGCCGGGCGGCGTGCCGATCGCCATGCGCGTCGACGGCAAGGGGCCAACATTCGAGATCGTCGACCCCTTGACCATCCGCTATTCATGGAACGCACCTAATCCGGATTTCCTTCCGAACCTGGCGGCGCCGCAACCGCTCACCTTGGCACTCCCGGCCCACTATCTCAAGCAGTTCCACAAGAAATACCAGACCGAGGATGCGCTCAAGGATCTGATGAAGAAGAACAAGGCCAAGAAGTGGAGCGGCCTGCACATCAAGATGTCGCGTACCTACAGGCCGGAAAATCCGGAACTGCCGATGCTCGACCCATGGGTCAACACGACCCAGCCGCCTGCGGAGCAGTTCGTGTTCGAGCGCAATCCCTACTACCATCGCGTCGACGAGAACGGCCAGCAGCTTCCCTATATCGACAAGTTCGTCCTGAACATCAGCTCGTCGGCGATCGTGCCGGCCAAAACCGGCGCGGGCGAAAGCGACCTGCAGGCGACCGGCATCGACTTCGCCGACTACACATTCCTCAAGGACGCCGAGAGCCGCTACCCGGTCAAGGTCACCCTCTGGAAGAAGATCCAGGGTTCGCGTTTCGCGATCCTGCCGAACCTCAACTACGGAGACGAGGTGTGGCGCAAGATCCTGCGCGACGTTCGCTTCCGCAGGGCGCTGTCGGTAGCAATCAACCGGTATGAAATCAACATGGCCTGCTTTTTCGGGTTGGCCAAGGAGAGCTCAGATACGCTGCTTCCGGTAAGCGCCCTCTATAGGCCTGAATTTGCCCAGGCCTGGGCAGGCTTCGACCCGGACAAGGCGAACGCCTTGCTCGACGAGATGGGACTTGACCAGCGCGACGACGACGGAATCCGCATCCTGCCAGACGGTCGTTCGGCACAGCTTATCGTCGAGACGGCCGGCGAAAGCACGCTGGAGACCGACGTGCTCGAACTCATCACCGACCATTGGCTGAAGATCGGGCTTGCGGTGTTCATCCGCACCTCGCAGCGCGACATCTTCAGGAGTCGTGCGCTTGCTGGCCAGATCATGCTTTCGCTGTGGTCTGGCATAGACAATGGGGTGGCAACGGCCGACATGAGTCCCGACCAGTTGGCGCCAACAGCGGAAGACGAACTGCAATGGCCGCTTTGGGGCGTCTACTACGTGACCGGCGGCGAGCAGGGCACGGCTCCAGATATGCCGGAGGCCGCGGAACTTGTGCGGCTGCTCGGACAATGGAGAGCCTCCAGCACCACGAACGAGCGCGCGGCCATCTGGGATCAGATGCTGAAGATATACACTGACAATCTGTTTTCGATCGGCACGGTCAATCAGACGCTGCAGCCAATTCTGCGATCCGCCAGATTGCACAATTTGCCCGATGACGGCCTCTACGGCTTCGACCCGACCTCTTACCTCGGCATCTACAAGCCTGATACTTTTTGGCTCGAGGAAGCCTGATCGTGCTGAGATACATTTTCTGGCGCATCGCCATCATGATCCCGACACTGCTGATCATTTCAGCGCTGGTGTTCACCATCATCGAACTGCCGCCAGGCGATTATTTCGAGAGTTACGCCGCCGAACTGCGCGCGCAGGGCGAAGGCGTCGACATGGACAAGCTGAACGCGCTGCGCGCCGAATACGGCTTCGACCAGCCGCCTATCCTCCGTTACTTCTATTGGGTAGGCGGCATGCTGACCGGTGATTTCGGCTATTCGTTCGAATACGAGCTGCCGGTTTCGGACGTGGTCGGCGAACGGCTGTGGCTGACCGTACTGGTCTCCTTCACCACCATCATCTTCACCTGGCTGATCGCCTTCCCGATCGGCATGTACTCCGCGACCCACCAATATAGCTGGGGCGACTACGGGCTGACCTTCCTCGGGCTGCTCGGCATCGCCATACCGAACTTCATGCTGGCGCTCATCCTGATGTATTTCGCCAACATCTGGTTCGGCACCTCGATCGGCCATCTGATGGACCAGCAATATCTCGGCCAGCCGATGAGTTGGGCGAAGGCCAAGTCGATCCTCGAACATCTGTGGATCCCGGTGATCATCGTGGGCACAGCAGGCACAGCAGGCATGATCCGGCGGCTGCGCGCCAACCTGCTCGACGAGCTCCAGAAGCAATACGTCATGACGGCGCGCGCCAAGGGCCTGCATCCGTTCAAGACGCTGATCAAATATCCGCTGCGCATGTCGCTGAACTTCTTCATCTCCGACATTGGTTCCATTCTGCCGGCCATCATCTCGGGTGCCGAAATCACGGCGATCGTGCTCTCGCTGGAGACCACGGGCCCGATGCTGATCAAGGCATTGCAAAGCCAGGACATGTACCTTGCAGGCTCCTTCCTGATGTTCCTCGCCTTCCTCACGGTGATCGGCGTGCTCATCTCCGATCTCGCGCTCGCGCTGCTCGACCCGCGTATCAGGCTGCAGGGCGGGAGCACGAAATGACCACAACTTCATTGCCGGCGCCGGGCGCGCCTCTCGAGCATTTCGTTTCCACCGCGCCCTTCGACCCCTTCTCGGTCGAGGCGATGACGGAGGAACAGACCAAGGTCTATCAAGCCTCGCAGCTCCGGCTGATGTGGTGGAAGTTCAAGCGCCACAGGCTGGCGCTGTGGTCGGCGATCTTCCTCGCCGCCCTGTATTTCATGATCCTCATCTGCGAGTTTGTGGCGCCCTACAATCTGCACACCCGCAATGTCGACTTCATCTATGCACCGCCACAGCGCGTGCGCCTGTTCCATGAGGGAAGCTTCGTCGGGCCTTTCGTCTACGGACGCACGATGACGCTCGACATGGACACGCTGAAGCGCAACTACGCCGACAATCCCGCCGACGTACAGAAGCTGCGCTTCTTCTGCTCGGGCGATCCCTACAAGTTCTGGGGCGTCATTCCGGGCAGCTTCCATTTTGTCTGCCCGGCCGAAGGCGGACAATTCTTCGCGCTCGGCACCGACCGGCTGGGCCGAGACGTGCTCTCGCGTATCATCTATGGTGCGCGCATTTCGCTAACCATCGGCCTTCTGGGCGTCGCTTTCTCTTTCATGCTGGGCATCGTCATCGGAGGGCTCGCGGGCTATCACGGCGGCATCTTCGACTTGATCGTCCAGCGCATCATCGAGGTGCTGCAATCGCTGCCGAGCATCCCGCTGTGGATGGCGTTGGCGGCGATCATGCCGGTGACATGGAGTCCGATCGTCATCTATTTCGGCATCACGCTGATCCTCGGCCTGATCGACTGGACAGGACTGGCGCGCGCCGTACGCTCGAAACTCCTGTCGCTGCGTGAGGAAGACTATGTGCTTGCTGCGCAATTGATGGGAGCAAAACCCAGCCGCATCATTGGCCGGCATCTCGTACCCGGCTTCATGTCGCATCTGATCGCCTCGGCGACCATCGCCATTCCCGGCATGATCCTGGGCGAGACGGCCCTGTCCTTCCTGGGCCTGGGCCTAAGGCCACCGATCACCAGCTGGGGCATCCTGCTCACCGAGGCGCGCAGCGTCAGTGTCATCGCCTTCTATCCGTGGCTGCTGTTCCCGATGATCCCGGTGATCCTGGTCATCCTCGCCTTCAACTTCATGGGCGACGGACTGCGCGACGCGGCAGACCCGTATCGGTAGGCATCGCAGGGCAGCGACCTTCGCCGCCGACACAACCGAGGTCAGCCTTTCTTGCTGGCCTCGTCATAGGCCTCGGCGAAATACGCCAGGAACACGTCCAGCATGCCGTTCTCATGCGGGCCGGTCTTCTGCTCCCACCGCTCCTCGAACAGATCCCACGACCGGCTCTTCTTCGAAGAGAAGGCGGAACTCCCGACCTTTGCTGAAATCGCCTCTGGGGAAATATCGTCGAGCAGCCGCGACAGCGCCTTCTGCATGGCGGAATAGGTCGCGAGTTCGTGCTTCTTCAAGTCCGCGAAGCCGGCGTCGAGGCTGGCCTTGGCGCCGAGGAACCCCGGACGCCGGCGCGTGAACATGACGTCGATGATCTCCGGCGCGCTCGGGATGAATTTCAGCGGATTGTTGTCGGTGGCGCCGATCATGGTGCGGCTGGCGCTCTTGGTCATCGCCTTGGCGGCGGCGCGGGCGCGCAGCAATTGCGCCAGATGCTCGACCGCCACCCGCAGGAACTCGCCGACCTCGTAGCCGACCTCGCCCGGATCGCGCGTGGCGAAGGTTTCGGGCGCGACCCCCGCCCCCGCCGCCAGGCCCTGCAGAAACCGGGCAAGCGCCTGCTGGTCGCCGGTAGGTGCGGCGACGCGTGGCGGGAAAGGCTGGACGGCGAATGGCGTCGCCGGACTGACCGCAGCGGCCGGATTGACGGCGGGGGCCGGTGGACCGGAGGCAAAGGATTCGCCGGCGACCGGCACGGGCCTAGCACGCGGCGCCGACACATCGGCCGGCGGCGGAAAGGCTGGCGGCACATGGACGGGCGCCGGACCCGGCGCCGGCTGCGGCGGCCCGGCCCCGAAAGGCGATTGCGGATAAGCAGGAACAGGCGGCGCGCCGGGCGCCGCGAACGGATTGCCGCCGCGTGGCGACGGCTCCGGCGTCCTCGGTGGCACCATATCCGGGAACTCGAGGAACTGGTTGGAAAAATCCGCGGCGCGCCTGCGGCCCGGCGGCTCGGGCGTCAGCTCACGCCGGTCGATGGGCGGCTGTGCCGGCTCGCCTGTCCCCCAGATATCGTCCGAAGGCGTGGAGAACGCGCGTTGCGACGGATCGTCGGACGCGTCCTGTTCCGGCGCGAAGGAGGAACCGCCGGCATCCTCGAGCTCAACACTGACAATATAGTTGCCGATCGTCAGCCGGTCGCCGGTTTGCAGCCTGTACGGGCTCTTCATCCGCGCCGTCGAGCCGTTGAGGAACGTGCCGTTGCGCGACACGTCGTAGAGCCAGTAGCCGCCTTTCTCGAACCGCACCTCGCAATGCAGGCCGGAAATGTAGCGGCTGGGGTCCGGCAGCGTCCAGTCGAGATGCTGCTGGCGGCCGATCTCAAAACCGCGATTGCGCGCCTGGTACCGGATCGGGCCGCCATCGGGCAGGGAATCGACACTGTCGATCGTAAGCGTAATCGTCATCAGACCGCAGCAAATGCCTCAATTCCGCGCCATGCGCAACGCGGCAGAGACTATCGGCCAACCCAACCGCTGCGCAATGAAATAGCTTGCACCCGAAACGGCGGCAATGGCGCGGCCCCGAAGAGCAGCCGCACTCAATTTTCCGTCATCTGGATGCCCATCGACACGCACGCCTCCAGCACCACCGCGCGCTGCTTCAGCGGTACGCGGGCAATCGCGCTCAGAATCGCAGCGTTGACGGCGCGCGCCGTCAGGAACGGCGGCGGCACGACGGGCGCCATGCCCGACGGCGCCATCGATCCGCCGCTCCAGCCGGCGGCCAGCGCGATCCAGGCACCCGGCGTCTTCACCGGAGCGGCCATTCCCGCGTCAAGTGCTGCGTAACGGCGGTCCTCCTCGGGCTCACGCACCCAGTCCTCCGCTGCGGCGAGCAGGTCCGGGTCCTGGCTGGTCAAGCCTTCCGGCAGGTTCTTCAGGCATTGGTGGCCCCACCAGACGGCGACCCGCCTCGGCAGCAGATAGGCGCAGAAGGTGACTGCGTCCTCCGGCGTCGGGCTGGTGACCAGGTCGCGCAGATATTCGATGGACGGGCGCTCGGTCGGGGTGGCCGCCATATCCTCGGCCACGGTTGGAAACGTCTCGAAAAGTTCTCGAGCGGTGTTGAAGCGGAGGCGGCTGCTCATCTATCCGGACCTTCGCTCAGTTGATCTTCACGATGGTGCCGTTGATGATCATTGTCGCACCGGCCTCGTGCTGCGACAACAGTTTCGAATTCGACTTGAACTGCAGGCTGGTCGTGATTTCGACGTTGGGCGATTCGATCTTGATGGACATCGGATCCATCGTGATGACGCTCTTGCCGCAGGTGATGGTGATCTTGGTCTTGGCCGTTATCTTCAGCTCGTTGCCGACATCCAGGGTGTCGTCGTTCTTGATCGTAGTCTCGCGATCGTTCTTGACCAGCCGTTTCTCGTCGTTCTCGATCGTCGAATCGAGATCCTTCTGGCCATGGAAGGTGACGAGTTCCGATCCCGCGGAATCGTCCATGACAAATTCGTTGTAGCCGCCACCCCCCGTGGTCGAATTTGTCTTCCAGCCGGAAATGTTCTTTTTGCCGGGCAGCTCGTAGGGCGGCATATTGTCGGCATTGTACACGCTGCCGACGACGATCGGCTGGTCGGGATCGCCTTCGAGGAACTCGACCAGCACCTCGTGCCCGACCCGCGGCGTGAAGATCGCGCCGAAATTCTGGCCGGCGAAGACCTGGGCGACGCGGACGCGCCGCGACTCATCGGATTTGCGGTCCCAATGGAAGCGCACGAGGATACGGCCGTATTTGTCGCAGTCGATCTCACCGTCTCCGACCACTTTCGCCGTCTGCGGCCCGCGGATGAAAGGTTTCGCGGTCACCGCCGCCGGGGCGAAGGGCTGGTCGGAGCGCATGAACTCGTAGACGCCCTTGTAGGGTTCGCCGCTTCCCGTACCGGAGCGATAGCTCTCGCCTGTAAAGCTGTGAGAGGCCTGCAGCACGAGATATTGTTCGTTCTGGGCGCCGTCGGGATGCTCGACGAGGTTGACCAGCGCGCCGGGATAGAGGCTGGCGCAATCGCCCTCGGCGTGGAAATGGCTGTCCTCGGCGCGGTTGCGGTCGAGTTGCACCTGGGCGTAGTCGTTACCGTCCGACTGCTCCACGTAACGGCCGGGATAGACGTAGCTTTCGAGCGTGCCGTGCTCGTATTTCGCGTCGCCGGTCTTTTCCGCCTTCATATTGGCCGACGGCTTCTTGAAGTCGTAATCGTTGAGCGCCACCTTGCCGGTCGTGAACTTGCGCTCGGGACGCCACAGCGCGATGTGCTCGGTGTTGCGGCGGTGCTGCGCGTCGACGGCGATGAAGGGGCGGGACCCCCGCGGGACAGGAAGGTAGGCCGAACTTCCGTCGCCCATAACCAGCTTGTGGGCGCCGTTGGTGTGCCTGAAATGATAGCTGATGCCGTGCTCCTCCATGAGCCGGCAGACGAAGTCCATGTCGCTCTCGCGATATTGCGCGCAGTATTCCAGCGTCGGATAGCCACGCGACAAAGAGGGTTGGAAATCAGCGAGGCCGCCATGCTCGCCGAACACCTGCTCGATAATCTGCGGCGCCGTCTTGTCGTGGAAGATCAGCGAGTTGACGCGCTTGGACAGCATCCATAGCCACGGTCGCAGGATCAGTTCGTAGATGTTTCCCTCGACACGCGTCTCCAGCCAGCGCGCCTCGGCCAGCATGCCGTCGAAGATCCGCTTGTCGTCGTCGACCGTCGTCAGTGTCAGCGTGCAATGCTTGCCGATCGCGTCGTCGAAGCTGAGGAGGTTCTCTTCCTTGTTGACGGCCTCGATGCGGTATTCGAACAGTTGGCTAAGGCCCTCCTTGCCCTCGAAGGAAATCAGCGCCAGGCGGTCTCCACCAAGCGGGGTTTCAAGTTGTCCTTTCCGCTTGTCTTGTGTGTAGGAACTGGCCATGGCAACGAAATCTCCTTGAAGCCGGAGCACCGGTTTCCCAGCGCTTCCTCCCGGCCGACGGATGCAGAAAAAGGCACGCGCAGCATGGACCATATGGCTGTTTCTTTTCCAGCCTATGTCTCACCGACGGCGAATCGTATCCAAACCGATCTTCTATAAGCTAGCCAAACTGTTCAACAATCGGCGGAAGGAACGACGCGGAAAAGCGTCGCCGACAAGTCACGGTCTCAGTTTCATTGACACAATGTTCCGCCGCTCCTATCATTTTCGTTCATCATTCCAACCTGTATTCGTTAAAAGAGGTCTAGGTGCTATGCGCAAGGCAATGTTCGCATCGGTCCTCGCCGTCACAAGCTTCTGCGGATTAGGCGTCGCTGCCGCCGGTCCGCAAATGACGTCGGACCAGATTGTAAAATATTTCGGCGACACCGCCGATCTGGGTGCCAAACGGGGTATCTGCATCGGCACCATGGATGAATGCAACAAGGACCAGCCGGCGCCGACCGGTCTGGACATGCTGATCAACTTCGATCTCAACTCGGCCGACCTCACCCGGCAGGCGCGCGAAAACCTGAACGAATTCGCCAAGGCCCTGAAGGACGATCGCCTGCGTGCGGCCACCTTCGTCGTCGAAGGGTATACCGACGCTTCCGGCGCAGAGCTCTACAATGACGAATTGTCAGCGCGGCGCGCCCAGTCGGTGACTGCGTTCCTGCTCGCCAACGGCATCAGCCGGGACAAGGTGGAGGCGGTGGGCCTGGGCGAGAAGAACCCGCGCGTCGCCGACCCCTATGACCCGGTCAACCGCCGCGTCGAGATGAGAATCAAGATTCAGTAACCGCGATATCGAAGCAGCGACACGAAGCGGAAACGCAACGCACGGTATGGTCAGTACAGGCGCTCCGTTTGATGGGCGCCGGTATTGAGATCGAAACCCGCGATGCAATTCGACAGTCTTCTCAACCCCGTCTCAGAGACCGAGCCTTGCGGCCCGGATCTCGATGAGGTTGGCGACGACAAGTATCTCAACTACATGCTCGGCGCCGACAACCGGATGCCGAGCCGTTATCTCGACGCCGAGACGGGCGTACCCTTCGATCGCGCCACCATCGACCTCAAGGCCGAAACCAAATCGATCGGCGAATTCCTCGAACAGTCCCGCGACCTCAGGCTTCTAACGCTCGAAGCCCGCTTCCAGGCGCTGGCGGGTCAGTTGAACGGCTTTTCCGAGTGCCTTCAGGCAATTGCGGCCCTGCTCGAAAAACACTGGGACGACGTCCACCCCCGCGGCTACGAAGGCGATTTCACGCTCAGGCAGAACACCATCGGCGTGCTCGAAGACCGCACGACGGTGATCCTGCCGCTGCAATACGCGCCGATCGTACGCGACCAGCGGGCCGGGCCGATCAGCCTGCGCAACCATGCGGTCGCGATGGGTACGGCGGCGGCGCGCGAGGAAGAACTCAGCCTCGACATCAACCAGATCATCGAGACACTGCGCAGCGAAGGCCATCGCGCCGGGATCGATGCCGTTCACGCCTCGATATCGGCTGCCCGCATTGCGATCGCTTCGATCCAATCCTCTTTCGACCAGGGAACCAATTACGAATATTCGCCGAACTTCGAACTGTTGAGCGGCGTGCTCGACCAGTTGTTGAAATTCATCGAGAGCGCCCGCCCCGATCTTGGCGGCGCTGGTGCGGAGCCCGAAGAGTTGCCAGCCGCCGGCGTGGAAGGTGACGCCGGAGCACAAGATGGTTCCGCTGCCGCCACGACCGGCAAGGCCCCCGCGCGCGCCGATGCGATCACCATCGCCGATCATGCGGCGGCGGCGGCGGCGCTCCTGGCGGCGGAGCAATATTTTGGCCGCTCGGAACCTTCCTCGCCAGCATTGATCCTCGTTCATCAGGCGCGGCTGCTCGTCGGCAAGCCGCTGGTGGCGGCGCTCGAAGCGCTCCTGCCCGACCACGCGGAATATGCCTCGATCGTCGTCGATTCCTCCGTCGGTTTCGAATTCAACATGACCAAGATGCGGGCGATCACCGAAGATTATGCGGCGACCACCGAAGAAGCCGTGCAGGACACCGACGCTCTTCCCGAATTCAAGGCTGACACCCGGCCCCAGGCGGTGGCGCTGCTGACCGGGGTCGCGGCCTTCTTCCGCAACGTCGAGCCGTCGAGCCCGATACCTATGGTTCTGGGTCGGGCGGAGCGATTCACCAGCCAGAACTTCCAGTCGATTATCGCTGACCTGATGCCCAAAAAGGCCACATGATGAGCGAGGAATCGGCAGTGAAAGAGTTTGACAAGCCGCGGCAACTTCGTGTTCCATGCCGCATAAAGAGGAACTGAACGATGTCGGACAGCGGTCAGAAATTCATCAAACGCAATCGTCCTCCTCGTGTTCAAATCTCGTATGAGGATCCCTACAACGCCGAAAAGCAGGTCGAACTGCCTTTTGTGATGGGAATACTGTCTGATCTTTCGGGCAACGCTTCGAAAGTCACGAAAGCGCCGATGGCGGAGCGGAAATTCGCCAATGTCGACATGGACAATTTCGAGGACTACATGGCGAGCGTCGAGCCGGCCGTGACCTTCCGTACGCCGAACAAGCTCTCCGGCGACGGCAAGGAACAGCTCGGCGTCAGCCTCACATTCAAGCGCATGGAAGACTTCACCCCCGGCGCGATTGCGAGGCAGGTGCCTGCGCTGAGAGCCCTTCTTGAAGCCCGCGAGCAACTTGCCAATCTCCAGCGTTACATGGACGGTAAGGTGGCAGCCGAGGACCAGCTCAAGAAACTGCTCGCCGATCCGGAGCTCATGAAGGCGCTGAAAGAGCGCCGCGATGCCGCCGTTGCGGCCAATCCGCCTGCCGAGAGCGAGGACAACGCTTAGCGTTTGTCGCAAGGCAGCGAAACATAGCGGAGGCAAGACACGTGGCGACCGAACCTACACTCGAAAAAGCCCCAAGTGGCGGACCTGCGGTTCAAGAAACCGAGGATTTCTCGGCTCTGTTGAAACAGAGCTTCAAGCCGCGCAGCGAACGCGCTGCGACGGAAGTCGAGAACGCCGTCAACACGCTGGTCCAGCAGGCGCTGGCCGACACCAGCCTGATCAAGGACGACGTGCTGGACACGATCGACGAGATGATCGCGCGTCTGGACGAGAAGCTGTCGGAGCAGGTCAACGAGATCCTGCACAACGACACTTTCCAGCAGATCGAAAGCGCGTGGCGCGGCCTCCACTACATCGTCTACAATTCCGAGACGGACGCCAGCCTGAAACTGCGCGTGCTCAACGTCTCGAAGCAGGAACTGTATCGCGACCTGCGCCTCTATCCGGATGCGAAGTGGGACCAGAGCCCGCTGTTCAAGGCTGTGTACGAGCAGGAATTCGGCCAGCTCGGCGGACATCCCTATGGCGCCCTGGTCGGCGACTACCATTTCGACCATTCGGCGGTCGACATCCGGCTGCTCCGGGACCTCGGCAAGATCGCCGCGGCAGCGCATGCACCGATGATCTCGGGCGCCGCTCCCGGCCTGATGGGCATGGATTCGTGGACGGAGCTCACCAACCCGCGCGACTTGAGCAAGATCTTCGACACGCCCGACTATGCGGCCTGGAAGTCGCTGCGCGATTCGGAAAACTCGCGTTATGTCGGCCTGTGCATGCCGCGCGTTCTGGCCCGCCAGCCCTACGGTGCGAAGTCGCTACCGGTCGAGGAGTTCAATTTCGAGGAACAGACCGACGGCCATACCGGCCACAAGTATTCCTGGATGAATGCCGCCTATGCGATGGCAGCCAACATCAACCGGGCCTACAAGGAATATGGCTGGACTGTCCGCATCCGCGGCGTGCAGTCGGGCGGCGAGGTCATCAACCTTCCGACCCACACCTTCCCGACGGACGACGGCGGCGTCGACCTCAAATGCCCGACGGAAATCGCGATCAGCGACCGGCGCGAGAACGAACTCTCGAAGTCCGGCCTGCTGCCGCTGATCCACCGCAAGAACACCGACAAGGCGGCCTTCATCGGCGCCCAGTCGCTGTACCGGCCCAAGAAATACGACAAGGAAGAGGCCACGGCCGCCGACAATCTGTCGGCCCGTATCCCCTACATGTTCGCGATATCGCGCTTCAGCCACTACCTCAAATGCATGGTGCGCGATCAGATCGGCGAAACGAAGGAGCGTCTGGAACTGGAGCGCTGGCTGCAAAGCTGGATCAACCTGTACGTCGACGCCGACCCTGCGAATTCGTCGAACATAACGAAAGCGCGCAAGCCGCTCGCGGCAGCCCGCGTGGACGTTTTCGAAGATGCGGAGAACCCCGGATTCTACGGGGCACGTTTCTACCTACGCCCGCATTTCCAACTGGAAGGCATGGATATCGGCATGAGTCTGGTTTCGCGGCTACCCGCAAAGGCGGGATGACAGCGAATCCTTTGCCGGGATTCAGAGCACTCACAACAACGAACAGCAGCTAATGCGCTGTTTTAACTGTCAGGAGGACTGCTATGGCGCAAGACATGTTTATCAAGATCGGCACGCTCAAGGGCGAAGGCCAGGACAAGGAATTTCCGGCCTGGATCGACGTCCTGGCGTGGTCGCTCGGCGGTTCGCAGAGCGGCACAGCCAGCCAGGGCGGCGGCATGGGCGGCGGCAAGGTGAGCTTGCAGGATTTTTCCTTCACCAAGTACACCGACATCGTCTCCCCCAAGCTCTGGGGCAAGATGTGCACCGGCGAACACTATGACGTCGTCGAGTTCAAGGCGCGCAAGGCCGGCGGCAAGCCGTTCGTGTATCTTGAGATCAAGATGGAAGACGTGATCGTCACCAGCGTTTCGACGGGCGGCAGCGGCGGCGAAGACCGTACGACCGAAAACGTCACGCTGAACTTCAAGAAGTTCAAACAGAAGTACAATCAGCAGTCGAAAAGCGGCGGCCTCGAGGCGAGCGACGACTTTGCTTTCGACATCGCCCAGAACACGCAGGCATAGGGCTCTTCAGCCACATCGCCTCGCGCGACTGTTACGATTGCCTTCGATGGGCGAAACTGCCGGCTCGCCAGGGCCGGCAGTTGCCATTTTGGCCATGAGACGCTGTTTTCAACCCGTCTTTGAAGCCGTCTGCCCTCAGGGATGAACGGTATGCGAAAACCCAGGAACGAGGCGCACTATCAGGCGCCCCTGATGTCGGCCTTCCGCGAAGCCTTCGAGGCCCGGGACGCCAAGGAGAACGCCGTCCGCGTCGTCGACGGCGAGCGCATCATCGAGGGCCGCAACTCGCGGCAGCGGCGCAGCGACGAGCCGGCGTTGAAGCGCGACCTGTCGATCGATCTCGTCGCCTTGCTCAACACCATCAACATGGCGTCCACGGTTCCGCTCGACGGGCTGAACTATGTCCGCGATTCCGTCCTGAACTACGGCCTTCCCGACATCACCCACCTGACTAGCGAGGAGGTCGGCGTCGACGGCATTCGTGCCCAGCTTGCGCATGTGCTGACCACCTATGAGCCGCGGCTGATCTCCGAGACGATCAGCGTCGACAAGGAAATCCGCCACAACGAGGTCGATCAGCGGGTGCAGTTCACCGTCTCCGGCGAGATGTTCTGCACGCCGGTCGACGTCGCGGTGAATTTCGTCGCCGAACTGGAGATCAGCTCGGGCAAGGTCAACCTGACCCGGTTGCCGGGCTAAAACAGCATGAATCGCGACTTCCTCGACCTCTACCAGCTCGAACTCAAGCAGCTCTACGAGAAGTCGAGACAGTTCGCCGAAGAATATCCCGGCGTGGCGCGCCGCCTCGGCGGGCTGATCGAGGACAAGATGGACCCCGGCATCGCCGGCCTGCTGGAAGGCGCCGCGTTCATGGCGGCGCGCGTGCAGCTCAAGATCAAGAGCGAGTTCCCCGAGTTCACGGCCGCCCTGCTCGACCAGGTGATGCCGGATTATCTCGCGCCGATCCCGTCCGCCGCGCTCGTCGAGGTGGCGCCGGCCTTCGACGATGGCAACCTCAAGGACGGCATCAATTTCCCCGCCGGCGCCTATGTCGACGCTGTCTATGTCGAGCAGCAGAAGCGCATCTCCTGCCGCTTCCGGCTGTGCAACGCGCTGACCATCTGGCCGCTGCATCTGGAAACCGCGCAGTATTTCGCCGCGCCGCCGCCCTTGCAGGCGCTCGGCCTTGAAATCCTGCCTGGCATCGCCGCAGGCCTGCGGCTGGGTTTCCGCCGCAGGACGACAAAACTCACCGACGACCGGCCGGGTGTCACGCCGCCCGGCGCCCCGGTCAGCGCCCTCCCCATCGACATGCTTCCCGTCCATCTGGTCGGCACCGAGGTCGATTCCGTCGCGCTCTATGAACAGATCTTCGCCAACTGCCGGCGCGCCACGCTGCGCTATCTCGACGAGTTCGGCGACCCGCGTTTCGTGCCGCTGCCTTCAGACCTCATCCAGCAGATCGGCTTCGAGGAAGGCGAGTCGCTGTTCGGCCAGCATGGCCGGGTGTTTGCCGGCTTCTCGCTGCTGCGCGATTTCTTCGCCTTCCCGCAGAAATTCCTCGGCTTCCGCCTCGAAGGCCTGCGCAAGGCGCTCGGCCAGGTCAAGGCGCACGCTTTCGACCTGCTGTTCGAATTCGACGCCTCGATCCCGCGCCTCGCCTCGGTGGTGAAGCCGCGCAGCTTCTCGCTCTATACGGCGACCATTGCCAACCTGTTCGAGATGCAGTGCAGCCGCGTTCCGATCCGCCGCAACGAGGCCGAGCATCATGTCGTGGCCGACCGCAGCCGCTGGATGGACTACGAGATCTACCGCGTGCTCGACGTCTTCGCCCACTACAGCGGCAGCAGCGAAAAGGTGCGCACCTTCCCGCTCTATAGCCTGCCGACCGACAACACGCCGCTCGCAGAAGCGCTTTTCCACACGACACGCCGCTTGCCCCGCCGCGAGACCGTCCAGGAACAGCGCATCGGCGCGCGCACCAGCTATGTCGGCTCGGAAGTCTTTTTGTCACTCCGCGAGCCCGTGAAGATCGACGAGAAAGACAGGGTGCGCGAACTCAGCGTCCGGGCGCTTGTCTCCAACCGGCATCTCACCGAACAGTTGCCGGTCGGCGAAGCCGGCACCGATTTCCATCTGGCCGACGACACGTCGCTGCCGCTGCGCTGCCTGGCCGGCCCGACGGCGCCACGCGAATCCGTGCTTGCCGCCGAACGCCGCCACCGCACCGGCGCGCCGCCGGGCGCCATTGCATGGAAGCTGATCAACCTTTTGTCGCTCAACCATCTCGGCCTGACCGACCGCGGCCCGCAGGACCGCGCCGGTGGCCTGCGCGAACTGCTCGGCCTCTTCGCCGACTTCTCCGACGTGGTGACGGAACGGCGCATTCGCGGCGTGATCGGCGTATCGAGCCGGCCGATCACCAGGCGGCTCCGGCAGGCAAACGGCTTCAACGCGGCGCGCGGCGTTGAAATCACCGTCAAGTTCGACGAACGCGCCTTCGAGGGCAACGGCATCATGCTGCTCGGCGCCGTACTCGACCGTTTCTTCGCCGAATACACCTCGATCAACAGTTTCACCGAGACGGTGATCGAGTCCGCGCAGCGCGGCATCGTCAAGCGCTGGCCGCCCCGCGCCGGCAATGGCGAAACGCTATGAGCTATCGCGACGATCTCCGCGCCGATCCCTACGGCTTCGACTTCTTCTCGACGATGCGCGAGTTCGAGCGGTCGAGCCCGGACAAGCCGCGCATCGGCGAGAACCGGGTGCTTGCGGAAGAGATCGTCAGCCTCGGCCAGGATCCCTTCCTCGAATTTCCGGCCTCCAACCTCAGCGGCTATGAAGACGCTCCAAACGGCCCGCCGAAGGTGCGCACCCGCTTCCTCGGCTATTTCGGCCCGCAAGGCGCTCTGCCGCTCAGCACGACCGTCGAGGCGCACCACTGGTCGTCGCAGCGCGACCAGTCCTATGTGCATTTCACCGACATCATCTCCAACCGCTTCCTGCAACTGTTCTTCCGAGTGTGGGCCGACGCGCGCCCGATCGCCCATGCGGACCGGCCGGAAGACGACCGTTTCTTCAATTATGTCGGCTCCTTCACAGGTGTCGGAACGGAAGCTTTCCTCGACCGGGATTCGGTCGAGGACATCGCAAAAGTGTCGTTCGCCGGCCTCACCGGTTCGCGCATCAAGAGCGCGGTCAGGCTGCGGCAACTGGTCGAAAGCATATTGCAGGTCAAGGCGGAGATCGAGGAGCGCATCGGCAGTTGGCTCGTCTTCGAACCCTCCGACCAGATGGCGCTGGGCTCCCGCCACTCCGGCCTCGGTGTCGATGCCGCGCTCGGTGTGCGCGCCTATTCGATCAACGACAAGGTCCGAATAAAGATAACGGCCACGAACCTCGAACAGTACAAAAGACTGCTTCCGGCCGGCGAGCTTTCCGAGATCCTGACCGATCTCGTTTTCTATTATCTTGGTCACCGCTTCGATTTCGACGTAGAATTGGGCCTTGACGCGGCCCTGGCGCCGCCGGTCCGCCTCGGCGTCTCCGGTGAGCTCGGCTGGACCTCGTGGATGGCACCAAAAAAGCCGCCCGAAGGCGAAAAAATCTATCTGAGCGATGCGCGCTTCGATCCGATGGAGCGGCGGCGCGAGACGATCGCCAGAGAAGCCAGGGCAGCCGCGCGGACATAGATAGGGCCTGCTTGAAACGGGAGGACGCCAGTGAGCGACATCAGCCTTGAAACGGTGACCGGCAAACTCAACCGGGTCGGCTACGACGCGTTCATGCAGGCCTTGCGGCAAGCGAAGGGCGCCGGAAACCGCAACCTCGAACTGGCGCACTGGATGCATCACATCCTCGCCAACGACCGCTCCGACATCTCGCTAACGGTCGATCATTTCAAGCTCGACAAGGCGAAGCTGCTCAAGGACCTCGCCTCGACCATCGACGGTTTCCGCAAGCAGGAAACCGAGATGCCCGGCATCTCGACCCAGATCACCGACAGCCTCGACCGCGGCTGGTATTACGCCACCCTGTTCTTCGGCGAGACCCAGATAAGAACCGGCCACCTCCTCATCGGCATCCTAAAATCGCGCGAGTTGCGCCGTGCCCTGCAACAGCTTTCGGCACAGCTCAGCCAGCTCAACGACGACATCATCGCCGCCGAATCGCGAAAAATCTGGGGGCAGTCGGACGAGGAGAATCTCCGGCCAATGGACAGCTCGGGCCTCTCCGCGCGGCCGGCCGGCGCGCCCGCTGGCGACACGCCGGCTTCGCGCGGCACCACGGCGCTCGACCGCTTCTCCGTAGACATGACGGCGGCCGCCGCCGCCGGCAAGATGGACCCCGTGGTCGGACGCGACGACGAGATCCGGCAGATCATCGACGTCTTGATGCGCCGCCGGCAGAACAACCCGATCCTCACCGGCGAGGCCGGCGTTGGCAAGACGGCTGTAGTCGAGGGATTTGCCCAGAGATTGGCGGATGGCGACGTGCCGCCCCAACTCAAGGGCGTTCGGCTCTGCGCGCTCGACATCGGCCTGATGCAGGCCGGCGCCTCCATGAAGGGTGAATTCGAGCAGCGCCTGCGCTCGGTCATCGACGAGGTGCAGGCATCGCCGACGCCGGTCATCCTGTTCATCGACGAGGCACACACGCTGATCGGCGCGGGCGGCGCGCAAGGCACAGGCGATGCCGCGAACCTGCTCAAGCCGGCGCTGGCGCGGGGCACGCTGCGCACCATCGGCGCGACCACCTGGGCGGAATACCGCCAGTATTTCGAGAAGGACCCGGCGCTGACACGGCGCTTCCAGCCGGTGAATGTCGACGAACCGTCGATCGAGAAATGCACCTACATGCTGCGCGGCATTCTGGAGCCGATGGAAAAGCATCACGGCGTGCGCATCTCCGACGAGGCAGTGGTCGCGGCGGTGTCGCTGTCGGCGCGCTACATCCCGGCCCGCCAGCTTCCGGACAAGGCGGTCAGCCTGCTCGACACCGCCTGCGCGCGCGTCGCCATCAGCCAATCGACGACGCCGGCCGCCGTCTCCGACATGAAGGCGTCGATCGAGTCCCTGCGCAAGGAACTCGTCGCGCAGGAACGCGAAGCCGAACTTGGCCGCAACGATGCCGAGCGCATCGAGGAACTGAAGGAAGAGATCAAGGAGACCGAGACGAAGCTCGCCGATCTCGATGCGCATTTCGTCCGCGAAAAAGGCATCGTCGACGAGATCATGCAGTTACGGGCCAAGCTCGCGAAAGCATCGGATCCCGCGGCTGATTCGGTCCATGGCACGACCGCTAACGATAACGCGGAGGCTGTCGCCGCGAACGACGATTCCTCCGCCGCTCAGCCTGCCGATCCGAAGGCGGAACTCGGCGGAAAACTTTCGCAGCTCGATGAAATCCACCCGGACAGCCGCATGATCTACGCGCATGTCGACGAGCAAGCGGTGGCGTCGGTCGTCTCCGACTGGACCGGCATTCCGGTCGGGCGCATGGTCAAGGACGAGGTGCAGACGATCCTGCAACTCGCCGAGATCATGGGACGGCGCGTCGTCGGCCAATCGCACGGGCTTTCGATGATCGCCAAACGTATCGAGACCAACCGCGCGAAACTCGACAATCCGAACAAGCCGATCGGCGTGTTCATGCTCTGCGGCCCCTCCGGCGTCGGCAAGACCGAGACCGCGCTGGCGCTGGCCGAGTCGCTCTATGGCGGCGAGCAGAACATGATCACCATCAACATGAGCGAATTCCAGGAGGCGCACACCGTTTCCGCGCTGAAGGGCGCGCCTCCCGGCTATGTCGGATACGGCGAAGGCGGGCGGCTGACCGAAGCGGTGCGGCGAAAACCCTACAGCGTGGTCCTGCTCGACGAGGTCGAGAAGGCGCATCCGGACGTGCATGAACTGTTCTTCCAGGTCTTCGACAAGGGCCAGATGGAGGACGGCACCGGGCGGCGCATCGACTTCAAGAACACGCTGATCATCCTGACGTCGAATGTCGGCACGGAGGTGATCATGCAGATGGCCGAGGAGGGAAAGACGCGGCCCGACCCGGAAATGCTGAACCAGGCGCTGCGGCCGTCGCTGCTGCAAGTCTTCCCGCCGGCCCTGCTCGGCCGCCTGGTTACAATTCCTTATTTTCCGTTATCCGGAGACATGCTGGGCGGCATCGTTCGGTTACAACTCAATCGGATAAAAAAGCGGATAGAAGAAAACCACGACGCAGAGTTCACCTACACGGATGCCGTGGTCGAGCATATCGTATCGCAATGCAGGGACCCGGATTCGGGCGGACGCATGATCGATAACATCATCACCAACACGCTCCTGCCCGAACTGTCCCGGCATTTCCTCAACCGTGCGATGGAAAAGCTGGAGATTTCGCGCGCCGCCGTCGACATCAAGGACGGAGCCTTCGCCTACGAGGTCGGGTGACGACACCCGGCTCCGGACAAAGTTTCGTACGTTGAGGCCGGTATGGTCCGGGCGGTGGCGCCGGGACGACGATGATACTTGCCTTCGGAAGTGCCGAACGAGTTCAGGCCTGCTGGAAGGGCGCTTCGGAATGGGAGCGACTGGGATGAGATATTGGATCGCGATCACGGCGCTCTGCTCGGCATTGCTTGCAGTGCTGGCAGGCATCGATCTCAATGGAGGCATCATCATGAGCAAAGCAAGCGGCGGCGAGCACGCCTCCCTTCATTCCTATCCGGAAGCCGTGCTTTCCGCGACGGATACGGCCTCCGGCATCACGGTTTCCGTTGAGCCGAACGGCACGGTGCTAGCGGCGCGCGACAGCGCCGGCACCGAATTATGGGCGGTCGACGTCGTAAAACAGGTAGGCGCGCCACACACGGGTTTCCCGGTCATCCGATATGTCGAGGTGACGGCGCCGGGCACCGTCTCGATCGTGGTCGGCAAGAGCCAATCGGTCGAGATCGATCTGAAGAGCGGGAAAGCAAAACTGCTCGGCGAGAACTGACCGCTCGCGACATCGAGAACAGGCCGACATCGTCGGCATCCACCGGTCGGGAGCCCTGACCGGGCGGATAGCATGCGACCGTCAGGGCTCCTGAATCGCCTGAGCGGAGGGTGAAATGTTTCACGAGGACTACAAGATCAAGCGCGGCGACACGCTTTGGGATCTCGCCGTCGCCTATGGCTACCAGGGCAAGGACTGGAAGAAGATCTGGGACGATCCCAAGAACTCCGGCCTTGTCGCCAAGCGCAAGAAGCCGGAACTCATCCAGCCCGGCGACACATTGATGATCCCGATTCCCTGGACCGCGGTGTCGACCAGCCTGACGCTGAAGAGCGACGGCGCCGAGATGATCGTCGAGCGCGACGGCGAGCGCGGCAAGCAACTGTCCTTCGTCCAAACCGTCTACCGCCACAACCAGCCGATCGGCCCGAACCCCAACCCATTCTGCGTCGACGCCTGCACGCCGGACGACGACCTGCCCTTCTACTGGACCGCCCCCGAGATCCAGGCCGACCCGAACCGGCGCAAGCGCTTCTACGATTATTCCAGCCGCAACGCGCCGACTGCCGCCCAAGGCACGACCAAGTGGCGCGCCATCGTCTCCATCGCCGTCGTGACCGAGAAACGTGTCACCATCTGGGATTCCCAGGTCTGGGGCTGGGACATGACGCCCACGCAGGAAATGTCGATGATCGGCCCTCGCGACGCCACCGGCTTCGAAGTCAGCGGGCACCTCCATTTGCTGCGCACCGGCGTCGGCACCGGTCCGATCGACTTCGGCAGGGCGGGGTGGACGTTCCGGACACCTTGAGCGTTCGGCTTTCGACGAAATGACAAAACAGGGCGGACACCTGGCAGGTTCCTCTCGATGCTGGGCGGCTACTCCCACAGCCGCAGTTTTTGGACGGTAGCAGAATCATGCCAGACCGGCGTCACGCCGTCAAGGATTATTTTCCTATTTCTTGCCCTGACCCGCAGGTCCGGCTTGTCGATCGAAAACGCCCCGCGCGGGAAGGCCGAAACGGCATTTTTGCACGGCAATGTCATGCCTGTGAGGGGGTGTGGTCATGCTTGTGACGCCGGAATCGTGCTGTGCGCCTGCTATCCCATTGAGCTGGCTCGATTTTGCAAGCATGACCTGGTTCCACGCTGCCGTTCGATTGAGGATAGGAAAGCGCGCCCTCGCCTCGCCGAAGCACATGCGTGAAATACCGGAATCCTTTGCCGGGCGAAAAGGCTCACGTCTGGTCCGCCGCGGCAATCGCGGCCAAAAGTGCTGTAATTGCAGTCTTGTAGGCAATGAATTCCGGCGAGGATTTCGCTATATTCCTGGTCTGCACCACCGGCGGAGCCGGCGTGGAAGCCGCCGGCGCGCCCTTGCCGCGCATCTTCGCCTCCGCCCAGGCCTTGACATAACTCACCGTCCTGCCGGTCAGGAACGGATTGGCGGAGATCACAGATTGGCCGAGCACCACCACAAGTTCCTGGTCCTCGCTGGCCGAAAGCACCGTATTTGCCCCCTCCATGCCCAGGAAATGGCAGAGATAGAGCCGTCCCGCCGTGATTTCGTGCCCGCGGGCGCGCAGATAAGCCTCGCCTTCTTGCGCCAAGCGCCGCACCATTTCGCGCGAAATGGTCGGGTCGAAGCGCAGCGCCAGCACCTCCGCCCGCGACAAAGAACGAGCCAAATCAGGACGATAGGTGTTGATCATGCGGATCCAGGTGCTGTCGATGAACTGGCCGAGGCCGGTCGCCGACGACAGCGGATTCTTGGCGGTGGCGCTGCCGCCGCTCTCGACCCGGATGATGCGGTCGACCAGCAATTCCACCGCCGCGTCGCCGGTGCCGGCAGCCACCGCAATTGCCGGCGTTTCCAATGGGTTGATCGCCTCGGCCCCCGCATAGAGTTCGAAATGCAGGTGCGGCCCGGTGGAAAGCCCCGTCGTGCCGACATAGCCGATGACGTCACCGGCCTTGACCGCCATGCCGGACGCCAGATTGGCGGCGAATTTGGAAAGATGCGCATAACGCGTCTCGCGTCCGCCGGAATGCGTGATGCGCACGACGTTGCCGTAGCCCTCACCGTCGCCGAAATAGGCGATTGTGCCGTCAAAAGCGGCAAAGACCGGCGTTCCGACGGGCGCTGCCCAATCGACCCCCTTGTGCACGCGCACCGTGCCGAGGATCGGATGTTTTCGAGGCCCGAAGGTCGAGGTCATCACCCCGTTCACCGGCGTTACCATGCCGTTGGTCACGGTAAGCGAGTAGACCTGATCCTCCTCGGTGACGCAGGCGAAATCGTCCGATCCCGACGGCCGGAAGACGAAACACTCGATGTTCTTCTGGTCGCCGCGCACCGCTGCGTAGAGCACGCGGCCGGACGAGCCATCGGTGGCGCGGCCGTTCGCCGAATAGACAAGCAGCAGCCGGTCGCCCTGGGTGGCGAAGGCGTTCAGATCCTGTCCGCGCGACAGGAACATGATCGCCTCGCCGATCACGCTGGTGGGCACATTGTTGCGGATGGCAGTCGAATAGATTGCGTCGAGCAGCCGGTATTGGCGTTGCAGCCCGGCCTGCTGATCCACGCCCGAGTAATGCAGCAGGTCCTCGCGTACCCAGGGGTCCGTGCCCGCCACGAACTTACCGTCGTCGCCACGCGCCAGCGTGCCGATATATTGCGCGTCGGCATAGACCGAGACCTGCATCAGCGTAAGGCTGTCGGCCTTGGCGCCGGTCTTCAAACCACGCATGGCGACGACATAGCCGGCTTCCAGTTGTTCCTTGCCGAACAGGGCTTTCAGGGCTTCGCCGGCGAGTTTCGCGTCGTCGGCGCCGAAATGATGTTCGAGCACGAGGCTGTCCAGCGTGCGGGCGCCGAGCACCTTGTCGACGAAATCCTCGGTGGCGGCGGCTCGCTGGCTCTCCGGCGTCACCGTCGCGACCATCGTGTTGTTTTCGATACGGTTTTTCTTGAAAGCCGGAAGGTTCTCCTCGCCGTCGCTGATCGTCTCGCCCCAGCCGGCTGCCGGATCGGAGAAGGCCACCTCGTCCGCCGGTGTCTCGACATCCGGCGTCGGCTCGGATGGTTCCGGGGCAGCAGACCCTCCGGAGGCATCGGCTGGTGGCACGCCAGCGGCCGGATCGGCCGGCACATGCACCGTCCGCTGCGCCTGGAAGAACGCAAAGTCCTCCGGGCTGGAGGGGATCGTGGTCATCAGCCTTTCACTACTCGACAGCATGACGTCCGACAGAACCTCGATCGTATCCGGGATGCCCTGTTCCAGCAGGTCGGCCGGCTTTGGGACTTTCTTGACGCGCGGCATTTGCGACGGATCGCTGCCGATGCTGATGGTCATCGGATCGCCGGCAAGGTCGACGATAGCCGGCACAAAGACCGGCACGTCGGCGTCGGTCTCCCCGGTGTCGACCTCGACCAGATCATTGTCCAGCCCCTCGATTGTCCATTTGTCGGCGGTGAAATAGATGCCGAGCGCGACCGAGGCCGCCACGAACACTCCCGCCACACCGCCCAGCTTGATCAGGCGCAGTCTCCGCCGCCTCGCGACGGCCGCCTCCTTCTTCTTGCGAAAACTGGAGTCGAGAGTGTGCATGGCGAGACTAGGCGCCGGAAGCGGACGATGCCGTCATTGCAGCCCGCCCGTCCCGAGGAAAAGCGTCCAGCGCTCGGTCTTCTGCGTGTCGACCTCGAAGAACGGCGCCGCCTTGTGGCCGCGTGTCCAGCAATCCTTGTCGCCGCGGATGACGAAGCGGCGCGTGCCGATGCACATCGAGGTCGAGCCGTTGAGCAAGGGCTGGCCGAACACATCCGTCGCGTAGATGTAGATATAGCGGTTCGTCAGTTCGTCGCGGATGACATTGACGCACTGGTTGGCGCCGACCGTCCACCAGCCTTCCGTCTGCCAGAAGGCTTCGGTCTGCTCCCGCACCTCCTGTCCCACCGCCAGGTTGACGACATCGAGCGTCTGGTTGCACACGGTGAATTCGGCCCGCGCTCCGCTGCTCAGAAACAGGGTCAGGAGAACGGCAAGGAAGGGTGCCGCCATCCAGTTTGCCTTCCGCGCGTAACCCCGTTCCACCAGCAGCCTCGCAGCAACACCGGGCAACCCTACAAGCCACCGCAGCAATATCCAATCGACCGGACTTTTTTTTGACATGGACCGCCGTCTAATCTTCTATCTGTTCGAGCTTGGCTTTCCAGCGATCATCAGGCGCGCGATGCTGGACTAATCCATGCGACCGATTAATTTCGCGAGCGGGCTCAAGCGAAAGGCGAACAGAATGGCGGGAAGAAAATCAATGGCATGGACATCGGCGTGGTCGGTCGCGATGTTGACAGCGGCGCTGGCGTTTTCCATCCCATCGGCGGGGTGGTCTCAGGAAAAGGCAATCTCGATCGAACTCAACGACGCCACGAACGTGGACAGCGCCTGCCGGCTGGTCTTCGTAGCCGTCAACAAGACCGGGGTCCTGTTGGACAAGACATCCTACGACGTGGTGACCTTCGACGCGGCCGGCAAGGTCGGCAAATCGCTCACCTTCCAGTTCGGACGGCTGCCGGTCGGCAAGACCAAGGTGGTACAGTTCGACCTGCCGGGCCAAGCCTGCGATACGATCTCGCGCCTGCTGGTCAACGACATTGCCGAATGCTCCGTCGACGGCAAGGCTTCCGACGTCTGCATCGACGCGCTGACGACCACGACCCGCGCCAAGATCGAGTTCGGCCTGTGAGTTCCATTCGAGCCGAAAACGCCGGCATCGGGCGCACAGCATGATCAAGGTGCTGACCGAACAATTGTCGTCGTCCGGCGGCCCGGTCCTGGTCGCGCTGCTGCTGATTTCGATCGCGGCCATTGCCATCTCGATCTTCAAGGCACTGCAATTCGCGCGCATGGGCGTCGGCCGGGCCAGTGGCACCGAGGACGCGCTCGCACGCTGGGCGAGGGGCGACTTCGACGACGCCGTGCGCCGCGCGCGTGCCGACCGCTCGCCAGCCTCGGCGGCAGTGGCTGGCGCTATGGTGTCGCTGCTCAATTATCCGGCCGACCGCGACCGGGCGCGCGAGGTCGCAGCCCATATCGCGCTCAATCATCTCAACACCATGTCGAAGTCCCTGCGCTTCCTGGAAACCGTCGCACAGGCGGCTCCCATGCTCGGCCTGCTCGGCACAGTCATCGGCATGATATCGGCCTTCGGCGAATTGTCGGCCAAGGGCGGCGCTATCGATCCCTCGGCGCTGGCGGGAGGCATATGGGTGGCGCTGATCACCACGGCCGCCGGGCTTTCGGTGGCGATCCCGGTGTATTTCCTGTCGATGTGGTTCGAGGCGCGCGTCGACCACGAGCGTTCCTACATGGAGGCGGCGATCGCCAAGACGCTGTTCAGCATCGCGCCGATCGAGCCGACCGAGGTGGAACCGGTCGCCGAGATTTCCTACGGCCTGCCGCGGGCAACCGTGCCGGCTTCGCTTGGAGGATAGGCTTTTGGCCGATCGCACGGACACGATCCTGCCGAAACATGTCCGGCGCCGGCGCCCTTCCTTCGTGCTGACGTCGCTGATCGACGTGATCTTCCTGCTCGTCATCTTCTTCATGGTCTCGTCGCAGATCGTACCCTATTCGCTGCTGCCGCTCGGGCCACTGGCGGCGGATAGTGGTGAACCCACCGCACCAGCGGCCGAAAATGCCACGCCGCCCATCGCCGTCCGCATCCTGGCCGGGCGTGTGACGATCGGCGGCGAGAGCGTGCCTATCGCGGACTTTTCGAACAGGCTGAAAGAGCTGAAAGCGCAGGGCATCACCTCCATACTGCTGACGCCGACGGCGGCTGCGACCGTCCAGGATGTCGTGACGGTACTGGAGGCCAGCAAGGACGCCGAGATCGCCAGCGTGACCGTGCTCGGCCGGCGGAGCGCGCAGCCGTGAAGTTCATTCCGGATCCTGCGCCGAGGCGGCACAACGATTTTACGCTTGCGATGATCAACATCGTCTTCCTGCTCCTGCTGTTTTTCCTGACCACCGGCAGCCTGATCAACCCCGAGGAAAAACAGTCGACCATTCCCTTCACCCGCAACCTGCCGCTGGAACGGTTGCCGCGTCCCTTGCTGCTGATTGAAAGCGATGGGTCCCTATTCCTTGACGGCCGGGCCATTTCGCGGGACGGCCTTGTCGACGCAGCCCGCGCGGCAATCGAGGCGACGGGCAGCGCCGACACGCCGCTCAACCTGCTGGCGCAGCGCGACATGACGGCCGCCGGTTTCCTCAACATCGCCGAGACCTTGCGCGCCGCCGGGTTTGGGCTGCAGGTCGTCACCTTGCGAGAGCCGGCCGGGTCCGGCGCGGCAACGCCATGAGCGCCGCTTCGCCGATCAGTTTCTGGGTCATCGCCGTCGCCGGCTCGATCGCACTGCACGGTGCGATCGGCATGGCGCTCTATGCGATGCCGATGCCGGAGACCAGGAGACCCAGCCGCACCGAAATCGACATCGCCACGCTCGCCGCCGGCGGGGCGCAGCAAATTGCCGTGCCGGAAAACGTAGCGGTGATCGAAGTGGAGCGACCGGCGATTGTCGTCCAGCCTCCGGCTTCGACGCTGGCAGCGAAGGACACTGGCGCCGTGACCGAGGCAATCCGCCCGCAGCCGAGCGGCATGCAGGCCGCAAAGGTGTCGGCCGACGTCGAGCCCGCGTCCACATCGGCCACAGTCATGCAGCCCAGCGAGCAGGCGAAAGCCGCGCCTGCCGCCACTGAAACCACTCTGGACGCTGTGCCGTCGAATCCTGTCCAGGCGCTGGCGGAAACCAAGGCAACGACGCAGACGGCGGAAGCCGTCGCAAAACCCGACGCGGACGCCCCGAACAGTCCGGATGCGTCCACGCCCGTCCAACCCTCTCTCACCACCGTGTCAGCCGTGCCTCAGCCGCCGCCCGCGGAATTGCCGGCATCGGCAAGCGCCGAGCGTGTCGCGGCCGCGAGTGTCGAGACCGCAACCCCGCTCCCCACCGCCATTTCACAAATGGCGCCAGAAGTCTCGGAACCGGCGGAAGCCGTGGCTTCCACTGAGTCAGCCACTCCGCTGATTGCTACCGGCAATACAGGCGCGAGCGCCATTGCGGCCGCAACTGTCGAAACTGCGAAGCCGCTCCCTTCCGCCACTCCGCAAATCGCGCCTGAAGCCCCCAGGGCTGTAGAGGCCGCCACTTCCCTTGAACCTGCTTCACACGCGGTTGCCGCCGGCAGGGCGACGGTGACGGTCCATTCGGACAAGCCGATCGCCGGCCCGCCTCCCCTGTCAGCGCAAACAGGGCCACTGACGATCGCGCCTGCTGGCGGAGCAACAGTCGCCGCCCCGCGCATTGACGCGGCGCCAGTCGCTACGCCGTCCGGCGGACCGGCGGACGGCGCAGCGGCCGTCGTCGCGCCGGCGCACCCATCCGCAGCGGCCTCGTCCGTTCCTCCGGCCGTCGTCGCTCGCGCCCCGACGGCCGTCGTCCGCACTCCGTCCGCGCCGCCTCCAGCCGCAACGGGAGCGCAGGTCGCCGTCTTGCTGCCGAGGCCAGACGTGTTGACCGATGGCGCGGTCACCGACGGACCGACATCGGGCACATTGCGTGTCGCCGAATTCCTGTCGATGCATGAGGGCGACGATTGCTTGCTTGCGCTGCCGGCGACCATCGGCCCGACGCAGGCATCGATCCAGGCCTATGCGGCGGCGCCCGAGACGGTCGGCCGGCTCGGCGCCGAATATGAAAGGCTGTCCGGCATCAAGCTCAAGACCGATACGAAGACGGTGTCGAAAGACCAGTGCGGGGCGTTGGCTTTCGCCAGGAGCCTTGCGCAGTATCCGAACTTCCCGCTGCGCGTGACGCTCGCCCAATCGACGATTGAAAGCGGGAACGACCTCGCCGGCGTGATCTCCGGGCTGCGCAAGGACACGCTCTATCTGATGGTCGTCGACGACGAGGGAAAGGCCGAACTCGTCACCTCCTATACCGATCAGCGCGCCTCCCTGATGACTTTCAAGGCGCCGATGACACTGACATCCGGCCCGGTGTCCTCGGTGCAACTGCTCGTCGCCATCGCGTCGGACGGCCCGCTGCGGACGATCCCGGTTCGACCCGGCATGCCGGCGGAGCAGTATTTTTCGAAGCTGGCGACGGAGATCATCGCCGGCAACCGCTCGATCGCCTACGGTATCACCTCGTTCGTGGTGCGGTAGCTACCCGCGAATGCGAAAATAGCGCGCCGTTGCGGCACCATCCATCTGCTTGGCGTTGATCTCGTTGGTGATGCGCGGCAGGAGATCGGAAGCCGGGACCGGGTCGGTGATCTTCATCGCGTCCAACGGCTGTGAGGTAGCAAAGGCGAGCAAAATCTCCGGCACAGGGTTCTTGTCACCGTCATTGCCGGTGCCGAGGCCAAGCGCGATGCTGAATTTTGCCGTGTCGCCGGACTTTTTCAGGATGCGGTCGAGATTGTGGGCGATCCCGTCATGGTCGACCAGCAGCAGATAGGTCTGGCGCGCGGGCAGTATCTGCACCTCGCCACTCATTGGATCGCGGTCGACAAGCTCGTATTTCACCAGCGACAGGTTGGGCGGATCGCCCGCCCCCTGCCCCATCCTGCTCAGGAACTGGGTCACCGCGCATTGCCTCGGCCTGATCAGACGCACGCCGATCTCCGGCTCGGTGCGAAAGCGGCCGGTGAAGTCGTTGAGCAGGTTCTTGAAGGCGTCGACGCTGTCGCCAAAACCCTCGATGTTCGTCTTCTCGCCGCTCACCGACGTCGCTGTGGCGTAGAAGCAATCGCCGCCCGAATAGTCCTTCAGCCAGGCAAGCCGCTCTGCTCCAACATCGATGTCGGTCTGCGTATCGTGTTTGATATCGGGTTTGATATCCGGCGGCTGCTTGTTCTGGTCGGTGTCCTGTTTCTGGCTGTCGTCGGCGGTATCCGGCTTCTGCGTCTTGCTGTCATCCACGACCGGTGGCTTCTGGTCGTCGGCAGGTTTCACCTCGTCCGACTTCTTCTCCGTCGTGTCGTCAGTCTTCGGTTTGACCGTATCGGTATCAGGCTTCTTTGTAGTGTCGGGCGTCTCGTCCGGCTGCTTTACCTTGTCCTCGACCGGCGGCAACGCTGGCCCGGAGACGAAGCGGTCGAGGAGCCCGCCATACCATGCCCCGCCCACAGCACTTGCCGCCACCGCCAGGAGCGCGACCGTGATCATGCCGCCAGACCGCCCGCGCCGGCGGTCGCTTGACGGCGACGCGGCCGGTTGCGGCAGCAGGTCGGGTATCGCAATCTTCGCCGGGCCGAGATAAGGGCCGAACGGGCTTTCGCTCGGCGGCTCGATCGCCGTCGGTGCAATCGCAGCAGCAACAGCCTCCGGCGCCTGGCCGGCCCGGGTGAGCGACGGAATTTCCGCTGGCAAACCTACACGAACGGTGGCTGCCATGGGCGGGACGGGGGTCGTCACGGTCGGTTCGAGCGTACGCTTCGGCTCGCGGGTCGACGCAACAAGCTCTCCAAGCTCTGCCATATCCCTCGGCCGGTTGCGCGGGTCCGGCTGCAGCATGGCCTCCAGAA
The DNA here is from genome assembly GCF_044326205.1 of Mesorhizobium sp. IMUNJ 23232. Taxonomy (NCBI): domain Bacteria; kingdom Pseudomonadati; phylum Pseudomonadota; class Alphaproteobacteria; order Hyphomicrobiales; family Phyllobacteriaceae; genus Mesorhizobium; species Mesorhizobium sp. IMUNJ 23232. Next base: position 63,421 of record NZ_JBIRCY010000013.1, read on the forward strand.
TGGCACGCAGGCTTGGATCGATGGCGGAAAGGTCGGGAACGACACGGCGTTTCTCGATCACCTCGACCTGGCTGCCGCTCATGTCGAGCGGCGCTCCGCGAAGCGCCGCCGCCATCACCAGGCCGAGGCTGTAGATGTCGGATTGCTCCGTGACCTCGCCGCCGAACATGCCTAGCTGTTCCGGCGACACGAAGTTGTATTTTCCGGCAAACACCCCGCCAAGCAGCGTCTCGCCGCCGACCGTCGCGGAGCGTGCAATGCCGAAATCGATGATCTTCGCGCGGCCGACCTTGCCGCCCGGCAGGATGATGTTGTCCGGCGAAAGGTCGCGATGGATGATGCCCGCCTCATGCGCCGTGGCCAAGCCGGACGCGAGCCGTGCAAGCAGCGCGCGCGCTTCGGCCGGCGCCATCGGACCATGCGAAAACATGTCAACCAGCGACAGGCCGTCGACGAACTCCATGGCGAGGTAGGGCCTGCCGATCGCCTGGTCGATGGCGAAGACGTGGTAGCGGACGATCGCCTCGTGCGAGAGGTGGTTGAGGATCGACGCTTCCTTGCGGAACAGCGAGAGGATCATCGCGTCGCGGGCGAATTCCGGCAGCACGATCTTGATCGCCACCGGATCGCCGGTCTGGATGTTGTGGCCGCGAAACACCTCGCCCATGCCGCCGGCGGCGATGCGCTCGTCCAGCTCGTAGGTGCCGCTGAGCTGCGTGCCGACCGCCACGCTCTCCGGCAGCGCCATCAGCATGGTCTTTTCGTCAGCCGGCATGGCGCCAATCCACCTCGCCGCCTGGGACGACAGTGCGGTCTTCGTCTTGCGCGGCCGCCGCCTTGCGGCACTTGACGACGATGATCGTCACATTGTCGGTGCCGCCACGCTCCAGCACCTTGCCGAGAAGCGCGTGGCAGGCGGCTTCGGGCTCGTCCGCGCTGACTGCCGCGAGGATATCCGCGTCGCTGGCATGCGCGGTCAACCCGTCGGTACCAAGCACGAAGATGTCGCCGAGACGTATCTGGCCGAGTTCTATGTCGAGCGCGATCTCGTCTTCGACGCCGACGGCGCGCGTAATCACGTTGCGGCGCGGCCAATGGCGCGCCTCATCCGCGGTGATGACGCCACGGTCCAGCAGTTCCTGAACCTCGGTATGGTCGTGCGAAAGCTGGCTGATCGCCCCGCCGCGGACGAGATAGACGCGGCTGTCGCCCATCCAGATGCAGGCGAACTGCCGCTCGAAGGTGAGCAGCGCGGCGACCGTCGACCCGATCGTGCCGCCACCGCGCGCCTGGGCGATCGACCATATCCGGGCATTGGCGCGGCCGATACGATCCTCGAAACGGGCGCGCAGGTCGGGCGCCGAACTGGCGACGCCGATCGTCGCGAGATGTTCGACGATGCAGGATGAGGCCACCTCGCCGGCGTCGTGACCGCCCATTCCGTCGGCGACAAGCCACAGGCCGCTGCGCGGCGCCATCAGAAGCCGGTCCTCGTTGAGCTCTCGCAACTTGCCGGCGTGGCTCAGACCAAAACTTTCGAGACGAATGCCGGGATCGTTCACTGTTCCTCACCCGCGCTCAGCGTTCACGTCATTCTGTCACGATACGCAGCATCCGCGTATGAAAATATGGATCGGGAAGTCCGTTCCTCGCATGCAGCACTGGACCGCGGTCATCATTGCCCGGCGCCCACCAATAACTCCTGCCGCGCGCCACCTGGCGATAATCGTCCTCAAAGAGGGCCGCGAGAAAGCTCGGTGTGTCGGTGTCCTGGCTGGCGTGCCACAACGGACCGCCCTTGAAATCGGAGCGGCGCGCATTCGGAACCAGCCGGTCGAGCATCGGCGCGGGCAGGCCGGCCAATACGGATTCCACGGCAGGCGCTGCACCCTCCTCCAGCACCCCCAGCAGCCGCGCCTCGACGGCCGAAAACCACTTCTCCTGGGGGGCATAGGAGGGTGGCGGCAGGCTTTCTCCCGGCTCGCAGATATAAATCGCCAGCAGCGGGAAAAAACGCCCGATGCCATCGACGGAAGGCATTATCGCACCGGCGCAGTTCGCCCCCAGCACCCCCGAGCCGATCCAGAACCGCCAGATCGGCGCGACGAGGTAAAGCTCCTCCCAGCCGCGCCCGAGTTCGCTGCGGCTTGCGGCCACCGCCGTCTGCAGCCAGGTCTCCAGCGGCGACAGCACCTCTCCGGAAATGCCGAACGAGATGAAGTCGCGTTTCTGGGGCAGTTTTCCGAACAGACCGAAGCCCATGTCGCGTCAGATCCCCGCCGGACAGGCGAACTGCGTCAGCGCCGGCAGGAAGAACGGATTGGTCGCCGAGCCGACCTGGATCGTATAGGCGACGTCACGGCCGCCGATGACGAAGCGCGCCCGCATCCCGTCCGACGTCTGCGATACCGATCCATATTCCAGCAGCCGCATGAAGGCCCACGGCCCTTCGGTGAGGACTGCGGAGACGCGGCCGGGGATTTCCGGCGTCAGCGTGACGCTCACCGTGCCGCCTGCCATGCTGCCCGGCCATTGCATGGAGACCGGCAGGCCGCCCACCTGCTGGCTCTGCACGATCTGGCCGTTGACGTTCATGAGCGCCATATCCGCCTCGCCGTTCAGCGAGAACGGTGTGATCGTCAGGGCAACGGCCGGCATGACGCCGCCTTGCGAAAAGAAGGCATCACGGATTTCGGCGGCGCGCTGGAAATCCTTGAGCGTGGTCTTGGACAGTTCACGGCCGAGCCTTGTATCTTCCTTCCACACCCAGTCCTTTCCGGACATATCCGCAAGCGGCGCGAGGTTCTGCGCAAAGAAGCGGTCAATGACGCCGTTCGGCGCGAAGATGCGTGCAAAATCCTGCATCTGCACGTCGCGCTCGCTGTCCTTGGCAAAGGGATAGCGGTTGGAAATGACGGAGTCACAAGCGCGCGTCACCGTGCTGTTCAGCATCTGGTTGAGCTGCGCCAGCGAATTGCCAGCGGCGTCGCCCTCGAAATCATCCACAGCGGCATTCACCATGCGGGCAACGGGACGCGGCAGGCGGGACGCGTTGGCGCGCAGGTTCACTACCTGCATCTGCATGTTGGCGTTGGCGCGGTCGGCCTGCGACGGGTTGGTCGCGGCCAGCACAAGGCTTTGATAGACCTCGTAGAAATTCTGGATCAACGCATCGATCGGCCGCTTGCCGGGGTCGCCCTTGACCAGTTCGTGGAAGGGCCGGAACTGCGCCTCGATGTTGGCGCCCGGAATCTGGCGGGCGGAAGGATTGCCCGCGAATGTGTCCCCTGCCCGGCTTTGCGACTTCTTCATCGCCAGCTCGATACCGATGCGCGCCAGACCGGTGGCGCGGGCCGCGGCGCGGTCGGCGGCGTATTTGGCGATGGTCTGTGCCGCATCGGCTGCGTCCGCGCTGACCGTCGGGAGGCCAGCCGGCAGGTCGCCGGCCAATTCACCCTCCGCCGGCTCGCGCGTAAGCTGCGTTTCCAGGGCTACGGCCTCGAAGAACTGCCGCAACGGCGAATTGGGCGACGATGCCGCGGAGAGCGCCACATATTGCGGCTTGTCGGCCGACATCGACTTCAGCTTGAGATTGTCGAGCACGGCATTCCAGGCGTCGACGAAATCCTTGCCGTAGCGCTCGATCAGCACGGGTCCGAGCTGGCCGAACTGCTCCTCGATGCCTTTCTGCTCAGCGAGTTCGCCCATCACCCATTTCTCGCCCTCGATCTTGTCGGCGACGGCGGCGAGCTGGGGAATGAAGAAGTCCTGGAAGCCGGCATAGGTGTAGAGGCCAGGCACGACCAGCTTGTCGAGTTCGGTGCCGTCGACTGTCTCGAAGACGAGGGCCGCATCCGGCCCGCCGCGGTCGATGACCGAGAAATTCTCGATGGGCGCCGAATAGGACGCCGTCTTGATCAGCGCATAGGCACGGTCGGCCATGTTCATGCGCGCCAGCGAGCGTTGCGCGGATTCGACCAGTGGGCCATTGAGGTCGAAGGTCGGCTTGTGGCTGGAACCCAGATCGAGCATCGCCCGCAGGTGCTGCACCAGATCCTCGCGCAGGCTTCGGTTGTTGGGACCGGGATAGAGGTTCTCCTCCCAATCCTTGCGCATCCAGGTCACGACCAGATCGTCGTCGACCTTCGGCGCCTTGCCGCCGAGCATCAGGTATACTTTGAGAGTCTCGTAGAGCACCAACGGATCGTTCATGCCGGCCTCGATCTGGCGCTCCAGCCGCAGGATGAGACGCGAGCGGAACATGCGCTCCAGCGCCTGGCGATAGGTCGTCTCCGTCGCCGAAACCAGCCGGCCGCGCTGCGCGAGGCCAAAGCTTTCGCGCATCGGCGTTGACTGGTCGCGGTTGTCGTAGCCGACCGGCATGGTGCGCAAAATGTCGAGCACGCCGGCGACGTTGGAAAGCTCGATGTCGGCAACGGTGTTGCTTTTCATGTAGCCGGCTGCATTGACGCGATATTGCTCGGCGGCGCTGTCGGTGGACGCGATCAATGACTTGTTGCTGGCGAAGCTGATGCCCCAGGCGCTGAGCAATCCGACCGCGACAATGCCTATCGCCGCGAGCGCGCCATAGCGCAGGATAGCGGCCCGGCGCACCGCGCCCATGTCGCGCGACACCCAGCCGGCCTCGGCGAAGATCACCTTGGTCAGCAGGTCGCGCAGGAAGAAGCTCTTGCCCTGCCCGGACAATTGCGACGCATGGGCCGTCTCGCCGAAACTGCGGCCGATCGAACCCAGAACCTGGTCGATCGGCGTTCCCTCCTGCGTGCCGGAGGAGAAATAGAAGCCGCGCAGATTGGCGTTCACCTGATACCGCGTCGGCTCGAAGATGCGGTTCAGGAAGTCGGCGACACGATCTTTCAGCAGCGCAAACTGCGCCGGGAAACCGAAGATCGCGATGCGCGCGATCGGATCGGGCTCCTCGTGCAACCGGTCGGCGACCTCTTCGGTCAAGCGGCGGACGAGCGGGTCGAACTCGCCCGGCACCTCGCCGACCATGTTCTTCTTGCGGTCCTCGGTCTGGAAGGTGGCGCCCCAGACTTTTCGGCGGCGGGATTCGGTGAAATTGCCGAAATACTCGGCGAAGCCGGCGATCAGGTCGGCCTTGGTGAACAGGGCGTAGACCGGGAAATCGATCTTGAGTTCCTGGTGAAGCTCGAGCAGGCGCTTGCGGATCGCGGTCGTGTGTTCGGCGAGCTGTTGTCCGTCGAGCTTCAGCAGGTCCTCGACGCTGATCGCCAGGATGACGCCGTTGATCGGCTGCTTGGCGCGCTGTGCCTTGAGCAGCGCCAGGAAGGACAGCCAGCTCTTCTTGTCGACCTCGCTGTCGGAGTCCTGCGTCGTATAACGGCCGGCGGTGTCGATAAGCACCGCCTCCTCGGCAAACCACCAGTCGCAGTAACGCGTGCCGCCGGTACCGGCCACCGCCTTGCCGCCATCAGCGCCGGCAAGCGGGAACTTCAGACCCGAATTAACCAGCGCCGTGGTCTTGCCGGCGCCGGGCGGGCCGATGATGATGTACCAGGGCAGGTCATGAAGGTAGTTGCGCTTGCCGCTGGCGCGCTTCAGCGTCTCCAGCGCCTCGGTCATGCGCTCACCGAGAACCTTGCCGTCGCCCTGCTTGCCCTCGCTTTCGGCGAGCGCCGCTTCAAGCTTCCTTGCCGCCCTGCGCCTCAGCCACCAGCGGATGCTGTAGAAGCCGCCGACGATGGCGAATACGACAAGGATGATCAGCAGGCGGACCCAGACCGGATCGAACGGACGGATGTCCTCGTAGCCGATCAGCGGGCCGACGAACCAGACGATCGCGGCGAAGGCCACGAGGCCGACTGCAATCGCGATCCTGAGGATCCACTTTTTCATGCGCCCGCCGCGCCTCGTCCAAACCCCGCCGGCACGTCTACTCCTCCGCCTTCGGGATCATGACTTCCACCCGCCGGTTCTTCGCACGGCCGTCGGGCGTCTTGTTGTCGGCGATCGGCTCGTCCTCGCCGCGGCCCTCGACGCTGACGCGGGACGGGTCGGAGAGCTTCGGGCCGATGATCTTCTCGACAGCCTTGGCGCGCGCCACGGACAGGTCGAAATTCGACTTGAAAGCGCTGGACGGCTTCGGCTTTATGTTGTCCGTATGGCCGAGAACGTGGATCGGCCCGGGCTCCTTGTCCAGCGCCCCGGCGATCCGCTCGGCGATCGGCGCAAACTCCTTGCGCACATCGGCGCGGCCCGATGCGAACAGCAGCAAATTGTTGACCTGGACGACGATCTTGTCACCCACCGGCTCAACGGCAAGGCCGCCGGCGGCAATGTCGTCCTTCAGGGCGGCGCGGATGCGTTCGAGCTGCGTGCTGCTGACCGGCAGATCGGGCATCGGCGCGAAGGCGGCGCGCTCGATCGTCACCGCCTCGGACGGGTTCAGCGCGATCAGCCTGGCGGCAAGGCCGTCGCCGTCGGCGCTGATAATGAAACGCAGCAGGAAATAAACACCGACCAGCGCAGCACCGGCGACACCGGCGATGACCCAGAGCGGGATCAACGCTCCGGCATTGCGCATCAGCTTGACCATGCCCTGCCAGCGCGGCGAGATGTCGTCGTCGCTGCGCGTTCGCAGGCTGCGCAGCGTCTGATAGACATCGCGCCGCCAGCGCTGCAACTGCACGTCGCCGCCGGCCGCGCCGCGGTACTGGCCCTCGAAGCCGAGCGACAGGCAGGCATGCATCAGTTCGAGCAGATTGTAGCGGGGCGCCGGGTTGGCGAGGATCTTCTTCAACTCCTCGAAGAAGCCGACGCCGGAGGTGCGCACCTGGAAGAACTGCGCCAGCATCGAATACTGCATCCAGACATGCCGGTCGGTGCCCGGCAGGTTCTGGACGATGTCGTCGGCGGTGCCGCAGAGCGCGTATTTGGCGACCATGACGTCCTCGGGCGAAGCCCCCGACTCGCCGGCCTTCTTCTCGAAATCGCGGATCTCCTGTGCGACATGCGTCATCAGCGGCACGGCCTGCATGTCGACGATCATCAGCCGCAGCCGCCCGAGCAGGATCAGCAGGGGCGCGGCGGCCGCCGTTATCGGGTTCGACGCCGAATATTCGCCGCCGTCGCGGGCGTTGAGCGCGACTTCCAGCGGTATTTTTTCGCGCGGGGCGGACGGCGCCTGCGGCTGCTCAGCCGCATTGGGAAAGAACACGCTGCCGCGGCCGGAATGCATCCAGTCGTCACCGCTGGGCATGCCGTAGCGCGCGGCGTCATTCTGCGCCGGCATCGGCGAATAGGGTGATGGGTTCGGCGCGGGAGAGGGCGGGCGCGGAGCCCCGTAAGGCGACGATGGAGGCGCATAGGCCGGCGGCTGCGAAGACGGCACGCCGAATGGCGATTGCGGCGGCACTCCGGGCGTCGGCGCGCCGGCGATCGTTGCATTGGACGGCTGCGGCGGCCCGCCGGAATCGGGAGTGCCCGCCGGCGGTCCGGGCAAAGGACGCACGCGGCCAGCCGGATTCGGACGGATGACCGTCTTGCCGCCAGAGCCGAATGGGTCGTCCTTGCCGCTCATCTCCTCTCTTCCACGATCGCCCAGAGATCGAGCACGAGGCCAGGCCAGTCGCCGGCAAAATGCAGGCCCATGCCGCTCGCTACGCTGAATTCGGGCCACAGGGCCGACGATTTATCGAGGTAGAAGTAGACGTGGTCGGACACCGCGCGGATCTGGCGCGGCGGCGTCGGCATGTGCACAAGCTCGATGCCCGGCAGATGCGTTTGCACGATCTCGTTCATCTTGGTGTTCGGCCCGACCTTGCACAAAGCCGGAAACTGCTGCTGCACCTGCGACAGCGGCTTGCTGGCGGCCACCTCGACGACGAATGTGGCGTTGCGGAACAGCGCCCGGTCCGGCACGGTCGCCACGAACGCATTCGGCGCCTTCTCGACCAGGTTGAGGCGGATGGCGCGGCCGATATCGAGGCTGAGCAGCCGCTGGATGTCGGACAGAACTGGCTCGAACACCGTGTCCAGCGAATCCTGGTCGTAGTCGGCGTATTCCGGAGCTAGGCGCTTGGCAGAAAAGGTCCAGAGTTCGCCGGAAATCCGCAGAAGCTCCTTGTAGAACTCGACCGGATGGACGAACTGCGAGGCACGCATGTGCTTCACAACATTGATCTCGCGGTTCAGCATCTGCAACATGAAGTAGTCGAAGGTCTGCAAGCCGCCGCCCGAACTCGGATCGGCGGCGTAGCGCGACAAGGTCTCCAGCTTGGTGTCCATCCAGCCGATAACCCGCTCGATCCAGCCGGCGACGACCGGATGCGCTTGCGTGGCGATCACCGGCGGCGCAAAAGTCTCGTCGAAGATGATGGTCTTGTCGCGCACTTCCAGGATGCGCGCGACGCGCAGGCAATTGGCGCCCGGCTTCGGTGTCTTGCGCACCTCGAAGGTGGCGCGCGGATGGGCGACCTCGATCTCCTGCTCGACATGCATGCCGGACGAGGAATCGATCACCGTCTCCAGGTCGCGCACATAGCGGCTGCCGGAGGTCCCCTCCACCATGTCGACCTCGCGGCCGTTGACGACCGCCGCCGGAAGCACCAGCCAGACGATCTGCTTGTCGACCCCGGCGGGCACGTCGATCGGCGGTGGCAGCGGGCTGGAACCCGGCATGTCGAAGGGCGTGCCGTCCTGGAAGATGCCGCTGGCGCGCCTCAATGCGAACTTGTTCTGCTGGGCGAGATCGCGGTCGATCTCGATCTGCGCGAAACCCCAGGGATAGGCACCAAGCTGCCGGACGCGGTTTTCCAGCAGCCGTTCGAAATAACGGTCGTTCTGCTGGAAATGATGCTGGCGAAGAAACAGCCCTTCAGACCAGGCAACCTTGCTATACCATGACATCGTCGCAGCCGGTCTCCGATTGCCTTGTCATCGGCAAGCTATGATCATGCAATTGCGGACGAATGCTAAAGCAATGCGCCTGCAATGAAAACCGTTCTTCACGGTCCATCCGATACCCGCCGCCCAGCGCGCAGCTAAAGCCTGAAACCAATCCCGCCATCGTGTCGCCCGCCACCCAAACGGACAAAGCCAACCCGCGCTGCATCGGAACGCAGCATTATGGCGGAAATTGCGCCGCTTAGAGCCGGGCGAAGCCCGCCGAGAATCCGTTCAGCGACAGTTGAAGGATGATTTCGTTACCGGCGAATGCCGTGACGGCGACGTTCAGTAACTTGCCCTGTTTCATCGCGTTGATGAACGTGTCTTTCAGCGCGATGATCGCATAGCTGCCCTTCTGGTCGGCGGTGACGATCGGAAAATTCTGCCGTGCAGCCTCGTCGATCCAGATGTCCACGCCCTTGGACAGATTGAGCCCGTGCGGCAGGCCGAGATTGAGCAAGGGCTTGCCGTCATTGTTGGTCACCACCGCCGTCAGGACGCGCTGGCCCTTGTCCTTCATGATCAAGGTCTGGGTCAGCGTGCATGCCAGCTTGGCCTGGCTGGCGTCCCCCGAACAGTTGATCGTCCAGGTCGGCGCGGGCGGCGTACCGGCAGCCTCCTGCGCAAGCGACGGCTGCACGGCGATGAAACCCATCGCGCATACCGCCAGCAAAGCCGTCCGCGCGGTGGTGCACCGCCCGTCATTCCGTCGCATGGACATGGTCAGAATCTCGCCTTCAAGCCGATCTTGCCGGCATAGGTGCTGCTGTCCTCGGAGAATTTGCCGCGAACTTCCGCACTCATCGTCGTGACCTTCGACAACTGGTAGTTGAATCCGCCAGCGATCGCGCTAGAGAAATCGGCGTCGTCGAAATCGAACTCGACGTCCTGGACGCTGCTGTCGTTGCGGTAGGCGAAACGCTGCTGCAGGTCGAGCCGCAGATAAGGGCTGAACACCTTGCCGTTTTCGAGCGGATAAAGGCCGAAGATGCCTGGCTCGAACTTGATAGCGCCGAAGGAGATATTGGACTTGCCGAAATTGACGCCCTGGCTGTCCTCGAAGGAATCGCCCTCAAAAGCCACGCCCATCAGGCCGCCACGCAGGTCGAAGCGAAGGTTGTCGTTGATCTGGTAGACGTGGCCAACGCTTCCCGTCACCGCCACGCCGGCCGTGTCGTAGCTGCCGGTCGAGTTCAGAACACCGTTGTTCAGATCCGTGTTGCCGAAGAAACCAGTGGCCGAGACCAAGCCGTAGCTGGTGCCGCTTCGGTAGAGACCATAGCCGCCGAGCATCCAGCTCCGGTTCTCGCCGTCGCCGAGATCGGAGAACAGGTTGGTGGAATCCAGATCAACCGACGAGGTCGTATAACCACCGAAAACGCCGACATCCAGGCCGATCGACTTGTCGAGCCCGAAATATTCCGCTGCGTTGAGTTCCACGCTGGCGGCAAGCGAGAAATCATCGGCGGTGAAGGACGGCCCGTCCGCGCCCGAGAAACCGCCGCCCGAAATGCTGAAGCCGTCATGATTGACCCGCGCCGCCTGGCCGGACGCATAGATGCCGAAACCGGGCGCGGCATCAGCCCGGTTGGCGCTGATCAGCAGTCCGAAATTGGTCAGCACGCTGTCGTTCAATATGTCGTAGACCGCCGCGGTCACTGTCTCGATTGGTTGCGAATCGACCGCGACGCGTGGCAGCAACGGCGCCGACGGATCGATCGGCGAAACCAGCAGGTAGAGCCCGCCATCGGCGCCGGTGATCACGTCGTAGGTGAACAGATCGCCCGGCGTCGAGGGAATGCCGGCGACGGTGAACAAGGGCGAGGCGTCCCCGCCGGTGGGCGCAATCTCGCCGGCCACCGGCGCGATCGCAATCACGCTGGAGATGGCGAGCTGCGGCGTGCCGAGCAGGTTGACGAAGACCGTGTTGGCGCCGGCGGAGGTGAAGGTGCCGGCAGCGTTGATCAGGTCCGAAACGCCCTGCTGGGCGTTGACATCGATGGCAATCGTAGCGCCGTCGAGGGCGATGTCGCCGACATTGAAGACATCCGTCGGATCGCCATTGGCCATGTCGATGGTGGCATTCGCCACGCTGATGTTACCCGAACCGCCTGCCTGCGAATTCAAATTGACCTGGCCCGAGACGAAAACCGTCGAGCCGGCCAGCACCGACAGCGCGTCGATCTGCTGGGTGCCGGCGGCGAAACCCAGCGTCGAGGCGCCGTTCACGGTCAGGCTTTCGAAGCCGGAGAATGTCTGGCTTTGCGCGCCTCCCGCACCGGCGAGGTTCGTGCCGGTAATGGTGCCGACAACATCCGCACCCTGGAACAGCACACCGTCGCGCAACGAAAGATTTGACGCCTCGATGGTGAGCGTATTGCCGGACAGACCGGTGATGTCGCCGCCGATCGTGCCGCCATTCAACGTGACGGTCTCGGCCACGATGCCGCCTTCGATGGTGCCGCCGGTCACGGTCACTATATCCTCGCCGGTGCCGCCGGTAACGGCGCCGGAGATCGTGCCGCCGCTGACGGCGACCTCATCGTCACCGTCGCCGCCCGACACGGACTGGTTCAGCGCCGCATTGCCGGAAACCGCGACCTGATCGTCGCCCGCGCCGGCGTCGACCTGACCCTGAACGGCCCCCCCGGCGAAAGACATCTCGTCGCCGCCGTCGCCGCCTGCGACATTACCGGCGACCGTCCCGGCGTCGACGGTCAAAATGTCGGCGCCGGCGCCAAGATCGACCGCGCCGCCGATCGTGCCGCCGTTGACGATCACCGTATCGATACCGCCTTCGCCGAGAACGGAACCGGCGACAGCTCCGCCATTGACCGCGATCTGGTCGTCGCCGGCGCCGCCCAAGACAGATTGATTGATGGCAGCGCCGCCGGAAACGGTGATGCCGTCATTGCCGGCTCCGCCCGCAGCCGAGCCCTGGACAGTACCACCGGCAAACGACATCGTGTCGTCGTCGTCGCCGCCATCGACGTCTCCGCCGATGGTCCCGGCATTGACCGCCACCACATCCGCGCCGCCGCCGAGATCGACCGCGCCGCCGATAGTGCTGCCTCTGACGGTCACTGTGTCATTGCCGGCATTGCCGGCGACGTTCCCGGCAACGGCTGCGCCGGAAAGAGTGATGGCGTCATCCCCATCATTGCCGACCACCGCCCCGTCGATCGTGCCGCCGCTCAGCGTCATGGAATCGTTGCCGGCGCCACCTCTGACGCTCTGGCCGACGGAGCCGCCTGTCATGGCCAGCGTGTCATCCTCGGTGCCGAGATCGACCGACCCGCCGATCGTCCCGCCGTCGATCGCCACCGTATCGGTGCCTTCGTTGCCGGCAACCGTGCCGCCGATGTCCACCGCGCCGGAAATATTGATGGCGTCGTTGCCGTCGCTGCCGACCACGGCCCCAGCAATCGTGCCTCCGCTCAGCGTCATGGAATCGTTACCGGCGCCGCCTCTGACGCTCTCGCCGACAGAGACGTCGGTCATGACCAGGGTGTCGTCGTCCTCGCCAAGATTGACCGAGCCGCCAATGGTCCCGCCGTCAATCGCAATTCTATCGGCGCCGGCATGGCCGGCGACGGTCCCACCGATGACTACGCCCGAAACGTTGATGGCATCGTCACCATCGTTGCCGACCACGGCCCCTGCAATCGTGCCGCCGCTCAGCGTCATCGAATCGTTGCCGGCGCCGCCTCGGACGCTCACGCCGACAGAGGCGTCGGTCATCACCAGAGTGTCGTTGTCCTCGCCAAGGTTGACCGAGCCACCGATGTTCACGCCGTCAATTGCAATCGTATCAGCGCCGGCATGGCCGGCGACCGTACCGCCGATATCCGCCAGGCCGGAAATATTGATGGAGTCATTGCCATCGTTGCCGACTATGGCCCCGGCGACCGTGCCGCCGGTCAGCGTCACGGAATCATTGCCGGCGCCGCCTCTTAGATGCTGAGCGACGAAGCCGCCGGTCACCGTCAGCGTGTCGTCGTCATCGCCGAGATTCACGGAATCGCCTATTGCGCCGCCGCTGATGGCGACGGTGTCGACACCCTCATTGCCGGCGACATCACCGGTGATATTCGCCGTGCCGGAGACGGTTATGACATCGTCGCCGCCCTCACCCACGACAACCCCCGCGACGGTGCCGCCACTGAAAGTCAAGGAATCATTGCCGGCGCCGCCACTCACGTTAGCCGCCACGGAGCCACCGTTCATGGCCAGCGAGTCGTCCTCGGTGCCGAGGTCGACCGAGCCGCCGATCGCACCGCCGCTGATGGCCACCGTGTCGACGCCGGCTCCACCCGTGAGATGGCCTGCGATCGTGCCGCCGGCGACGGTGATTTCATCATCGCCGTCATCGCCGGAGACCGAACCGCCAATGTCGACGGTGCCGGATATCCCGATCGTATCAGCGCCCGTGCCGCCGTGAACACTACCGTCAACAGAACCGTCGCTCAGGTTGAGCGTGTCGTCGCCGTCGCCGCCGGTGACGTCCAACGCAATCGAGCCACCTGTCATCGTCAACGTGTCGTTCTCACTGCCAAGATCGATCGCGCCGCCAACCGTTCCGCCACCGAGAACGACCGTGTCCGCGCCCGCATCGCCGAGGACCGAACCGGCGATTGCGCCGCCGTTGACGGCGACCGAGTCGGCGCCGGCTCCACCAGCAACGTCAGCCCCTATCGTGCCACCGGCCACGGTGACGTCGTCATCGCCATCCTCGCCGGAAACCGATCCGCCGATGTCGGCCGTGCCGGAAATGGCGATCGTATCCGCGCCCGCCGCGCCGCCGACATTGCCCGCTACCGCGCCACCAGTCAGTCCCAGGGCGTCCTCCCCGCCACCGCCGCTTACATCCAGCGCAACCGAGCCGCCGGTCATTGTAAGAGCATCGTTTTCGCTGCCGAGGTCGATCGCGCCGCCGATCGCGCCGGCATTGACCAAAACCGTGTCCACGCCGGCATTGCCGAGGATCGAACCGGCGATTGCGCCGCCGTTTACGGCAACTGAATCCGCACCCGCGCCGCCATCGACATCGCCGTCGATCGTACCGCCGGAAACAGTGATATCGTCGTCCCCGTCTTCGCCCGAAACCGATCCGCCGATGTCAGCCGCGCCCGATACCGCAACAGTATCGGTGCCCGCGCCGCCGTTAACATTGCCGGTCACCGTACCGCCGCTCAGCGTCAACGCATCGTCACCGGCGCCGCCTCCGACGTTGAGCGCCACGGAGCCGCCGGTCATGGCCAGCGTATCGTTCTCGGCGCCCAGATCGACCCCACCGCCGATCGCGCCGCCATCGATCGTCACCGCATCGATCCCTGCCCCGCCGGACACGTCGCCGGCGATATCAATCGTTCCGGAAACGTCGATGACATCATCGCCGCCGTCGCCCGCGACCGAGCCGCCGATCGTTCCGCCCGAGAGATCGAACGTGTCGTTGCCCGCGCCACCGCTGCCGCCGCCAGCCAGCGTGCCACCGGTCATGGTATATCCGTCGTCGCCGTCACCCAGCGCCACCGAATCCGTCGAGCCCGCAGCAACGCCAACGGTTCCTGTGCCCGACACCGTCACCGCGTCGGCGCCGCCGCCGGTGACGACCGAGCCATCCACCGAACCGCTGGAGACCGCGACCGTGTCGTCGCCCTGCGGGCCTCCGGCATCGTCGGTGAGGATCGAGCCACCGATCGCGCCGCCGTCGACCACCACATCGTCGTTGCCCGCGCCGCCGCCGACGTCGCCCGATACCGAGCCGCCGGAGAAGGTCATGGTGTCGTTGCCGTCGTTGCCGTAGACGAATTGCTGAACGGTTCCGGCGCTTACTTCCACGGAATCATCGCCGGCGCCCAAATCGACGAACGTGCCGACCGCGCCGCCGCTTATGGTCACCACGTCGTCGCCGTCTTCCGCCGTGACGTGGCCGACGATGTCGACCGTGCCCGACACGCCGATGGTGTCGTTGCCGGCGCCGCCGGCCACGAACCCGCCGACCTGCCCGCCGGACAGGGCGAGCGTATCGACGCCGGCCCCACCGCTTACGGCGCCTGCCAGCGTGCCGCCGGTCATGGTGAAGGTGTCGTCGCCATCCTCCAGCCCGACGGAATCGTCCTGGCCGGCGGCGACGCCGATGTCGGCGGCCCCGGAAACCGTGACCGCATCGTTCCCGCCGCCCGCAAATACCGAGCCGCCGATTGTGCCGCCGGAAATGTCGATCGTGTCGTTGCCTTGCGCCACCCCGGCGTCGTCGCCGAAGACGGAGCCGAGAATTTCGCCGCCGGTGACCGTGATCGCGTCGTTTCCGGCCCCGCCAATGACGGAATCGTCGGCGGTTGCGCCACCGCCTACCGTGCCGCCCGATACGGTGATCGCGTCGTCGCCGTCGCCGCCGTCAAGCCCACCCTCCGCGACGCCGCCGGAAAAGTCGATGACGTCGTTGCCCGCGCCACCATCGACGAAACCGTCCGCCAGGCCGGGGATTTCGTTCAGAAGGCCGTCGGTCATAGTGAACTGGTCGGCGCCGATGCCAAGCTGCACGCCACCGAGCGTGCCGCCGCCGATCGTCACATCGTCAACGTCGGCGCCGGTGTCGAGTACTCCGACCACAGTGCCGCCCGACACGGTGACCGTGTCGCCGCCGGCCAGCGTCTGCAGGAACGGCGTGGGGCCGTTGAGGGTCGCTCCGGGATAGATGTTGATGACGGGCGGCGGATTGTTGCCCGGAGCGTCTTGGATCGTGCCGCCGGTGATATTGAGAATGTCGCCACCCGAGCCGTCATACTCGAGGTAGAAGGTTGGAGGGTCGGAGCCGGCGACGCCGGCTGCATGCCCAGTGTCGAATAGGGAGTGCTCTACCGACACGGTGGGGCCGCAGGCGACCGTAACCAGGTCGGTGGCGAAGACGTTTGTGCCGACCGCCGTTACAGTGGCCGTCGCCTGGCACTCTGCGAAAGCCGGAAGACCGAAAAGCGCGGACGCCGTCAACGCGAGCGCCGAAACGCCCGCGAGCTTCGCTAGCCTGGCCCCCACTCTCATCGCACCTCCGCACACCGCCGCCCCGCCAAAGCACGGCCAGTGTCCAAACCAGATCGATACAAGTTTTCGTAGTTGAGCCTCGATCCGCGTGCAACGATTTATCGTCCGGGCGGTTCATCCGAAACTTCGTTCGGGCCGGGCTGTGGTCTCCGTGCAACTTTTCCGGCTTTCAGAACCGCATATCCATTGTCGGGCACAGAAAAAATGCTTCCGCCGATTTCGAATCACTTGCGGTATCGTGCGCCACGACAGGCAGAAAATTCCGCCTCGAATTGGTCATTGCGGCCATATTGATGTACAAATTCTGAGCCATGCAATAGACACGCATTGTCCCGGGCCGGAACCGGGGCTCGGGCAGACGGAACTGAAGATGAATGTTTTCAGGCAGCTTCTGAAAGTTCTCCTGCTGGTGGCCGGTCTTGCCGTCTCCATGCCGGCGTTTGCCGTCACCGAGACAGAAAACGCGCAGGACCAGCGCGGCCGGCTAGCCATCGTCATCGGCAATTCCGACTATGAAAGTGCGCGCTACGAAGATCTTGCCAATGCGTCGAATGACGCCACGCGCCTCTCCGACGCGTTGAAGCGGCTGAATTTCGAGGTGGCGACGGGCATCGACATGTCGTCGGCGCAACTCGATGAACTCTTCCGCCGCTACGAGCCCAAGCTCGCCGGCTACAGCGCCGTCCTGATCTTCTATGCGGGGCATGGCGTACAGTTCAACGGCGAGAATTATCTTCTGCCGGTCGACGCGCTCGATCCGGAAAGCGTCGGCAAGTTGACCGAACGGGCGGTTAAGCTGAATGACGTGATCGCCCGCTTCGCCAGCCGCGACCGCCAGACCTTCATCTTCCTCGACGCCTGCCGCAACAATCCGCTGGGATCCCGCGATCCCGGCGCCGGCAATGGTCTGGCGCAGGTCGAGGTCGGCGAAAACACCTTCGTCGCCTTCGCCACGCAGCCGGGCAATGTGACGGTGGACGGCGCTGGAACAAATAGCCCATTCACCACCGCGCTGCTGCAAAGCCTTGAAATTCCAGGCCTCAGCGTCTCCGACATGATGATCCAGGTGCGCAACGAGACGGAGCGCCTGACGCTCGGCAAGCAGGTGCCGTGGGATCAATCGAACCTGCGCGAGCAGTTCTATTTCACCGAGCAGCAGGTGATCGATTCGCAGGAACTGAGCGCCACGCTGAACCGAATCCTCGAAGTGCCGAGCATGAAGGAGAAGCTGCTGGTGCAACTGGCCTCCGCCGACAGCGACCTGCAAAGCACAGTCCTGTTGCTCGGCAAACAACTGCCGAGCGTGCGCTCGGTGGAGGTCGGCACGGCTGGCCAGCAGGTCGCCAGCTTGGACCTTGGGCCGGATGGAACGCGCAAGACAGTGGCATCCGATATCCAGTCACTTCTGGTTCTGGGAAAATCCCAGGACGGCGAGGACAAGGCGCCTGCCTTCGACCTAAACCACCGCATCCAGACCGAGCTTTCGCGGGTCGGCTGTTACCGGCAAACGATCGACGGTGTCTGGGGGCCGGGCTCACGCAAGGCGCTCGGCGAATATCTCCAGCGCACGAAGCAGAACCAGGACGTGCTGGAACCGAATGTCGACGTACTCGGCGACCTGTTCCTGCGCTCCGGCCGCATCTGCCGCCAGCCGGTGGCGGCGAAGCCGGTCAAGACCGCGACGATGGAACGGAACTCCGCAAATAAATCAAAGGCAAAGGCCACCAGCCAGGCCAGTGGCCGGAAGCAGAAATCGGGCGGGACCGCCCGCAGCAAGCCCGCCGCGCCGCCGCCGGACATAGGCGCCGGCATCGGCATCGGCGGCGTCTTCTAACCAGACACAACCGCGTCAAGCCCGGAAAACGATTCGATCTCACCGGCTTGCCGCACGCTACCCGCGAGAGGTGCGTCACGACTTGCCGGGAACCCTCCCGGACCGGCCGAAACGGTCCTCTTGAGCGTCCCGGATTTTCGGCCGGGGCAGATTTGGCCCGACGGGCCGGACGGCAAGATCACGGCACAGGGGGCGAACTCGACGGTCCGATCGGCCGTCGGCTCGCCCTTTGCGACCGTCTCGGAAGCGACCCCCGCAGCCTG
The DNA here is from genome assembly GCF_044326205.1 of Mesorhizobium sp. IMUNJ 23232. Lineage (NCBI taxonomy): Bacteria > Pseudomonadati > Pseudomonadota > Alphaproteobacteria > Hyphomicrobiales > Phyllobacteriaceae > Mesorhizobium > Mesorhizobium sp. IMUNJ 23232. The sequence goes on from NZ_JBIRCY010000013.1 coordinate 81,493, forward strand.
CAGTCTGGTCTCGCGACAAACCGGATCTCCCCGACATGCCCGCTTCATGCAGATCGGCATACCGTTGGTGCCCAGCTCCGGGAACCGGTATGCCGGCTATGACATGGACGATGGCACGGGATGTTCTGGCGGTCGGCCAGCAAGCATCTCAGGCACATTGCAACCGAGTGCTGGTATGCCGGCTCCTTCCTCGCAGTTCCTTGCAATAGGCCTTGGCTGCGCCGGCTGTCGCGGCTACCCGCGGTCCATACTCAGCCCCAGCCGCCGCCGCCGGGACCATCACCGCCGCCCCCTCCTCCACCGCCGCCTCCGCCGCTGCCACCGCCCCCTCCTCCGCCGCCGCCGGGCCCAGAACGCTCACGCGTAGGAGGAGCCTGGACCGGCTGGGAGACGGGCGCTTTGCGGCGGTACACGCGCTTGCGTACCGGCCCGGCTGTCGGCCCCGCCGCCTCCTGTGACGACAAAGCGGGTTTCCTGGTGGCAGTCGCCGTCGGCTCCAGCTTGCCGTTGGCATATTTCAACGGCATCAGCATTGTGTCCTCGACGCTGGCACAACTGGCCAACGCGCCGGCTGCCACGCCGATCAAAAGCAAGGTGAAAGGTCTGCGCATAAAACCGGTCTCCCGTTCAATTCCCGATGCCGCTCACAGCATGTCCAGCCGTGGCGTCGATTCGATCCATTCATGCCGGACGATCTCGACATAGAGATCGACCGGATCGGACGGCGCCTTGCGGCCGAGTATCTCGGCGGCGGCGGCGCGGACCCGCGGCCCGAGCTTGCCGTCGGCCTCGACGCCCGAGGCCCCCAGCCGGATCAGCGCGTTCTGCACGTCGGTCACCAGTTGCGCCTTCGGCATCGCGGCAAGCCGCTCGCGGGCGTTCTCAGACGCTTTTCCGGCCTTGCGGGCAACCGCCATGCCATAAAGCCGCACCGCCTCTTCCGGATCTGCGGCAAGCGACGGCTCGGCGCTGACGATCTCGGCCGCATAGAAAGCGCCCCAGCCGTCGCCGCGCGCCGCACTTTCACGAAACAGCTTCAGCAGTGCCGCCTGGTCTGTTTTGCCAGCCTTGCGATCCATCAGCGCCATCAGGGTCGCCGCATAGGGATGCAGCTTGGTGTTGGCCTCGTCGAAAAGCTGATAGGCCTTCGCCGTATCCTGTTCCACGAAGACGCCGTCGCGGTACATCAGGCCGAGATTGACCTCGCCCCACACGTCGCCGCGTTCGGCCGATTTCTGGAACATGACGTAGGCGCGCTCGACATCCTTCGGCACCTTGCCGCCGTAGAGATATTCGGCGCCGAGCTGGTTCAGCGCGTAGGTGTGGCCGGAATCGACCGCCTTGTTCATCAAACCGATGCCGCGCTTGACGTCCTTCTTGATGCCATTGCCCTCCAGCAGCGCCTTGCCGAGCGAATACTGGCCGTAGGGGTCGCCCTTACGCGCGGCGGCCTCGAACAGCGGGATGGCCTTCTTCGGGTCCAGTTCGACCGCAGCGCCCAATTGATAAAGCCGGCCGAGGAACTGGCCGGCGCGGACGTGGCCGCCATCGAGCGCGGCGCGCACCATCTTCAGCGCGGCATCGAAATCACCCTTGGCGTAGAGCACGCGGCCGTATTCGTATTTGAAGCGCGGAATGTCAGGGAAATCGGCAGCAGCCTTGCTGCAGGCGGCGAGCGCCTCGTCGATCTTGATCGAATTCGGCCAGACGCCTTCGGTGACGGCCTGAATGTCCAGGGGCTCGGCGGCAAGCCGGTCGCAGGCATTGACCTCGGCATCGATGGCGATGACCACCGGTTTGGCCTCCGGCGCGGTCACGACCGGATTGAGCACGATCTGCGCCTCGCCATCCGTCTTGTGGATCGCCGGCCGCACCTTGATCTTCGGGATATCCTCGGCCCGCACCAGATCGCCGAGCACCAGCATGTCCTGGCCGACGGCCACCTGAGCGGAGGCGTCGCGTGCGTCTACCCGCATCCAGCCGGTGGGCCGGCCGGCGCCGAGCTCCAGCGTCGGGACAGGTGTGAAGCCGGTTCCGACATCCGAATTCAGCGTAAGTTTGACCGGCACCACCGTCTTGGTGATGCCCACACTCTGGTCATTGGAGGCGACCACAACCGATGTGTCAGGCTCGTCCGCAATCGACGGGTCGAAGACAATCGCCACCGCGCCCTTGGCGGTCTGGCCGGAATCCGAATTGATCGTGTAGGGAATGAGTTCCACCGGCTTCTGTCCGGCGTCGGCGGCATAGACGATGTCGCCGATGCGGTTTGCATCGATCGGCGTGCCAGGGCGGATCACCTGATCGTCGAGCAGCAGGATACCGGAAGCCGGAGCCTTGTCGAAACTCGCCGTCAGCTTCATGCCGCTCGAGGCGATCGGCGACTGGATGTTGAGGTCCACCCGTGTCGCCGAGGCCGGCGCCCGCACTTCCGTCACGCTTTCGCCAAGCACCAGGATTTCCTGCTCGGAAACGAAATAGAATTGCGAGGTCAGGCTGGAGACGTCCCACGGGACCTGCCGGCCGCCCGTGCTGTCGATGACCGCCGAGCGGACCATGGTCAGGACTTCGCGCACTTCCTTGTTGGGGCTGAGCACCTTGTCGGCGAAGGCGCCGGCAAACGGGCTGATGTCGCCGCCGCCATCATAGGCGACCTGCCCAGGCGCAGTCGAATAGACGATCAGTGAACCCTGCTTGGGCGTCAGCGAGGCGAGGCCCTTGGTGCCGGCAACGTCGATCTTCTTGTCGCCGAGATAATAATACTGGTTGCGGAACGGGTTGTCCCGGCAGGCGTCGAGCACGAGGATCTGCATGCCCGACGCGGCGCGCATGTATTCGAGCAGATTGTTGACGTTGTAGGTCTCGACCTCCAGATCGTAGGAGGACGACAGACTGGCGTTGACTGGGATGATGAAATTCTGGTCGGCGACCTGGACTGCATGGCCCGTGTAATAGAACAGCGCGACATCGCCGTCATTGAGCGTCTGCAGGAATTCCCTGACGGTCTTTTCCAGACCCACCTTGTCGAGGTTCTCGCCGACGGTGACCTCGAAATTCGCGTCGCTCAAGACCGCGCTGATACGCTCGGCATCGTTCACCGCATTGGGCAGCTTCGGCAGGGATTCATAGGCGGAATTGCCGATGACCAGGGCAGCGCGGCGCCCCGACACGGCGTTGTCGGCGGCGAAACCCGACGCCGCGGCCAATGCCGTCGATAGGGCTGCCACCAGGACAAACAGAAGGGCACGGCCGAACGCAGCGGCCGATTCATGCGCGAAAGACAGGAACTTCATCCGATCACCTCGGCAAGCCCTCGGAAGTATACGCCCTTCCGAAGGATCGCACAAAGATGATTCAAGACGGTGTCGCGGTTACGCCGGCGCGGTTACGAAACGGTTGGAGCGGTCGTTCACGACAAAGACGATTGGACTTGATCGTCGGAGCCGACGATCAACAGACTCAGGCCGGGACGGCCTTCTTCGCATCCAGCCGGTCGATCGCCTCGACATTGCCGGCCGACGGCCCCTTCGGGTCGAATTCCGAGGCGAGCCAGGTATCGACGATTGCCTTGGCGAGCTCCGGCCCGATGACGCGGGCGCCCATGGTGATGATCTGGGCATTGTTGGACTTTGCCGCGCGCTCGGCTGAATAGGTGTCGTGAGTGAGTGCCGCGCGGATGCCGGGTACCTTGTTGGCCGAGATGCAGACGCCAATGCCGGTACCGCAGAACAGGATGCCGCGCTCGAATTTTCCATCGACGATCTCGCGGCCGACCTTGTCGGAGAGATCGGCGTAGAAACCCGACTGGCTGAGATCGGTCAGTTCGACCTCCGGCTTGGTCTTCAGGTGAGCCGCGATCACATCGAGAAGCGGTTTTCCGGCGCTGTCGGCTCCGATGACGACTTTCATGGGGTTCTCCTTCAATTGCGGGCTCGCGCGCGACGCCGACCGCTTTCCCCTGCGAGATATTCCGGCCGGCACGGCGGTTCAATAGGTTGGGCGGCTGGAATTGTCGTCCACCTTAGATTTGTCGCCGCCGGAATGCTGGCGGACAGAGAGGGCAGCTTGGAGGGCCAAGATCACCAAAGCGGAAGGCAGGGGCGGTCACGCACTTCCTCCAAATCCCATCAGGAACGAGGTCAGATTGTCGCCCAGCGCCTCGCACAAATAACCGCCCTCCTGCACAATCACGGTCGGCAGTTTCAGCTCGGCAATCACCTCGCCGATGCGGGCAAACCCCGGCGTGGAGACGGACAGCCCGCCGAACGGATCGCCCTCGAAGGCATCAAGCCCGAGCGCCACCACCAGCGCTTCCGGCGCGAAGGATCTTATGCGGCGGAAGGCAACTGCCAACGCCTGCAAGAAGGCTTCATCGCCGGATTTGCGCGGCAGCGGCAGGTTGAGATTGTAGCCCAGTCCCGGTCCCTCGCCGCGCTCGTCGGCATGACCCCAGAAGAACGGGTAGAAGCGCACCGGATCGGCGTGGAGCGACACGGTCAGCACGTCGGGCCGGGCGTAAAAAATGCCCTGCGTGCCGTTGCCGTGATGCAGATCGACGTCGAGGACGGCGACGCGCGCCACCTGTCCGCGCAGGCGCTGAGCGGCGATGGCCGAATTGTTGAGGAAGCAGAAGCCGCCGGCGACATCGGCGAAGGCGTGATGCCCCGGCGGGCGGCAGAGCGCGTAGGCGGAACGTTCGCCGGCCAGCACGGCGTCGGCGGCGGCTACGGCCGACCAGGCGCTCCAGCAAGCGCTGTCGAACGTTTCGGCCGAGATCGGGCAGGCGGTGTCGGCCATGTGGTATCCGGCCTGGCCAACGGCGGAGGCCGGATAGGAACCGGTGCGCGCGATCGGGTGGATGTTGGGGATGACCTCCGCCGAAGCGCCCTCTATGCGCTGCCAGCGCATATAAATGTGCTTTAGGAAATCGAGATATTCCGGCGTGTGGATCGCTGCAATCGGCCCGAGGCCGTAGTCGTTCGGCCGCTCGACCGTGCAGCCGGCCCTTTTTGCGCCCGCCAGCAGGCGCTCGATCCGCTCAGGCTGCTCGGGGTTCGGCTGCGGCGCGCCGCTCGACAGGAAGGCCTTCGGGTCGTGGCGTTTCTGCTCGGCGGCGTAGAAGGCTTTCATTGAGGCTCCTTCAGCAAGGTCCCACCCGGCGGGCAGTCGGCGGCGGCGAGGTTCAGGAACGCGTCGTCATAGGCCGCATGGACTTGCTCAGTATCGGACAGTTTTAGTTCGAGGCGGGTGTAAAAGCCCTGGGCTATAAAATTCTCGGTGTCGACAGAGAGGCGCATGTAGACGCCGCCACGGTCGCGGACGATCGCCGCGACCCGGCGCAACAGTTTGGCGCCGATTCCAAGGCCGCGAAAACGGTCCTCGACATAAAGGTCCTGGATGTAGACGCCCGGCCGGCCGAGCCAGGTCGAGAAGCTGGGAAAAAAGAGACACATGCCGGCATATTCGCCGTCGACTTCGGAAATGACAGCCTCGAAATGCGGCGCTGGGCCAAAACCGTAGTCGATCAGGTCGGCAACCTCGCAGCGCACCTTGTCGAGTTCGTTAACGGTGCGGGCGATGCCGAGCAATGCGGCGTGGATATAAGGCGCGTCCGCCACGGCGGCGGGGCGGATGGTCATGTTTGGCGAGGGGGTTGGCGGGGTACCCATGCGCGATGGCCGCTCATCCCTCGACCGGAAGGCCAAGCTCACGCGCCACCGCCTCGATCGAATCGCCAAGGATCGAAATGATCTCGCCAACCTCCTCCGGCGTGACGATCAGCGGCGGCGCCACCATCGTGTAGTCGCCCTGCACGCCGCCCTTGACCCGCCGCGAGTAGACGATCAGGCCCCGCGCATAGGCGGCGTCCAGCACGCGCTGGCCGATCTTCCACTCCGCAGGCAGCAGCGCGGACGTCTCGCGGTCGGCATATTCGACCGCCGTCATCAGGCCCTTGCCGCGCACGTCGGCGATGAAAGGGAACCGACTTGCCAGGCCGCGCAGGCCGTCCAGCACCAGTTCGCCCATGGCGGCGGCGTTGGCTGTGAGGTCCAGCCGGTCCATCTCGCCCATGATCGCCAGACCGGCGGCGCAGGCCAGCGGATTGCCGGCGTAGGTGTGGCCGTGCTGGAAACCGCCCATCTTCAGCACCGGCTCGACGATGCGCCCGGGTGCCGCCAGGGCGCCGAGCGGCACGTAGCCGGAGCCGATGCCCTTCGACAGCGAGACGATGTCCGGCCGGCAGTTCCAATGATCGCCGCCAAGGAATTTTCCGGTACGGCCGATGCCGCTCATCACCTCGTCGTGGATCAGCAGGATGCCGTGGCGGTCGCAGATTTCACGGATGCGGGCGTAGTAGCTGTCTGGCGCCACCAGCGCGCCTGTGGCCGCGCCGCCGATCGGCTCCATGATGAAGGCAAGCACTCTTTCCGGCCCCTCGGCCAGAATCCGCTCCTCCAGCATGTCGGCGTAGCGCAGGCCACGTTCCTCCAGCGAAAGGTTGTCGCGGTCGCGATAGGCGGTCGGCGCCGGCACGGTCGGCATGACGCGCATCTGGTCGGCAAATGTGTCGGTCAAAAGCCCGTCGCCGGTGACGGCCAGCGAGCCATAAGTGCCGCCGTGGTAGGACGGCATGCGGGCGATCACTTTCCAGCGGTTGGCCTGGCCGGTGGCGACCGCCCACTGGCGCGCAAGTTTCAAGCAGGACTCGACGGCCTCTGAGCCGCCCGAGACGAAGAAGATACGATCAAGCCCGCCAGGCATCCGTTCGGCGAGCGTGGTCGCCAGCCGTTCGGCCGGCTCGTTCTCGAAATGCAGGCGGTAGGCAAAGGTGGTCTTTTCCATCTGCCGGCGCATGGCCTCCAGCACCGCCGGATTGGAATAGCCGAGATTGACGGCGACCGGGCCGCTGGAGCCATCGATGAAGCGCCGGCCGTCCTCGGTCCACAGATAGATGCCCTCGGCGCGGTCGACCACCGGCCGGCGCAGGCTGGCCAGGTAGAAGAGGTTTGAGGGACGGGTCTGCTGGTCCATGAGAGTTTCCTGCGCCGCAAATGGCGGTCTGGGCATGTGTGGTAGCCGAGTTCGTGAGGCGGGTCACTAAGCCAGTGCTCGGCGCCGAAGGTTGCAGCGCTCTCCGGAGAAGGCCGTGGGCCTCGGACGGCCTCGCGTCCGAAGCCAACCATTTAGCCACGATCAGCCCGCGAGGCGCGCGCGAAACAAGTTGGAGCCCTCCGGCAGGCGCGACCTGGAGATATCCCGGAATCCAGCCTCGGTCATCCAGGCGCGATACTGACCTTCAGTGTAGGCTTCGCCGTGGCGATAGAGGTTCAGGAAGGTGAGATTGAGAAAGACACCCTCAGGCGGGCCGAGGCGGTCGTCATCGACGACACCCGACCCCGCAATTACAATCTCGCCCCCGGGGTTGAGGCAACGCGCCGCGTTCAGGATCGACCTGCGCGCCTGGTCCGGCGGAAGGACCTGGACGACGGCCTTCATGACCGCCAGATCGTGCCGGCCGACCGACGGCGCGACGGTTATGTCCCCCACTTCGACAACCACGTCGCCGGCACCGTATTCCGACAGGATCTTTGGCGCGACCGCTGCGACCGTCGGGAGTTCCATCAGCGTCGCCGCAAGCTGCGGCCACCGCTCGCGAAGTCCGACGAGAATGGTTCCGGCGCCTCCGCCGATATCGATCACCGAGCCGATCGCCGAGAGGTCCATCTCCTGGGCTAGGTGCCGGCCGAAACTCAACCCGCCCGGTGCGAGCATGCGGCTGAAGGCCGCCGCCGACTCTGGCCCCGCTTCGGAAAAGTCGTGCAGCGCGGCCGGCCGGTTCTGCCGCAGCGACTCGGCGGTCAGCAGGTCGGCTCCCCAGAGTTCACGCAGGAGCGCATGGTCGCCGCCGCGATAGGTCGGCTTGGACGCGTCGAGGAAGGCCGACGCTTCGGCTCCGTTGCGAAATCGACCGTCCTCGACTTCGAGAAAGCCGATGCTGGCGAGCGCGAAGAGGAGCCGCGACAGACGATCGGGCTCGACTTTGAGCGCGGCCCCAAGGCTGTCAGCAGTTAGCGCGCCGTCGCCGATCCGGGTGAAGATGCCAAGGTCCAACCCGGCGCGAAGCGCCAGGGCGGGGGGCACCGCTGCGATCAGTTTGTCGATCCGATCAGAATCCACCATGTGGCATCCCCTTCCGCGATCCAGGACCGACTTTCAAGCAGAGCCGTCAATCGTGTGGCGAGCCAAACCGTTCCCTGAGGTTCGAAGCGGCAAGCCGCTTGCAGCACCCCTAGCTTACCTGCCCAGATACCGGTCCAGCACGTTGCAGGTCACCTGCTCGACCATGGCATCCCGGCGCAACAGGCCGGCGACCCACTCGCAAGTGCCGGCATGGAAGACCTCGCCCTTGCCTTTCGGAAAGTTGACGATCATGCCGTTGCCGCGCTTGACCTTGTCCATCGCCTCCGGCGTCGCCTCTCCGTAAAGCGTCTCGGCGGTGAAGACGGCGTCCTCGTCGTTCAGCCAGCCGGGCGGCACGTCGGCGCTTTCCTCGACCAGCGAAGCCATGCCGAGCCCAAGAATCTGGATGCCTTCGGGCGGGTTGCCCTCGCCGGTCGGATAGGGCAGGCCGCGCTTCATGGTGAAGTCGAGGCCGTCGACCTCGTAGCCATAGATGTGGCTCTCCTGGCCGAGCACGTCGCCATAATAGAGGCCGGTGTTGCGGAACGCCCAATGCTCCGGCCGGTAGATCGGGAAACCGCGCACGCCGCGCGGAATGCAGCCGCCCCAGCCGGCATAGACGCCAGCCATGGCGTTCAGGCCAAAAGTCGAGGTTCCGGGGCGCCCGACCTCGGGAGCCTCCCAGGCGTTGGTGGTGCGGCTGGTGTCGGCGCCACGATAGGCGGGGTCTTCGGCGCGGGCACGGTATTTGTAGCAGATCTGCGCGCGGCCTTCGTCCTCCAGCCTTGTCTGCCACAAAAAATTGCCGGCGAAGCGGGCGGCACGCCCTCCGCGCTCGACAAAATCGTCGACGGCGTCGCGCATTTCCCAGGTCCAGTATTCGTCATGGCCGACGAAGACCGCACAGTCATAGTCGTGCAGGATTTCCGGCAAGAAATGCAGCTCGTGCTGGGTGACGAGATCGACCGAATAGCCCTGGCGCTCCGCCCATTTGAAGAAAAGGCCGTCATAACTCGCCCAGCCAGCGGAGGCGTATTTCTTGGAATGGCCGGTGGCAAAAGCCCACTCCATATGCGGGTAGCGCGGCTCGGTCATAGGAGGCAGGTTGACCTCTATCGGCACGCGCGGCGCGTCCGGCGGCAGCATGATGAAACCCCGGCACCACGGGCGCTGCGTGCTCGCCCGCGTCGCGAACTGGTTGCGCTCCGGGCCGGTGATGCCCTGATAGTGGTTAGACCCGCCCCAACTGTTGTAGGCCGTCCAGGACCCGGTGGCGGCGACCTGAAGGATGCGGCCCGGTTTCTTGCCCGGCAAAGGGCAGACGATGAAAAGATGGTGGCTGACGATCGGCTTTCCGTCGCGGCCCTCGGCGGTCAGCGTCATGCGATAGGCGCCCGATTGCCAGTCGGCACCGATGGCGAATTCGAAACTCGGCTGCCAGCCGCAGCCCTCGACCGAACATTGGTCGGGTGTCTCCTGCCAGCGCGAAGCGAGGCCGGATTTTTCGAAAACCTTGACCAGTTCCGCGCCGTCGCGCGCCAGTTCCATGTCGAAGCGGTCGGCGGTGGAACTGACAAATAGGGTTACGACATCGCCCGGCGCATAGGAAAAACGGTCGGTATAGCCCCAGATCTCGCCGCGCTCGCCGTCCATGCCGGGATATTCGTAATAATGGCCATAGACGGCGTGCCGCCGCTGCTCGGGCGTCAGGCCGAAATCGGGATATTCGGTCGGCAAATGCGGCATCGCTGGCTCTGGCTGTTTCGATTTCGGCGGCGGATCGTCGGGCGCATGATCCCGACCGCGTGTCGCCGGTCAAGCCGGGTGAATGTGGAAACCGCCAATCTTTGTTTGGTCCAGCCCTCGCAGTCCGGGCGAAACTGGGTAGTATGCGCGCCGCCGGCCAGGGGCGGGCAATTCACGACGGGGAGAGACCATGACCGATCTGCTGCAACTGCCCGGCGAGGGTGTTTTTATCGGCCGGGCGCGCGTGGCCGGAACGCCGCATCCGCTGGTGGTGACGGTGCGCGGCGGCGAAATCGTCGACATCACCTCAAAGGCCGCGCCCCTGGTGCGCGACATCTGCGAGTTGGACGACCCTGCCGGCTATGTCAAAGCGGCCACGGGCCGGACGATCGGGTCGCTTGCGCAAATCGCCGAAAACAGCATGGAGGCCAGCCGCGACACCGCGCAGCCCTATCTGCTGTCTCCCGTTGACCTTCAGGCGGTGAAGGCGTCCGGCGTGACATTTGTCGTCAGCCTGCTGGAGCGCGTCATCGAGGAACAGGCGCGCGGCAATCCTGAAAAGGCCGACGCCATCCGTGCCGACATCGCCACGCTGATCGGCCACGACCTCTCGAAGCTGAAGCCAGGCTCGCCGGAAGCCATGGAGATCAAGCGCAAGCTGATCGAGCGCGGCGCCTGGTCGCAATATCTGGAGGTCGGCATCGGACCCGACGCCGAGATTTTCACCAAATGCCAGCCCATGGCCTCGGTCGGGTTCGGCGCGGATGTCGGGCTGCACCCGGTCTCGACCTGGAACAATCCGGAACCGGAGATCGCGGTGATCGCCGCCAGCAACGGAAAAATCGTCGGCGCAGCCCTCGGCAACGACGTCAACCTGCGCGACGTCGAGGGCCGCTCGGCGCTGCTGCTCGGCAAGGCCAAGGACAACAACGCCTCGGCCGCGCTCGGGCCGTTCATCCGCCTGTTCGACGAGACCTTTTCGATCGCCGACGTGAAATCGGCGAAGGTTTTTTTGAAGGTCGAGGGCGAGGACGGGTTCACGCTGGAGGGCGCAAGCTCGATGGCCGAGATCAGCCGCTCGCCGGAAGACCTCGTCGCCGCCGCGATGGGACGCCATCACCAGTATCCGGACGGCATGGCGCTCTATCTCGGAACCATGTTCGTACCGTCGAAGGACCGCGGCGAAGCCGGCAAAGGATTTACCCACAGGACCGGCGACCGGGTCACCATCGCCACGGAAAAACTCGGCGCGCTGACCAACCGCGTGCGGCTTTCGACGGAATGCGCGCCGTGGACTTATGGGACTAGCCGGTTGATGCGGGATCTGGCGGGAGCGGGGTTGATTTGAGGGGCTTGAGGGTGCGTCCTTCGAGGCTCGCCCGCAAAGGTTTCCGTCATTCCTGGAAAGGTGTGCGGGCTCGCACGGCGACCATCATTCGAGCGACAACCTAGAAGGGCGAGCCTCGAAGGACGCACCTATTCAGCCACCTTCCCGAACTCATACGCCGTGATCGAGTCCGGCTTCATCTCGATCGAAAACCCCGGCAGTTTCGGCGGCATGTAGGCGGCGTTCTCAATGACGCAGGGCTCGACAAAATGCTCGTGCAGATGGTCGACATATTCGATCACCCTGCCCTCCTTCGTGCCCGACACGACAAGATAGTCGATCATCGACAGGTGCTGCACATATTCGCACAGCCCCACGCCGCCGGCATGCGGCCAGACCGGCAGGCCGTATTTGGCGGTCATAAGCAGCACCGCCAGCACCTCGTTCAAGCCGCCCATGCGGCAGGCGTCGATCTGCACGATGTCGATGGCGCCGCCGGCGATCATCTGCTTGAAGATGATGCGGTTCTGGCACATTTCGCCGGTGGCGACTTTTATCGGCACCACCGCCTCGCGAATGGCCTTGTGGCCGGCGACGTCATCCGGGCTTGTCGGCTCCTCGATAAAATAAGGCTTCGCGAAAGCCAGTTTCTTCACCCAGTCGACCGCCTGGCCGACCTCCCAGACCTGGTTGGCGTCGATCATCATGAAGCGGTCGGGACCGAGCACCTCGCGAGCGATCGTTAGTCGGCGAATATCGTCCTGCAAATCGCGGCCGACCTTCATCTTGACATGGTTGAAACCGGCGTCGACCGCCTCCTGGCAGAGCCGCCGCAGCTTGTCGTCATCGTAGCCCAGCCAGCCGGCCGACGTGGTGTAGCAGGCGTAGCCCTCGCGCTCCAGGATGGCGATGCGCTCGGCCTTTCCAGGCTCGGCGCGGCGCAGGATTTTTAGTGCCTCGTCCGGCGTCAGCGCGTCGGTCAGGTAGCGGAAATCGACGATCTTCACGATCTCTTCCGGGCTCATCTCGGCAACCAGCCGCCATACCGGCTTGCCGGACTGTTTTGCCAGCAGGTCCCAAACCGCATTGACCACCGCGCCGGTCGCCAGATGCATGGCGCCCTTGTCCGGCCCGATCCAGCGCAACTGGCTGTCGCCGGTGACATGCCGCCAGAAGCGGCCTGGGTCTTCGCGGATCCAGTCCAGTTCTAGGCCGACCAGCAGATGCGTCATCGCCTTGATGGCCATGCAACAGATATCGTTGCCTCGGCCGATGGTGAAGGTCAGGCCGTGGCCCTCGAACCCGTCGTCGGTTTCCAGCACGACATAGGCGGCCGAATAATCCGGATCGGGATTCATGGCGTCCGACCCGTCAAGACTCTGCGAGGTCGGGAAACGGAGGTCGTGGGTGCGCAGGCCGGTTATGCGGGTCATCTTTTGTCCCCTAGTTTTGACCGGGAAACTTCGTCCGGCTCAGATGGTCCAGCCGCCGTCGATCGCATAGGCCTGGCCGGTCGTGTAAGTCGCGCCGGCGAGATAGACGGCGAGGTCGGCGATTTCTTCCGGCGAACCAATGCGGCCGATCGGTTGGCGCGAGATGAAGGCGGCACGCGCCGCGTCATAGTCGCCCTGGGCGCGCAAGCGGTCCTGGAGCGACGGGCTCTCGACGGTGCCGGGGCAGATGGCGTTGCAGCGGATACCTTTTCCGACATAGTCGGCGGCGACGGATTTGGTCAGCCCGATGACGGCCGCCTTGGTGACGCCGTAGGCAAAACGGTTCGGCACGCCCTTCATGCTGGAAGCGACCGAAGCCATGTTGACGATGGCGCCGTCACCGCGCTCCAGCATGCCCGGAAGCACGGCGCGGATGGTGCGCACCATGGCGCGGACATTGAGGTCGAAGGCGAAGTCGAGATCGGAGTCCGGCATGTCCAGGATCGAGCCGGCATGGACGAAGCCGGCGCAGTTGAACAGAACGTCCACTCGGCCAATCTCGGCAACCGCCGCCGCGACGGCGGTATCGTCCAGCACATTGAGTTTTTGGGTCAAAATATTCTTCTCGCCGCCTAGCTCGGCGAGTGCTTTCTCGTTGATGTCGGTGGCATGCACGATGGCACCCGCGCGCGCAAAGGCGAGCGCCGAGGCGCGGCCGATGCCCTGCGCTGCGGCGGTGATGAGGACGATCTTTCCGGTGAGGTCTGTCATGGTTTTCGCCTTTCGAAATGTCCGTCGCCGGCGGTGGTGAATGGTGAATGGTGAATGGTGAATGGTGAATGGTGAATGGTGAATGGATCGGGCGATTGATAGCCAGCTAGTCAAGCAAGCAATCGTGGCGGTCACTCACCATTCACCCTCCGCAAGCCTGTACTGTTTCTATCAAGCGCCCTTCGGGCGCCTCTCGACGACATAAATGTGGTCCGCCGCCAGCACGACCTCGCCGCGCTGGTTGATCACCTCGTTGCGCTCGATGACGCGGCCCGCGTCCGGGCGCTTCGGATCGTCCTCCTTGGCGGTGATGGTGGCGCGCGTCTTGATCGTGTCGCCGATGAAGACCGGACGGATGAAACGCAGCCGGTCGTAGCCGTAGGAAAAGGCGACCGGGTTGATGACGCTGGCGGTGAGCCCGACGCCGATGGAAAACACCATGGTGCCGTGGGCGATGCGCTGCCCGAACGGCGTCGTCTTCATGTATTCGGCGTCCATGTGATGCGGGAAGAAATCGCCGGTGTGGCCGGCATGGACAACGAAATCGGTCTCGGTGATCGTGCGCCCCAGGGTCGTGCGCGAAAAACCGATCTCATAGTCCTCGAAATAGGTGACCTGCTCCATCTCAGGGCCTTTCAGCTAGGGGCGTGGCCGGCGCGGCGCTTGATTGGTAGGCCGCCTCGACCAGCGCCATGGTGTTCCAGGCGTCCTCGACCGAACTTACCAGCTCGGAATCCTCGCCGGCAACGAAACGCTGCAGATTGGCCATGCGGCCGACAAAGCCGTCCGGGAACCAGGTGCCGCTGAGCGGCACGTTCACCCAACCATCGCCGCCCTTCGGAAAGATTTCCAGAATGTCGGGTTCGCCCCTGGGATAGTCGAGATTGACGCCGAGCTTGAGATAGGCCGCGCCCTCGGTGCCGCAGACGCGGAACTCGCAGGCCTGGTATTTTCGGCCGAACTTGTGGTCGTGATTGATCGACAGGTTGCAGCGCAGCCGCTCGCCATAGTCGATCATGGCGCTGGTGCGCGTCTGCGCCACCGTGTGGTTGGGGTGACCGAGCGTTTTGGCGTGCACGCCGCTCGGATCGCCGAGAAGCTGGCGGATCAGGTCGAGGTAGTGGATCGAATGCAGCGCGATCTCGACGCGCGGCGCCTTGAGCAGGAATTCCCACAGGTGCCAGGGCGTGTCGAGCGCCAGCCAGGCATCGAAATCGACCACTTCCCCCAGCAACCCTTTTGCGATGGCGTCCTTAAGCGCCAGCATCATCGGCGCAAAGCGGAGCTGGAAATTGACGGCGGCGACCAGTTTCTTTTGCCGGCAAATTTTCAGGATTTCCGTCGCGCCGGCAAGGTCGGCACCCATCGGCTTCTGGATCAGCGCGGCGGCGCCGTCCGGCAGCGCGGCCAGCACCTGCGCATGCCGGTCGGGCGGCGTGGCAAGGTCGAAGACGGCGTTCTCGACCGCCACCGCCTCGGCCACTGAGGCATAGGCTTTGACGCCCCAGGCGGCGGCGAGTTTTTCAGCCTTGGCGCGGTCGGGGTCGTAGAGCCCAGCGATCGGCACGCCGCTCTTCCGGTAGGCCGGATAATGCGCGTCGCCGACGATAGAACCGGCGCCGAAAGTGACGACGGGACGCGGGTTGGACGGCGCCGGCCAGGATTGGGCGAGGGAAATCACAGCGCCAACCTCATCTCCCCCTTGAGGGGGAGATGGCCGCGAAGCGGCCAGAGGGGGTCAGTGCGGCCGCGCGCGGACCTGCTGTTTCGGCGGGGCCAGAAGAGCCGCCGAGCACTGCCGCGGCGACCCCACCCGGCCGCTTCGCGGCCACCCTCTTCTCAAGGGGAAGGGAAAAGCTGGCGCTAGTCCACATGAAACACATCTTCCATCTGCGCCCACCACTCGCCATCCTTGCGGGTTTCGAGCGGAGCCTGCATGGGCATGCAGATCGACCACCATTCCTGCGTCTTCGGGTCGGCGGCCATGTTGGCGGAATCGGCGGCGAAATCCGTGCCGTGATATTCGAAATAGGCAAAGAGCAGGTTCTCCGGCTCCTTCAGGAAGATCGTGTAGTTCCTGATGCCGCAGGCGGCGATGGTCGCCAGAACCTCCGGCCAGACATCGGCGTGGATGCGCTTGTACTCGGCGATCGCCTCGGGCTTGATGCCCAGAATGCTTCCCATGCGCCGCATGTCATTTCCTCCCCGAAATCTCTTTGGTGAACTCGGAAACGCTCAGCCTCTTCAGGACGTCCCAATCCCAGTCGATGCCGATGCCGGGTTCGGAGGGCGCCAGCGCGTGGCCGTCGACGATCTCCATGTGCTTGCCGGTCAGGTCGTCGAGCTGCGGAATATACTCGACATATTTGCCGTTCTGGATGGCGCAGACCAGGCTGACATGCAGTTCCATCAGGAAGTGCGGGCAGACCGGCATGTCGAAGGCTTCCGCAGCGTGCGCGACCTTCAGCCAGGGCGTGATGCCGCCGATGCGGCCGACATCGACCTGCACGATCGAGCAGGCGCCCTTCTGCATGTATTCGCGGAAATGGCGGATCGAATAGAGCGACTCGCCGATGGCGACGGGCGTCGACGTCGAGTTGTTCAGCCGCACATGGCCGTCTATGTCGTCGGCCGGCAGCGGCTCCTCGATCCAGGCGAGGTCGAGATCCCGCAGCCGCCCTGCCCGGCGGATCGCCTCGTCGACGGCAAAACCCTGGTTGCAGTCGGTCATCATCTCGTAGCTGTCGCCGACCGCCTTGCGCACCGCCGACAGGCGGGCGAAATCTTCGGCGCCGCTTGGCTTGCCGATCTTGAATTTCGAGCCGCGAAAACCCTTCTCCTTTGAGGCCAGGGCGTCCTCGATCAGTGCCTCCGGCTCGATGTGCAGCCAGCCGCCTTCGGTCGTATAAAGCGGCGCGCGGTCCTTGGCGCCGCCGGCCAGTTTCCACAGCGGCAGGCCCTGCTTCTTGGCGCGCAGATCCCAGAGCGCAGTATCGATGGCGCAGAGCGCGATTGCCGTGATCGCGCCGATTGTGGTGGCGTGGGTGGCGAATTCCAGCTTGTGCCAGATCGCCTCGATCATGTCGGCGTCGTCGCCGATGATGCGTGGAGCGAGGTGGTCGGCGAGCAGCCGCATCACCGACGAGCCGCCGGTGCCGATTGTGTAGGAATAGCCGGTGCCGGTCGCCCCATCGGAATCGGTTATGGTGACGATCGGCGTTTCCTGGCTGACGAAACTCTGGATGGCGTCCGTGCGCACGACCTTGGGAACGAGGTCCACCATCCGCAATTCGACTTTTTCGATCCTCGCCATCGGTCTCCTCCCCCTATTTCCTCAGCGTCTTG
Organism: Mesorhizobium sp. IMUNJ 23232; assembly: GCF_044326205.1. NCBI lineage: Bacteria > Pseudomonadati > Pseudomonadota > Alphaproteobacteria > Hyphomicrobiales > Phyllobacteriaceae > Mesorhizobium > Mesorhizobium sp. IMUNJ 23232. The sequence continues at coordinate 98,296 of NZ_JBIRCY010000013.1, forward strand.
CCGGTCGCGGCATCAAACAGATGCGCCTGGCTTAGGTCCAGACTCATCGCGATCCGCTCCCCCGGTTTCAACGGTTTTGGGTTCAGCATGCGCGACACCCACTCCTTGCCGTCGAAACTTGCGAAGACCAGCGTCTCATTACCGAGCGGTTCGGTGACCGCGACCTGGAAGTCAGCCGAATGCAGGTCGGCTGCATCGCCGGCATGCAGGCCGTGGCCGGCCGGATAGACGTCGTCCGGGCGCAGGCCGAAGATTACCTTCTGGCCGGCCGTCACGTTCTGCCGGAAGCGCGCCGGCAGCGGGAGTGTCGCGCCACCGGGGAAAGCCAGCTTGCCATCCGCGACGGTCGTTTCGAAAAGGTTCATCGGCGGCGAGCCGATAAAGCCGGCGACGAAGCGGGTGGCGGGGCGCTTGAACACCTCGTCGGGCGTGCCGACCTGCTCGATATGGCCATCGCGCATGATGACGATACGGTCCGACAAGGTCATCGCCTCGACCTGGTCGTGGGTGACGTAGATCATGGTGGTCTGCATGCGGGCGTGCAGCTTCTTGATCTCCGTGCGCACCTGGCTGCGCAGTTTCGCGTCAAGGTTGGACAACGGCTCGTCGAACAGGAAGACCTGCGGGTTGCGCACGATGGCCCGGCCCATGGCGACGCGCTGGCGCTGGCCGCCGGAAAGCTGCGACGGGCGGCGTTCGAGAAGCTGTTCAAGTCCGAGGATGCCAGCGGCTTCCGCGACTGCCTTGTCGATCTCCGGCTGCGGCCGCCCCGCGATCTTCAGCGAGAAACCCATGTTCTCGCGCACGGTCATATGCGGGTAAAGCGCGTAGGACTGGAACACCATCGAGATGTTGCGCGAGCGCGGCGGCAGTTCGTTGACCACCTTGCCGCCGATCCTGATCTCGCCACCGGAGATCGGCTCCAACCCGGCGATCATGCGCAGGGTCGTCGACTTGCCGCAGCCGGACGGGCCGACCAGGCAGATGAATTCGCGGTCGGCGATCTCCAGGTCGATGCCATGCACGACCGGCGTGGCGCCGTAGCGTTTTTCGAGTTTCTTGAGTGTGACCGTGGCCATGGGACTATCCTTTGACCGCGCCCGAGGTCAGGCCGCCGACGAGATGTTTCTGGACAATGAAGGTGAGGGTCAGCGCCGGCACGATCATCACCACGGCCAGCGCGCACATGCCGCGCCAGTCGATGGTGAATTCGGAGGTGTAGTCGAGCAGGCCGACAGGCAAGGTTTTGGAGTTGACCGATCGCGTCAGTTGCGAGGCGAGTGCGAACTCGTTCCACGAGGTCAGGAAGGCGAAGATGCCAGCCGAGGCGATGCCCGGCCCAGCCAGCGGGAACTCGACCTGCCAGAATGCCTGCCACGGCGTGCAGCCGTCGATCTGCGCGGCCTCCGCCAGATCCTTCGGCACCTGCCGGAAGAAACCGTCGATCAGCCAGATGGTGAAGGGGATGTTCAGCGCCACATAGGCCAGGATCAGGCCGAAATGCGTGTCGATGATGCCGAGCCGCGCATAGACGAAGAACAGCGGCAGCGACAGCGCGATGCCGGGCACCGTTCGCGTCAGCATCAGGCCCAAAAACATGCCGGACTTGCCGCGAAACCGGTAGCGGGCGAAGGCGTAGCCGCCGGCCATGCCGATGGCGACGGCGATCACTGTCGAGGTCACCGAGATGATCAGCGAGTTGCGGAAATATTCCAGCACCGGGATGCCGCCCTTGCCGATGCCGGAGAACATCGAGACATAGGCGTCGAAGGACAGTTCCTGCGGGATCCATACCGGTGGCTTGGCCATGATCTCGACCGTCGGCCGCAGCGACGACACCACGATCCACAGGCCGGGCATGCAGATGATCAGCATCGCCAGGAACAGGCCGGCGAGATGCGCGACCTTCAGGATGCGGCGCTTGAGCACGGCGGAGGCATTCTCGTCCATCGTCACCACTCGGCGCCGATCTGAGAGCGGGCGGCGGCCAGCTTCCGGAAGAAGTAGACGGTGAACAAGATCGACAGCAGGATCGAGAAATAGGCCATGGCGTTGGCCAGCCCCATGCGCGCGTCGCTGTAGGCGGTGCGGGCGACCAGCGTCCACAAAAGCTCGGTGCGGCCGGCCGGGCCGCCATCGGTCATGATTTTTACGATGTCATAGGCGCGCGCCACATCAAGCGAGCGGATGGTCATGGCGATATAGGCGAACGGCATGACGAACGGCCAGATAACATAGCGAAAAGTCTGCCACGGCGTGCAGCCGTCGACGCGCGCCGCCTCGATCGGTTCCTTCGGCATGGCGAGCAGGCCGGCGAGGATGAGGATGGCGAAGACCGAGGTCGACGACCAGATTTCGGCGACCGAGATGGCGATGAAGGCCAGATGCCCCTCGATCAGCCAAGGGATCGCCTGATCGGTCAGGCCAAGCGCCTGCAGCGCGTTGTTCACCAGACCGATATTGTCGTTGAACATGAACTTGAACTGGAAGCCGACGAGGATCGGCGAGAACATCATCGGGAACATCATCAGCGTGCGCAGCACGCGCTGGCCACGGCTCGCCTTCTCGACCAGCAGCGCCAGCCCGAGGCCGAGCAGCATTTCGAGATTGAGCGCGACGGTCAGCAGCAGCACGGTGCGGCCGAAGGCGACCCAGAAATTCCAGTCGGAAAGGATGGAGACGTAGTTGCGGAAGCCGACGAAGACGAAAAACGTCTCGGGCTTGGTGAGCCGGAACGACGTGAAGCTGGAATAGAAGGACAGCAGCAAGGGCACGACAACCACCGCCGCCAGCACGACGATCGCCGGCAGGAGAAGCAGTGTCGGCGCTGTGGGTCTCCAGCCTTTCATCGGGGTCCTGTCGTCATAGCGCCGGCGGAGCGGCAGCCTCACCCTTCCCCTTGTGGGGAGGGTCGGCGAGCAGGCGAAGCCTGCGAGACGGGGTGGGGGTGAACCGGAACGAGGATACCGTTAGACCCCACCCGGCCCTGCGGGCCACCCTCCCCACGAGGGGGAGGGTAAGGTACGCGCTCTACAGCTCGCCGGCGTCCTCAAGAATCTGCGTCGCCTTGGCGGCCGCGTCGTCAAGCGCCTGCTTGGAGGTCTTGTCGCCAAGGATGGCGGCCTGCAGCTCCGGATAGACGGCGTTGGAGATCTCGATCCAGGACGGCGTCTGCGGCACGGCGAAGGCGTTCGCGGCGGCTTCCTGGAAAGCCTTCAAAACCTCGGTCTTGTAGGGATCGCCGTTGGCCTGCTGGATGTCCCATTCCCACACAGCGGTGCGGGTGGGCAGCGGGCCGGCGGCGGCCTCCAGCTTTTGGCTGTCCTCGTTGGTCAGCCACCAGACGAGCGAGGCGGCGGCCTCCTTACTGGCGCAGCTTTCGGTGACCGAGAAGCCGTGATGGCCGGCCCAGCCGGTACGCTTGCCCGACGAACCCTTGGGCTGAACCTTCACGCCAACATTGCCGGCGACCTTGGACGCCTTCGGGTCGTTGAAGAAGCCGGCCCAGCCCGGCCAGTCGAGGTTCAACGCCACGGTGCCCGAGGCAAAACCCTGGCCGAGATCGTCCCAGAGGTAGTTGGTGGTGCCGGCTGGAACGGCCTTGGCCTTGTAGAGATTGACGAACCAGTCGAGCGCGCGCACGCCAGCTTCCGAATTGAAGACCGGCTTCTTGTCCTTGTCGAGATATTCGCCGCCCTCGGCGATGACCATCTCGTAGAAGCGGCCGTTGATCGCCTCTTCCTTGCCGGCGAACTGGGTGCCGTAGAAATCCGGCGGAGAGGCGAAGAACTCCGCCTGCTTCGTCACCTCTTCCCAGGTGTCCGGCGGGGTCAGTTCCTCGCCGGTCTTCGCCTTGTAGGCGGCCTTCTTGGCTTCGTCGGCGTAGAGGCTCTTCTGGTAGTACAGTGCCGACACGTCGAACTGGGCGCGCGGCAGCATCACCAGCTTGCCGTCGATGGTCGATGCCGCAATGTTGGCGGGCACGAAGGCGTCGACCTCGGCCTTCGGCAGCAGCGCCGTCAGGTCGGTGTAGATGCCCGGATATTGCGGCGCAAAGGACGAATGGTTGGAGCCGACGCACCAGGAAATCGAGCCGGTGGCGATGTCCGACTTGATCTCCTTGTCGAGCTCGAAATGGTTCTTCTTGGAGATGACGTTGACTTTTGCGCCAGTCGCCTTCTCCCAATCGGCGATGCGCGCATAGAGCGCCTCGTACTGCTGGCCGCCGATCAGCTTGGCGTCGATGGTGACGCCCTCGAATTTGCCCGGCAGGTCCTGCGCGAAAGCCGCGCCGGCGCCAAGCGCCAATGCAATCACCCCGGCCGACACGCCGGAAAGCAGTCTCTTCATCCGATCCTCCCTTGGGGCGCGGCCACGCCGCGTCAAAACGGAAGCGTCCCACGAATGAGCGCTTCATTCATATACAAAGATCATTTTCACGGATCGGTCAAGCGCCAATTGCTTTTGCCGATTGCTTTGTGCGTATATGCAGGCAAGAATTCACAGGGGAGGACCTGCCATGGAAGACGAGGAATCGGACCGCTATCGCGCGCCGGCGCTCGACAAGGGCCTCGACATCCTGGAACTGCTGGCCGGCGTCGATGGCGGGCTGACGCAAGCGGAGATCGCCAAGCAGCTCGGCCGCAGCCCCAACGAATTCTACCGCATGCTCGACCGGCTGGTGAAACGCGGCTACGTGACCAAGCCCGACGGCGACCGCTATTCGCTGACGCTGAAACTGTTCGGCCTGGCGCAGTTGCACGCGCCGGTGCGCCGGCTAGTCTCCTATGCTACGCCGCTGATGCGCGAACTGGCGGAAACCTCGCGGCAGGCCAACCAGCTCGTCGTGTTCGATCGCGGCTCGGCCGTGGTCATCGCCCAGCAGGAGGCGCCGGGATACTGGGGAATTTCGATCCGCGTCGGCTCGCATATCAGCCTGTTCGACACCGGCTCCGGCCATGTGCTGCTCGCCTTCCGCTCGCAGGAAGAGCGGCAGATGATGATCTCCGAGCATCTGCGCAGCACGGAGAAGCCGGCGCAGCCGCCGGAATTCTTCAACCGGCTCGACCAGATCCGCGACCGCGGCTACGAGATGATGGCGAGCCTGCAGACCGCCGGCGTCTACAACCTCTCGGCCCCCGTCCTCGGCCCCGACGGCAAGGCTATCGCGGCCCTCACCGTGCCCTATATCACGCTGGTCAACCTGGCCTCGGCGCCTGATATCACGCAGACCATCGAGCTGTTGCTGGCAACCGCCGAGCAGTTGTCGCGGCTGGCGGGCTCGGACGTCACGCAAGTCTTGTAGAGTTGCCAACCCAGATTCTTATTTGAAGGCTCAATTCCTCTGTGAGCAGCGAGCCTACAGGTCAGGGAGGACCAAAATGATCATCGACACCCATCTGCACATCGTCGACCAGTCGGCGCTGCGCTATCCGTGGCTTTCCGGCGCTCCGGCGCTGAACCGCGATTTTTCCTACGAGGAGTACGCGCGGGAGGCCAGGCGCGGCGGCATTTCGCAGACGCTGCACATGGAAGTCGACGTCGCACCCGAGGACATCGAGGCCGAGACCGCCTATGTGGCGCGCAAGGCGCGCGCGCCCGGCAGCCTGCTGCGCGGAGCGATTGCCGCCTGCCGCCCGGAAGACCCGGGCTTCGCCGAATATTTGGAACGGGTGCGCGAGACGAAATTCGTCAAGGGGTTTCGCCGCGTGCTGCATGTCGTGTCCGACGACGTGTCCGAGGGCGCGCTATTCCGCGAGAATGTCCAGCGGCTGAAAGGCACCGGGCTGACCTTCGACCTCTGCGTGCTGCCGCACCAGATTCCCAAGGCGATCGAACTGATCGACCTGGCGCCTGATGTGCAGTTCGTACTCGACCATTGCGGCGTGCCGGACATCAAGGCGAACGCCGAGCACCCCTGGCGCGAGCACATGAGCGAGATCGCCAAGCGCCCCAATGTCGTTGGCAAAATCTCCGGTGTGGTCGCCTACGCCGATTCGGACAGTTGGACGGTCGAGACGCTGCGCCCCTATGTCGAGCACACGATCGGCGTGTTCGGCTGGGACCGCGTGGTGTGGGGCAGCGACTGGCCGGTCTGCACGCTTGGCGGCGGGCTGTCGACGTGGCTGGCGGCGACGCAAGCGCTGGTAGCCGGCGCCAGCGCGGAGGAGCGGACGAAGCTGTTTTCAGGGAATGCGAAGAGGGTGTGGGGGTTGTAGGGTTCTGCAAGCACAATCAACTTCGGCCTAAGAGGGTCACCCTTCAGATGTTCGAAATCGCCCGGACGGCGGAATTCGTAGCTTGGGTGGGTGATCTAGCCGATAATCGTGCCAGAAACCGCATCTTGCAGCGTATCGACCGGGCAAGGGCAGGAATGCTGGGTGACGTGAAATATTTCGATGGCATTGGTGAGATGCGCATCGACTACGGACCAGGGTACCGCCTTTACTATCCCTCGGGGATGCAAAGCCCTCGCCTTCAGGCGACGGGAAGGACAAGGAAGTCGCGAAGCGACAACTCCCAAGAGCAACAGCGATGTTGGACGATTGGCCGATCGTTCGGCTCGCCCTATCCACAGAGCAGTCGATTTCAAATCGACCCTGTCCTCGAACCCCTCGCCTTGCAGGCGAGGGTTGTTCAGTTCTTTCGCCACGGGAGTAGACTCATTGTCCTGTTATGCGGTGGCGACAAGTCCACGCAACAACGCGACATCCGACGCGCGCTGACGCTCGCCAAGGAGATATGAATGCCGCTCAAGACATATCCATTCGACAGTTCGAAGTATCTCGGCAGCGACGAGTCGCAGCGCGAGTTGCTGGCCGATGCGATGGAAACTGGCAATGCCGTCTATATTGCCCATGCAATCGGCGTGGTGGCGCGCGCACGCGGCATGACCAGCATCGCGCAGGAGGCCGGCATACCGCGCGAGAAGCTGTACGAAGCGCTGGTCGACGATACCGAGCCAGACGTCGAAACGCTCCTCGACGTACTGAAGCGACTCGGCATCGAGCCGTCCACACTGGCAGCGGAATAGATCCTATATCGTGGTGCTCACATGCCGCTCGCGGCCATAGAGCGAGACCAGCATCACGATGATCAGCCCGAGCGCCGCCTGCACCGCCGCCGGCTGGAAACCCAGCCCGATCAACAGCGTGTTGATCTCGGTCAGCACCAGCACGCCGGCGATGGTGCCGAGATAGCTGCCCCGCCCGCCCACAAGCGCGGCGCCGCCCACCACCACTGCAGCGATGGTCTGGAACAGATAGGGCTGGCCGACGTCGCCATAGGCCGAGCCGGTGAAGCCGAGCAGCAGCACGCCGGCCACCGCCGCGAAGAAAGCGCTGGCCGCATAGGTCATCGCCCACATTTTTACCGGATCGATGAGTGCCAGCGGTGCGGCGCCCGGATTGCTGCCCAGCGCGTAGAGTCGCCGTCCGTAGGGCGTGCGCGCCAGCACCAGTGCGATCAGCGCCGTCAGCACGGCGACGCAGGGCACCAGCCACGGAACGGGAAGCGGGCCGACCGAGCCGCCGATCGACACGAAGGCCGAGACGGCGGGCGGCGCCGAGCCCGACGGAAACCCCTTCGTCCACAGCAGCACCAGCCCCTGTACGATCATACCGATGCCCAGCGTGACGATCAGCGGATGGATGTTGAGCGACCGCGAGATCAGGCCGTTCAGACCGCCGATGAGAAGCGCCAGCACGCCGACCACACCGCAGACGAGCACAAAATTCCACCCCTGCCCGTAGAGTTGCGCCGCCACGACATTGGCGAAGCCGATGACAAACGGGATCGACAGGTCGATGCCGCCCAGAATCACCACCAGCGTCTGGCCGATCGAAGCCACCGCCAGAAGTGCCGCCAGCACGAGGATGGCGCGGATGGCGAAAGGCGCGGAATAGCCAGGGATCAGCAGCGTGCCTGCGACATGCAGCAGGATGGCGACGGCGAAGGCGCCGGCGATGCGGCCGTTGGTGCTGGCGAAAAAGGCGCGGTCGAAGCTCATCGCGCGGCCCTCCTGGCCGACAGGCGTTCCTGCACGGCGGTCAGCATGACGGCGGCGACCAGGATCGTGCCATAGGCGACCTGCAACACATAGGTCGAGACGTTGAAGGCGGTCAGCAGGCTTTGCAGCAGGAAGATGTCGACGGCGCCGATGGCCGCCCCCGCCAGCCCGCCCTTCCCACCGGCGAGGCTGACGCCGCCCAGCGCCACCGCCGCGATGGCAATCAGCGTGTAGGTCGGGCCGATGTTCGGATCGGCCGAGCCGATCAGCGCGGTCAGCATCAGGCCGGCGACCGCCGCCAGAATGCCTGTGATCACATAGGCGATGAACCGCACTTTTGTGACCGGCACGCCGGCCGTATAGGCGGCGCGGTCGTCGCTGCCGACAGCCATGAGTTGGTCGTAGTAAGGCGTCTGGCGCGCAAGCCACCAGGCAAAAAAGATCGCGGCCAACGGCAGGATGGAGATCGGTCCGGCCATCGCCTTCAGCCAGGCCGGCGCCGGCCCGACCGGCGCCGGCAGTATGGTCAGCGTCACGCCGGCGAGGATCAGATAGGTGCCGAGTGTCGCCACGATCGGCTGGATGCGCAGCACCGTCGCCATGAAGCCGTTGGCAGCACCCACCGCCGCTCCGACCAGAAGTGCGGCCGGCAGGATGATTAGGGGCGAGGAGATGCCCGCCTTGAGGAACAGCGCCTGAATCACGATCGCGTTGACGAAGCCCATCAGCGGCCCGACGGAAATATCGATGCCGCCCCGGCCAGCCAGGATCACCGGCGCCGAGGCGGCCGCCGCGCCGATTAGCGGCGCCGCCAGCCCGATCAGCGTGCCCCAGGCGGCCGGATGAAACCGCGCCGGGTTGAGCACGAGGTTGACGGCGAGCAGAACCACCAGAAGGATCAGCGCGAAGCCGGCGTTCCGGACGAGCGAGCCGATCATGCCGGCCCCCGTTTATTGCACGGATTAAAGCGAGCGCCCCTTCGCACCCCCCTCTGTCCTGCCGGACATCTCCCCCGCAAGGGGGGAGATTGAGCCGGCCGCTCGGCTTTCGCCAACCGCCAACGTTTCAGAAGGAGCTGCAAGGCCGACGCTGCCAATCTCCCCCCTTGCGGGGGAGATGTCCGGCAGGACAGAGGGGGGTGCGACAAAGCGCAAAATGACGTCATCAAGCCGCCCTTCCGAACATGGCGGCAATCACCGCGTCGGTGGTCATGGCGCCGCCGGACATCTCCGCCGCCACCTCGTGCTCACGGAACACCAGCACGCGATGGCAGAGCACGAGAATCTCCTCGATCTCGCTGGAGAGGATGACCAGCGCCATGCCCTCGGCCGCGAGGCCGCGGAACACGTCGTAGAGCACATGGCGCGTGGCGACATCGACGCCGCGGGTGGGATCGTTGAGCAGCAGCGCTTTCGGCTCCAACGCCAGTGCGCGGGCGAGCAGCACCTTTTGCTGGTTGCCGCCGGAAAGGGTTGTGATCGCCGCGTCCGGTCTCGGCGCTAGGATCGACAGTTTCTCGCGGAAAACCTCGTAGCGGCGGCGGCGCTCGGCCGTGCTGATCAGGCCGAGGCGCGCATCCTTACCGACGGTCGAAATGGCAAAATTGTCGAGCACCGACTGGGTGGGAAAGATGCCGGTGGCACGCCGGTCGCGCGGCAGGTAGGCGATGCCGCTGGCAACCGCGCCGCGGAAGCCGTTGACCGGAACGCGGCCGGCGGCCGTGTCGATCGAGACCTGGCCGGCCATGGGTTTCTCAAGCCCCGCCAGGATTTTGAGAAATGTTTCCTGGCCATGGCCGTCGAGCCCGGCCAAGCCCATGATCTCGCCCGGCGAGATGGTGTGGTCGATGGCGGCCTTGCCGGGCGCCAGCGCAAGATTGCGGATATGGAAGGCGGAACGGTCAGACATGCGCGAGCTCCGCCGCAGTCTGCGGCGCCATGGCCTTCAGCAGTTCGGCCGGCGTCGAGACGCCGCGCTCCTCGGTGCGCACAACCTTGCCGCCACGCAGAATGGAGATGCGGTGGGAAAGCCCCATCACCTCGTCCATGCGGTGGGTGATGAACAGGATCAGCGTGCCCTGCCCCGCCAGCTCCCGCATCAGCGCAAAAACCGCCTCGCGGTCGGCGAAGTCGAGCGCCGCTGTGACCTCGTCGAGGATCAGGATTTTCGGGTTCCGCACCACCGCGCGCGCCAGCACGACAAGCTGCTGCGCCGCCAGCGGCAGCGCGCCGGCGGGTGCGTCCAGCGGCACCGGGGTTCGTGCAAACCTTGCCAGCACGCCGCCTGCACGTGCCTTGCGTTCGCCGCGCGGCACGTTACGTTTCAGCAACCCGTCCAGACCAAGCAGGATATTGTCGGTCACCGAGCGGTCGGGCGCGACCAGCACCTCCTGGAACACAGTGGCGAAGCCGGCTGCCTGGAATGTCGCGGGATCGCGCCCCGAAAACGGCTTTCCGCCGAGCAGGATTTTCCCGGCGTCCGGCTGCACGATGCCGGAAAGCAGTTTCACCAGCGTGCTTTTGCCGGAGCCGTTCTCGCCCAAAATGGTGTGGATCGTGCCGGCGCGGAAAGCGATGGAAGCGTCAGACAGCGCCACGGTCTCGCCGTAGCGCTTGGAGAGGGCGCGGACTTCAAGCATTGGGAAGTCCGGATGTTGCCGCGAGTTCGTTGCAACGATCCGCGTCCTTCAGAGGGGGGTGCGAAAGAGCGCCCGGCATCTCATAGAGCCTCATAAGCCAACGAAGCCGGCCCCTTAGGAGTCGGCTCCGATACGTTTCATTACGTCACTTCGCGCAGGCGTCGGGCACCTTCGCATAATCCCAGCCCTTGGTCGGCGCGGGGTTGCCAAAATAGGCGTCCAGCCACTCTTCCGGCATCGGGTCGGTCGGCGGCACCGGAAACACCGACACGGCGTCCGGCGTCATGCAGTCCTTGTACCACTTGTCGAGGTCGGCATTGTGGACCGGCGGGATCGGGATCAGCAGCGTGTTGAGTTTTGGCTTCTGGCCGTCGAGCATGCGGATGCCAACGCGATAGAGCGTCTGCGCGGTCCAGCCCGGCAGCACGGCATGGCCCTCAAAGCGATACTTGTCCGGATTGGCCTTCCAGTAGCCGAGCGCGTCGCCGGTGATCGAACCGGTGATCAGCGGCGCCGGGCGGCCGGCCTCGGAAAACGCCTCGGCGACGACGCGGCTTTCGCTGCCGGTCGTCCACACCGCGTCAATCGGCGCCGGATTGGTGGCAATGGCCTGCAGCACGACGGTCTTGGTGACGTTGGCCGTCCAGTTGCCGTTGACAGAGCGGGCGACCTTCAGGCCGGTGTTTTCCGCCAGCGCCTTGTCGCCACCCTCGCGTTCCTGCACGACGATCGGATGGCCGGCGATGCCCTCGACCAGCAGGATGCTGGAATCCGGCTTCGCCTTGGCGATCGCCGTCATCATGTCATAGCCCCAGCGGGCATAGTTGGAATCGACGTTGATGGCGTTCGGGCTGGTGACCGAACCAGCCGCCGTCAGGAACGGGATTCCCTTAGCGGCTGCGGCGTCGATCGCCTCGTCCAGCGCGGTGGCCGAGCCGGGGATCGAGGTGATGATCGAGCAGCCCTTGTCGATGAAGGCGCGGATCTGATTGATCTGCTGGGCGGCATCGTTGTTGGAATCGGACACCTCGAAGCTCGCCACCGTGCCGTCGGCGATCAGGCCGTCGACGAGCCGCTTCAATTCGTTGGTCACCGAGACGCGCCACGGATTGCCCTGGTAGGATTCCGAATGGCACCATTTCCAGGGTTTTGCCGGCGGCGAAAAGTTGTCCCAGGCTGACGGCAGCACCTTTTGCGGCGCGCCCTCGTACTGAGCCTTCAACTCGGCGGGCAGGCCGCCGATGACCCCGGAAACATCCTGGGCGTTTGCGGCTGTGGCAATCGAAACCAAGGCAGTTGCGGCCAGAAGGCCGCGAAGCAGTCCATTCATCGTCTTCTCCTCCGTTGCAGTCCACCGCCCGACTGATGCCGGCCGGCTATTCCTCAAAACTTTTCCGGAACAGTTTGTTCAGATCGGCCACCACCGTCCGCGCGGCGTCTCCCGCCACGAGGCCGGCATTGATGCGGTCCGACGCGGCCTGCTGAAAACCCATGTAGCCGTCATGGCGCGGCCGAACCCACGCGCCCTCAAGCGTCTTTCGCGTATTGCGATAGAACCCGTGAGTCGCGGCGTTGACGGTGTCGTCCTCCCAGGCGAGCGCATGGCCGGGCTGGCCACCGGCCGCCGCATAGGGACCACGCTGCACGTCGTCGCTGGCAATCCAATGGGCAAAATCGATCGCCGCTTCCCTGGCTTTCGAGAAGGCCGAAACGGCGATGCCGGTGCCGCCCAAAGCGGAGCCGGCCAGTCCCGCTTGCCCCGTCACCGGCATGTCGGCAAAGGCCAGCCTGTGCTGCCGGAACCCGTCCGTCGCGTAGCTGACATAGCCATAGATCAGCGGCGCGCAGATGTGAGGCGAACTGTCTTCCGCCATCTTCTCCGAGACCGCGATGGGGTCCATCGACAGGCAGGCGGGGTCGAGCAGCGCGAAGAATTTTCGCATCATCTCGAACACGCGCTCGCCCGCGGCCGGCTCGATCAGGTCGCCGGGGCCGGTCACCGCGCAGGGCGTTCCCAGATTGGCCGCGAGCGTGAAAAACACCATCAGCGAATGCGGCGGCCGCAGCGATTGCAGCACCTTGCCCTGCCGCGCCAGGTCGAGCACCTCGCTCCAGCGCTCGACCGGGCGTCCTAATCTATCCGGCCGATAAGCCTGCACCGGGCTGGCCGCGTCGATGGGAAACGCCCATTGCCGGCCTTGCCACGTATAGCTCGGATAGGATTGTCCGACGCTTGCCTTCGCCATCGCCTCGCGCTCTGCCTCGCGGCCGGGCACGTCCAGCGGCATAAGGCAGTTTTCCGCGGTGATCTGGCCGACATGCGGATGGTCGATGACGATCAGGTCGTAAGCCTTGGCTAACTCTTCGACCGGGAAGGATTCGAAATCCTGCAGCGAACGCTTGTCCCAGTCGATCGTGACGCCGGTCTTCTCCCTCCAGATCGCCGAGCAGGCGACCATCGGGTCGTAGCCGCGCGGATGGCTCCAGGTCATGCCTTTGAGGGTGGTCATGGCGCCGGCCTCGCCGAAGAGTCATGGCGATCCGCCCCCTCCACCACGCTTTGCGTGGTCCCCCTCCCCCGTAAACGGGGGAGGATCCAGGGCGTGCCGGCGGTGCCGCAGCGGTTCCTCCCCTGCGAAGCGGGGAAGGGGGACCACGCGAAGCGTGGTGGAGGGGGCACGGCCACTCTCACAACCCGAACTCCGCGCGGATCTTCGCACTGTGCTCGCCCACCAGCGGAGCGGCGCGCTCGACCTTCGCGCGCACGCCGTCGACGCGCAGCGGCGAGCGCGTCGTCAGGATCGACACGTCGTCCTCGCGCGTCACCGTCTGCAGCATGTCCAGAACCTTGAAGCCGTCGCTCTCGAACAGTTCCGGCCAGTTCAAGACCTTGGCGCACCAGATGTCGGCGGGTTCCAGCGCCGCCAGCCACTCGTCGATGGTTTTCGTGCCGATCCTTTGCGCGATGATCGCCTTGATCTCGTCGCGCGCCGTGAACCACGTCGCCGGCTGATCGCTATAGGCGGAAAGCTCGCCATCCAGCCCCAGCAGCCCTGCCAGTTTCGGGATCGGCGTCATGGCGATGGCCAAAAACCCGTCCTTGGCCGGATAGACGCCGTAAGGCGCCGACAGGTAGGCATGGGCGGAGCGGAAGGAAGAGCGGCGCGGCAGCCGCCGTCCGTCGTTCAGATGCGTGGTCAGCACCTCGAACTGGAAGTCGACCAGCGCCTCCAGCAGGCTGGTCTCGACATGCGAGCCCTTTCCGGAAATGCCGCGCCGCACCAGCGCGGCAAGGATGCCCTGGCAGCAGGCCGCGCCCGCCAGCATGTCGCCGATGGCCAGCCCGAACGGCACCGGCCCTTGGTCCTCGTCGCCGTTCAGCCACATGACGCCCGAGCGCGACTGGGCCAGCAAGTCCTGACCCGGCCGCTTCACCCACGGCCCTTCCTCGCCATAGCCGCTTATCGAGGCATAGACGATGCGCGGGTTGAGAGCCTTCACATGCTCGTAGTCGAGGCCGAGCCGTTCGATGACGCCCGGCCGGAAATTCTGGATAAGAACATCGGCCTTGGTCAGCAGCCCGCGCAGCGCCTTGAGGTCGGCCTCGTCCTTCAAGTCGATCGCAAGACTTTCCTTGGCGCGGTTGATGGCGTGAAAGATGGTGGAATCGCCGCCGATCTCGGTGTCGCTGAGATAGAGTTTTCGCGACAGGTCGCCGCCGTCCGGGCGCTCGATCTTGATCACCCGCGCGCCGAGGTCGAGCAGGCGCAGCGAGCAGTACGGCCCCGACAGGAACTGGCTCATGTCGACGACCACGAGGCCGGCGAGCGGGAGTTCGGATTCGCTCATAAAAATTACTTCTCGGTCTTGCCGGCGAAATCCGCCGGGTTCTTGTATTTCACCGTCTGCAGGTGCTCGCAGTAGAGCACCAGTTCGCCCTCGCCCTTGAACACCTCGTAGCTGGCGCGGATCAGGCCGAGTTCCTTGTATTTCGGGCGTTTGTCGAGGTTGGTGCGGATCGAATAGATCGTGTCGCCGACAAACACCGGCTTGATGAAGCGGAGCTTGTCGTAGCCGTAGGAAAAGGCGTTGATGCAGTTGGTGGCGACCAGTCCCAGCCCGGCCGAGAACACGAAGGCGCCAGCGATCAGCCGCTGGCCGAAAATGCCTTCCTTTTCCGCGAACATACGGTCCTGCACATAGGGGTGGATGTCCAGCACAAGCGTGTTGAACAGATGGCTGTCGCCCTCGGCCATCGTGCGGCGCAACGAGCGTATCTTCTGGCCGACTGGCCAGTCCTCGTAGAACCAGTTTTCCGCGTTCCACACCGGTATCTCGGCGTGGCTTTCGGGCATGTCGGACGGCTGCGTCGACGAAACGCCGACGGTCGGCGCGAAAGCGGTCATGGATACATCAAGCCGCGCGCATTGCCTGCGAGACAGGTCACGGCTCCTCCCCTGCGATCTTCTCTCATGAATATGTTTTTCACATATGGGGCTTGTTTGCAAGCGCCGTTGTCGTCATTCTGGCTCGTGAAAATGCGGCGGCACGTTGCGGGGCCAACGGGCCGGCGCCGCCGGAAGGGCCGCCTGGGGAGGGAAAAAAATGTCGGAGCTTCTTGTGTTCGTCGGTTCGCTCAACCGCGAGGCGCCGTATTTCCAGGGCGCGCGCGGCGTCGGGCTCTCCGTCTACGCTTTCGACGAAGACACGCTCGCGGTGACCATGCTGGCGGAGACGAACGAGGTCGACAACCCGACTTTTCTGTCGGTGACGCCGGACGGCGCGAAAATCTTCGCAAACAGCGAAGTGTTCGCCTGGCGCGAGGGCATGGTGTCAGCCTACGGCTTCGACCGTGCCACCAACACGTTGAGCTACGTCAACAAGCAGCCAACGCTGGGCTCGATCACCGCCCACAATTTTATCACCCGCGACGGCACAAAACTGCTGGTCGCCAATTACGGCATGGGGTCCGGCGGTCCAGACCAGTCGGTCGTGGTCTACGGCATCCGCGACGATGGCGGCCTGACCGCGCCGCTCGCCAGCGTCGCCCATGAAGGCACAGGCCCCAACGAAGCCCGGCAGGAGCGCAGCCACGCGCACAGCGCCACGGAATCGATAGCCGGCAACATCGCCATCGTCGCCGATCTCGGCATCGACTGCCTCGTCACCTACCGCATCGAAGCCGACGGCTCGCTGTCGCCATTGCAGGAGACGGCGCTGAAACCAGGCGCCGGGCCGCGCCACATCGCGCTGCATCCGAACGACAAATTCGTCTTCGTCATGAACGAACTCGACTCCACCGTCGTCTCGCTGGCGCTCGACGCCGACACCGGCGGTTTTGCCTTCATCGACGCAAAACCGGCGGTGCCGGCGGAAGCGCGCGACCACAACCATTGCGCCGACATCCAGATCTCGCCGGACGGCCGTTTCGTCTACGGATCGAACCGTGGCCACGATTCCATCCCGATCTTCGCCGTCGACCAGGAAACCGGAAAGCTGACGCTGATCGATTACACGCCTTGCGGCGGCTCGACCCCGCGCAACCTCTGCCTGACGCCCTCCGGCGGCCACCTGTTCTCCGCCAACCAGAACGCCGACCGCATCACCATCTTCGCCCGCGATCTGGAAACCGGGCGCCTCTCCGACACCGGCCATGCGATCGAGATCGGCACGCCGATGTGCGTGAAGATCGTCGTTTGACGCACCCACGATGCCGCGCGGACGACAGCCGAGGACGGGTCCGTAGTTGCCGGCGCAATCCCGCCACGCTACGCATAGGGCAAAGAGGAGCCACCCATGTCGCATCACCTTAACTTCTTTATCGACGGCAAGTGGGTCGACCCCGTCGTGCCTGCCACGCTCGACGTCATCGATCCCTCCACCGAGGAGGCCTACACGAAAATCTCCGTCGGCTCGAAGGCCGATGTCGACCGCGCCGTGGCCGCCGCCAAGGCCGCCTTCCCGTCGTTTTCACAGACCAGCAAGGCCGAACGGCTGAAGCTCTTGAAACGCATCCTCAAAATCTACAACGAGCGCTTCGAGGATATCGCCCAGGCGGTCAGCCAGGAGAACGGTTCGCCGATCACCTGGGCGCGCGAGGCGCAGGCCTGGGCCGGCCGCGCCCATATGGAATCGACGATCAAGGCTTTCGAAGATTACGAATTCGAAGAAAAGCGCGGCGGTACCTTGGTGGTGAAGGAGCCGATCGGCGTCTGCGCGCTGATCACGCCCTGGAACTGGCCGCTCAACCAGATCGTCTGCAAGGTGGCCCCGGCCATCGCCGCCGGCTGCACCGTGGTGTTGAAACCCTCGGAGATCGCGCCGATCAGCGGCATCATCTTTTCCGAGGTCATGGAGGCGGCCGGCACGCCGAAAGGCGTCTACAACATGATCAACGGCACCGGTCCGGACGTCGGCCAGATCATGGCCGGGCATCCCGACGTCGATATGGTATCCTTCACCGGTTCGACCCGCGCCGGCATTATCGTGGCCAAGACCGCCGCCGACACGGTCAAGCGCGTCGCCCAGGAACTCGGCGGCAAATCTGCCAATATTATCCTCTCCGACGCCGACTTCGCCCACGCGGTAAAGAAGGGCGTGGAAGGCTGCTTCGGCAACTCCGGCCAGTCCTGCGACGCGCCGACGCGCATGCTAGTGCCCGCGTCGCGCCACGATGAGGCGCTGGCCATCGCCAAGGATGCCGCCGAGGCGTTCAAGGTCGGCGATCCGCGCTCGGAGGACACGCAGCTCGGTCCGGTGGTCAGCCAGGTCCAGTTCGACAAGATCCAGCGGCTGATCGAAGCCGGCATCTCGGAAGGCGCCACGGTCGTCACCGGCGGCAACGGCCGTCCCGGCCATCTCAACCGCGGCTATTATGTGCGCCCGACCGTGTTCGGCCACGTGCGGCCTGGTATGAGCATAGAAAAGGAAGAAATCTTCGGTCCGGTGCTGTCGGTCATCTCCTACGAGGATGACGACGACGCAGTGAAGATCGCCAACGACACGGTCTACGGTCTCGCCGCCTACGTGCAGTCGCAGGACATCGGCCATGCCCGCAAGGTCGCCGGACGGCTGCGCGCCGGCCAGGTCTCGATCAACTATCCCGAGTGGGACACCTTCGCCCCCTTCGGCGGCTACAAGCAGTCCGGCAACGGCCGCGAATATGCCGACTGGGCGATCCACGACTTCCTCGAGACCAAGGGCATCATCGGCTACGGCGAGTGAGGCGTCCACCTCGCGCCGAGTACGGCGATCTGCCGGCACGTCACCCTCATTGGTGGTAGCCGGGGGCGGTAACATGCGCTAGATACTTGGCTTTCCCCCGTTTGCGAGGAAGCCATGGCCACGACCGCCGACGACCTCATCGATCGCCGCAGGCTGCGGCGCAAGCTCACTTTCTGGCGCGTCGCGGCATTGCTCGTCGCGGCCGTCGCCATCATCGGCACGGCGGTTGCGCTTTACGGCGACGAATTCGCCGGAAAATCCGTCGACCATATCGCCAAGGTCAGGATCGAAGGCACGATCCTCGAGGACGAGGAACTGCTGAAGCGGCTTGACGACATCCGGAAGTCGTCGAGGGTCAAAGGCGTCATCCTGTCGATCGATTCCCCCGGCGGCACCACAGCCGGCGGTGAGGCGATCTTCGACGCCGTCCGCTCGCTCGCCGCCACAAAGCCGGTGGTGGCGCAGGTCGGCACGCTCGCGGCGTCCGCCGGCTACATGATCGCCAGCGCCACCGACCACATCGTGGCGCGCAAATCCTCCATCGTCGGCTCGATCGGCGTGCTGGCGCAGTTCCCGAATTTCAGCGGCCTGATGGACAAGATCGGCATCACGCTGGACGAGGTGAAATCCTCGCCGCTGAAGGCCGAGCCGTCGCCCTTCAACCCGACCACCGAGGAAGAGCGGGCGATGATCCGCTCGATGATCCTCGACAGCTATGACTGGTTCGTCGGTCTCGTCGTCGACCGCCGTCCGCTGACAAGGCCGGAAGTGCTGGCGCTGGCCGACGGCTCGGTCTTCACCGGCCGCCAGGCGCTGGACAAGAAGCTGATCGACGGACTTGGCGGCGAGCAGGAGGCGATCGCCTGGCTGTCGAGCAAGGGCGTGTCTGGAAGCCTGGAAGTCATCGAATGGAAACCCAGGGACGAGGACTCCGGCTGGCTGTTCAGCCGTGCGACCGCGCAAGCCGTCGGGCAGTTGATCGGAATTCCGGGAGCCGGCGGCGATATCCTTCGGGAAAGCGGCGCCGATCGGTTGTTCCTTGACGGTCTCGTATCAGTCTGGCACCCTTGAGACGGCTCCAGCCTGATTGAAAAACACGAATAAAATCATTCGCCTACTCTTTAGAACACAATAATTGACGGGGACAGCGCTCATGATCAAATCCGAACTCGTGCAGATCATCGCCACACGCAATCCGCATCTTTTTCTTCGCGATGTCGAGAACATCGTGAGTGCCATCTTCGACGAAATCACCGACGCGCTTGCCGAAGGCAACAGGGTCGAGCTTCGCGGTTTTGGCGCCTTCTCGGTAAAGAACCGCCCTGCCCGCACCGGTCGCAACCCGCGCACCGGCGACGCGGTGGAGGTCGAGGAGAAATGGGTGCCGTTCTTCAAGACCGGCAAGGAGCTTCGCGAGAAGCTGAATTCCGACAAGTAAGGCGAACGGCGTGCAAACAGGCAGCAAGCATCGGACGGCGACACCATGACGCTTTTCAATCGCATCGTGCTCATCGTCGTATTCGTGCCGCTCGCCATCATCCTGATCGCGCTGGCGGTGGCAAACCGGGCGCCGGCGGCCTTCACCTTCGATCCGTTCAATCCCGGCAACCCCGCGCTCACCGTGCAGTTGCCGCTGTTTTTCCTGCTGTTCGCGGCACTTGCGGTCGGCATGATCATCGGCAGCCTCGCCACCTGGTTCAAGCAGGGCCGCTACCGCAAGGCCGCCCGGCAGCGCGGCATCGAGGCGCAAGCGGCGCGCGACGCCGCCCAGCGCCAGAACCGGGCTACCGTTTCCAGCACGGCGCTGCCGAAACCTTCCACGTGAGGCCACCGCCATTCCCTCGCCCGGAGTGACCGCATGCGCATGATCTCAGCCGACGAAGTCGACCGTTCCCTGACGTTCGCCGGCCTTGTCGAGACGCTGCGCGAGGCGTTCCGCAAGGGCGCCGTGCAGCCGGTGCGCCATCATCACACCGTCGAGCGGCCGGACGGCGCCGCCTCCACGCTGCTGCTCATGCCGGCCTGGACCGACCTCAACGCCGCCGGCACCTCGGACGGCGGTCATATCGGCGTGAAGATTGTCACCGTGTCGCCCGACAACAACGCCATCGGAAAGCCGGCGGTGATGGGGCTCTATCTGCTGCTCGATGCCAAGACCGGCGAGCCGCAGGCGCTGATCGACGGTCAACGGCTGACGCAATGGCGCACGGCCAGCGCCTCGGCGCTCGCCGCGAGCTATCTGGCGCGCGAAGACGCCTCGAAGCTGCTAGTGGTCGGCGCCGGCGCGCTCTGCCCGTTCCTCGCGAAAGCCCATTCGGCGGTGCGCCCGATCGAGGAGATCCGCATCTGGAACCGGTCGCCAAGCAACGCCGAAAAGGCGGCCGACGCCCTGCGCAAGGACGGGCTCAACGCGACCGGCGTCTCCGACCTCGACGCCGCACTTGGCTGGGCCGACATCGTCTCGTCGGCGACGATCTCGACCGAACCGCTGATTTCCGGCGAAAAGCTGCGCCCGGGCACGCATGTCGACCTCGTCGGCGGTTTTACACCCGGCATGCGCGAGGCCGACGATACCGCGATCGCCCGCTCGCGCGTCTATGTCGACACCCGCGCCGGAGCCACCAAGGAGGCGGGCGACATCGTCCAGCCGCTACAATCCGGTGTGCTGAACCCGGAAGACATCATCGCCGACCTGCACGAACTGGCGCGCGGCGAGAAGCGTGGCCGCACCACCACGGAAGAGATCACGCTGTTCAAGTCGGTCGGAGCGGCACTGGAGGATCTGGCGGCGGGGATTGCCGTCTATTCAAAACTCAAGGGATAGACGTCGTCGGCAATGCCGCACCCATCGTCTCCGCAATGAGCCGAAAATCACCCTCGCCGATCTTCAGCAACCCAAAGCGAAGCTGATAGCCCCAGTTGGCTTTGCCTGCGGTCAGTTCCAGCCGGTCGAGCAGCGGCGCGATCGGCGCTTCCGAGGCATCCGCCCAGTCGATGTCGCGCCGGAAGGGTGTGAAGCCGCCACCCATATCTCCCTGATACGGCTCTCCCTCGCGAACCACGCCGATTGCCGTAAAATGCCGCAGCCCGCCCTTCTCGCCATAGACGCTGCTCGGCGAGTAATAGACCACGCCGTCGCCCGGCCTGATCCGGCGCAGCGGCCCGGCCTTGCCGTGCGAGACCTGCATGAAACCTTCCCGGCGTCCCCTGCGCACATGATCGGCGGAGGCGACCGCCAGCCAGAACGATTTTTCCGTCATCATTCGCTCTCCGGACAGAAGACGCGCAGGCGGTGGCAGTCGGGATCGAGCGCACGAATGTGCGGCCGAAGTCCATGTCCACGGGCAACCGCATAGCCGGCCTGCCGACGCGCGGGAAGCCTATCGCCGCCTTCACCTTTGCCGCAACCCGTGAGCCCGTGTGGCCGGATGCCTCATTTCCGCCGAGCCCAGGCGAGTTGCGCAGCCCGCACCCCTATGCCAAAAGCGGCACGACCGCCGGAGAATTTTTTGAAATCCACCCGCGACCGACGCCGCGACAGTTTTCCGCCCCGCCCGCCAGCGGCGCAGTCTGCGCGCCCGCGCGAGGAGCGCAACGCGGCTAGGCCTGCCGCGCCCCCGCCGCAGGAGCCGGCCCCCGCCGCGCGCAAACTCGCCCGCCGCGAAGGCGCCCTGCCCGCCGAAAGACTGCCGGTCATCCTGGAAGTGCTGCCCAATGACGACTATGCGCTGCTCGACAGCGGCAGCGGCGAGAAGTTGGAGCAATACGGCCCCTACCGTATCGTGCGGCCCGAGGGACAGGCGATCTGGCAGAAGGCGTTGCCCGAAACCGAATGGCGGAAGGCCGACGCCGTCTTCACCGGCGACACCGATGAGGAAGGGCTCGGCCGCTGGCGCTTCCCAAAGCAGCCGCTCGGCGAGACCTGGCCGATGCGGCATGACAGCATCGACTATCTCGGCCGCTTCACCTCCTTCCGCCATGTCGGCGTGTTTCCCGAGCAGGCGACCCACTGGGATCACATGGCCGGTCTGATCGAGAATGCACACAGGCCGGTAAAAGTGCTCAACCTGTTCGGCTATACCGGGCTCGCTTCCCTCGTCGCCGCAAAAGCCGGCGCGGAAGTCACGCATGTAGACGCCTCGAAAAAGGCGATCGGCTGGGCGCGCGAGAACCAGGAGATGGCGCGGCTGACGGACAGGCCGATCCGCTGGATCTGCGAGGACGCGATGAAATTTGCCGAGCGCGAGGAACGGCGCGGCAGCCGCTACGACATCATCCTGTTCGATCCGCCCGCCTATGGGCGCGGGCCGAAGGGCGAGGTCTGGCAGTTGTTCGACGATCTGCCGAAACTCGCCGACCTCTGCCGCTCGATCCTGACGCCGAAACCGCTTGCCGTCGTGCTCACCGCCTATTCGATCCGCTCCTCCTTCTTCGCCATCCACGCGCTGATGCGCGACACTTTCGCCGGTATGGGCGGCCGGGTGGAATCCGGCGAGCTGGTGATCCGCGAAAAGGGCGCCGGCCGGGCGCTTTCCACCTCGCTGTTTTCGCGCTGGGTAGCGTCATGATCCCGAAAAGTGGGAACCGGTTTTCGGACAAGATCATGCGCGGAGAAAGACGCTCATGAGCGAGCGAGGCAGCGGCGCGCCGGGACGCGTCAAGGAAGTCTCCAGCCTCGCCAACCCGCTGGTGAAGGATCTGAAGGCGCTGGCGCTCAAAAAATTCCGCGACCAGCAGAACGCCTTCCTCGCCGAAGGCCTGAAACTGGTCATCGATGCGCTCGACCTTGGCTGGCGGGTGAAGACGCTGGTCTTCGCCAAATCGGCGCTCGGCAACCCGGCGGTCGAGAAGGTCGCCGCCCGCGTTGTCGCCAAGGGCGGCGATGTGCTCGAAGTCTCGGAAAAGATCCTGGCCGCGATCACCCGCCGCGACAATCCGCAGACCGTCATCGGCGTGTTCGAGCAACGGCTGACGAAGCTTGCCGACATCCGGCCGAGCGATGGCGACGTCTGGGTGGCGCTCGACCGGGTGCGCGATCCCGGCAATCTCGGCACTGTGCTGCGCACCGCCGACGCGGTCGGCGCGAAAGGCATCATCCTGGTCGGCGAGACCACCGATCCGTTCGCGCTGGAGACGGTGCGGGCGACGATGGGCTCGATCTTCGCCGTGCCCGTCTCGCGCGCCACGCCGGAAGCCTTTCTCGCCTGGCGCAAAGGGCTTTCCGCCCTTCTGGTCGGCACCCATCTGAAAGGCGCGGTCGACTATCGCAGTGTCGACTATACCAGAAAACCCGTAGTGCTCCTGATGGGCAACGAGCAGCAAGGCCTGCCCGACGCGCTGGCGGAGACCTGCGACCGGCTGGTTCGCATCCCGCAGGCGGGCCGCGCCGATTCGCTCAATCTTGCGGTCGCCACCAGCGTGATGCTGTTCGAAATCCGCCGCGCGGCGCTGAAACTGGATTTTTGATGGGTCTTCGTTCCCTGATACTCTACGCCGCGCTGGCGGCATTCGGCGTGGCGCTCGACCAGTGGATCAAGTGGCTGGTGGAGACCCGCCTCGTCATGCACGAGGCCGTCGAGCTGCTGCCCTTCCTGGCGCTCTACCGCACATACAACACCGGCGTCGCCTTCTCCATGTTCTCCTGGGTGGGCGACCGCGGCCTGATCCTCGTCTCGATCGCCGTCATCGCCTTCGTGCTCTACCTCGCCGCCAAATCCGACCCGCGCCACATACTGGCGCGCATCGGCTTCGCGCTGATCGTCAGCGGCGCGCTCGGCAACCTCATCGACCGCGCGGTCTATGGGCACGTCATCGACTACATCCTGTTCCACACGCCGGTCTGGTCCTTCGCGGTGTTCAACCTCGCCGACGCCTTCATCTCGGTGGGAGCGGCGGCGATCGTGCTGCAGGAAGTGGTCGGCTGGCTGGGCGCTCGAAAGACCGCGCCTTCGGGCGACTAACTAGAGCCGTTTTCGAGCCAATGCCAAGGGTCATTTGACCGCCCCCACAGCCCGTCCTTCCGACTGTGCTGCCGGACATCTCGATCCGCAAACGGCAGGGCAAGCGCAGATGGGCTCCATCCGCTCCGAGCCGGCTTCGCCGGCTCGTTTCGGTGGTGCCTCGGCGTCCTGCCGAAGGCAGGCGATGAGGATCGCTTCGCAAAGCAAGTCCAAATACGATTGCCCTAGCCTTGACGGGGAGGCGGCTCCAAAGAGGTGAGACGGTCTAAACTGAAAGCCGACGGCAGTGCCCCTTGGTCATGCTTGTCACGCCAAAATCCACCAAGCTTGCAGCCAAGACTCTGATTTCACTTGCTTTTACAAGCATGACCTTCTTCCCGACCGAGCCCTTGCGTCCAGCCGGAAAGGCACCGGAGCGGGCCGCCACGTCCCGAAAAGCCGCGTTTTTCCAATGCGTTGCGCGAAAGGGCGTTGCGCTTCAAGGATTATTTTCCTAGGATTGTTTACATTGCTCCCGATCGGTGCGATAATCCGCGCCGGCCTTGTCTGGAGGTAGGTGGCGATGGACGAGAATACGGCAATCGAGCGAAACGTGGAGGCGCTGAAGCGCATCCTCGTCATGCTCGCCGGAATGGCCGAGATGGCCGGCGGTGCGTCAACTCTGCCCCGCCACCTCTACCGCGCTATCCTGCGGCTGCTGCGCCCCGCCGAATCCGCCGCGCGTCGGCTGATCATTGCGACAGCGCGCGGCATCGTGGTCAACCTGCCGCCGGTGCGCCCGCGAAAACCCAAGCCAAAAATTTCCGACACGGTGGCCGCCATGCGTCGCCTCGGCCTTGCCGTCACCCTGTCGCGCCAAGATTTCGCCCGCTACCAGGCAGAGCAAAAGGCCGCCAAACGGCGCGCCGCCAAGCCCCGCACCATGAGCTTGCCGCTGTTCGATCCGCCCAAATATCCGTTCCGCGTCCGCCGCCGCTATGTGCCGGCGCACGCCATGCCGCGCATCTGGGTTCCCGGCTTCAGCGATCCGGCTCCGCTGCCGCTGCCACCGCCCCCGCCATCGCGTGACGACCCGATCGATGCGGCGCGGCTCTCGTTGCGGCTCCAGGCGCTGGGCGCGGTCCTCGACGACCTGCCAAAACAGGCAAAACGGTTCGCCCGCTGGAAGGCGCGCTGCGACGCGGCGGTCGCGGAAATGCGGCAAATCGGCAGCGCCGTGGTCGTGCGCGGCAGGACGGCGCGCGGCACGGTACGGTTCCAGCGGACACGGCCGCTGTGGCTTGGCCGGCCGCCGGGCGGCCGGCTGTCGCCCTACGATCTGGATGCCTGGCGCCGGAAGAACATCCGCGAGGTCGACGAGATCCTGGCGCATGCCCATGCGCTGGCCTTGGACGCGCTGAACCCGCTGCGCGCCGATACGTCATGACGGCGGTGCCCCCGGCCGAGCCATTTATCGAAAGGCATTCCAGCACGCTCAAAGGCCACGCGGGATAAAATCCGGGCGTGGTGACGATTCCTGCGGCCGGAAGATGACGTTGCTCATCTGTTGGCGAAGCCGGCCAAACCTGCGTAGGGTAAGCTGCCGTCCTGGGTCGGACTGGCCGTCGGAGAAGAGGAGAAAGAATGCCCGAAACCTTCAAGGCCATCCTCATCTCGCGCGGCGAGGACAAAAAACAGTCGGTCGCCGTCACCGAACTGACCGATGCCGAGCTGATGGACGGCGACGTCACGGTTGCCGTCGAGTGGACGACGGTGAACTACAAGGATGGCCTCGCGATCACCGGCAAGGCGCCGGTGATCAGGCGTTTTCCGCTGGTTCCCGGCGTCGATTTTGCCGGCACGGTGATTTCCTCGTCCAATCCCGACTGGGAAGAGGGCGACAAGGTCATCCTCAATGGCTGGGGCGTCGGCGAGACGCATTTCGGCGCCTATGCGGGCCGGGCGCGCGTCAAGGGTGACTGGCTGGTGCCGCTGCCGGACAACATGACGGCGCGCCAGGCTATGGCGATCGGCACGGCGGGTTACACGGCCATGCTGTCGGTGATGGCGCTGGAACGCCACGGCATCACGCCGAACCGCGGCCCGGTGGTGGTCACCGGGGCGGCCGGCGGCGTCGGCTCGGTGGCAATCGCGCTCTTGTCGAGGCTTGGCTACCATGTCATTGCCTCGACCGGACGCCCTGCTGAAAGCGCCTACCTCACCGACCTCGGCGCGGCTGAAATCATCGACCGCGGCGAGCTTTCCGGGCCGGCGAAACCTCTTGCCAAGGAGCGCTGGGCCGGCGGCATCGACGCGGTCGGCAGCCACACGCTGGCCAATGTGCTGTCGATGACCTCTTATGGCGGCGCGGTCGCCGCCTGCGGGCTGGCGCAAGGCATGGACCTCCCCTCCAGCGTCGCGCCCTTCATCCTGCGCGGCGTATCGCTGCTCGGCATCGACTCGGTCATGGCCCCGAAGGAACTCAGGCTCGAGGCCTGGTGGCGGCTTGCCGACGAACTCGACCACGGCAAACTTGCGGCGCTGACGACGACGATCGGCTTCGACGGCATAGTCGGCGCGGCCACGGACATTATTGACGGCAAGATCAGGGGGCGTGTCGTCGTCGGGATATGACAACTTGCGTTAGAATCCGCAAGACGACTAAAATACGAGCGAATTGGGGAAAGCTTAGGGAAGAAGGTCATGCCTAATGTCTGGGGTATGACGGCGCCAGTATCTCACAATTCCCTTGGCGGGAAAGGCTCGGATGGCGGCGACAAGACGCCGACGGCCGAGGCGCATCCCGATCCCGACCCGCTGGTCGAACTGCTGCCGGCCAGACCCAAAATGCTGCTCCTGCAAGTCGGCGGCATCATCGCTGTCCTGCTGCTGTCCGGCATCGCCAACCTGATGCAGGCACCCATGTGGGTCGCGCTCTTTCTCCTGGCGATCGGGCTTGCCGGCATCCTGTTCCTGTATCGCGGCCTCAACGTCGAACGGCGCCGGTCCGGCGAAGCCGGGGGCGCGGAGGCGCCGGCGGCCCGCGTCGAGGCGCTGGCCGACCGCATGTGGGAACTGCACGAGAGCGAGGAGCATTTCCTCGGCCTCATCGACGCGCTCGGCGACCTCGTCATCCACCGCGACCGCGACGGCCGCATCGTCTATGCCAACAAGGTGTTCGCCGATCTGGTCGGACGCCCGCTTGACGGCCTGATCGGCACCCGGCTCGCCGATCTGGGCATAGAGGTCGGCGTCGTCCCCGATGCCGCCTTCGCCGATGGCGAGTGCCTGAGTTCGACCGACGTGGCCGTGCATACGCCGGCCGGCACGCGCTGGTTTTCGTGGATCGAACTGTCCATGCGCGACCTCGCCAGCAAGGGCGTCTCGCACCGCGCCATCGCGCGCGACATCACCGGCCGCAAGCGCGCCGAGACGGCGCTGATCGGCGCGCGCGAGCGGGCCGAATATGCGAGCGTCGCCAAATCGCGTTTCCTGGCCACCGTCAGCCACGAAATCCGCACGCCGATGAACGGCATCATGGGCATGGCAAAACTGCTCGCCGACACCAACCTGTCGGCGGAGCAGAAGACCTATGTCAGCGCCGTCTCCACTTCGGCCAGCGCGCTGCTGGCGCTGATCGAGGACCTGCTCGACTTCTCCAAGATCGAGGCCGGCCGTTTCGTGCCGGAGCCGCAACCGATCTCGCCGCGCGAACTGATCGAAAGCGTGGTGGAACTGCTTGCGGCGCGCGCCTACGGCAAGGGCATCGGCCTCGGCTGCTATGTCGCGCCCAACGTGCCGCACACCATCACCGCCGACCCCGGCCGCATCCGGCAGGTGCTGCTCAACCTGATCGGCAACGCCATCAAGTTCACCGATACCGGCGGCGTGCTGGTCACCGTGGGGCTGAAAGCGGGGACGGGAGACGTCGACCTGGTGCGCTTCGCGGTCTCCGATACCGGCCCCGGCCTGCGCAAGGAGGACATGGACCGCATCTTCGAGGAATTCGAGCAGGCCGACGGCAGTTCGACCCGGGCGCATGGCGGGGCTGGTCTCGGCCTCGCCATCTCGCGCCGCATCGTCGAGGCGCTGGGCGGCACGATATCGGTCGCCAGCGATCTCGGCCTTGGCTCCGAGTTCGCCTTCGAGGTTCCGGCGATCGAGGCAAGCGGTTCCAGCCAGACGCGCGGCGCCGTGCTCGACGGCCATCGCACGATCATCCTGTCGAAAAACGAGGTCGAATGCGACGCCATCGCGCGCGCGGTCCGCGCCTATGGCGGAACCGTGGACGTCGCCTACTCGGTGGAGCAGGCCGCGGAACTTACCGGGCCGTGCGACGCCCTGCTCATCGACGCTTCGGTCGAAGCGTCCGACGGCAGGGTGCTCAAGCGGCTGAAGCAGGCCGGTTTCTCCGGCAGCCAGGCGATCACCCTGATTGCGCCGACCGACCGGGGCGCGCTCGGCGATTTCCGCGCCAGCGGCTACGTCACCTTCCTCGCCAGGCCGGTGCGTGGCGAGACGCTGCTGCGCGTGCTGCTTTCGGGCGCCGCCAGCACGGCAATCACCTCCCTGCCCCCTCCCCGTGCGACATCCAGGGGCCGCAGCGCCCAGGTGGCGGGGCTGTCGATCCTGCTCGCCGAGGACAACGAAATCAACGCGCTGCTGGCGCGAACCACGCTGCAGAAGGCGGGGCATCGCGTCGAGGTGGTCAACAACGGCAGGGCTGCGGTCGAGGCCGTCATCGGCCCCCGCAAGGAACGGCACGACGTCGTGCTGATGGATCTGCATATGCCGGTGATGGATGGGCTGGAAGCGATCGCGCTCATCCGCCGCCACGAGGAGGAGAACAGCCTGTCCCCGGTGCCGATCATGGTTCTGTCCGCCGACAACCAGGAAAAGACCCGCCACGACGTGCTCGCCCATGGCGCCAGCGGCTTCGTCACCAAGCCAATCGACCCCGACGCGCTGGTGCATGTCGTCGAGGACCGCCTCGCGTAAGGCGAAGGACCTCCCTCACGGCAATTTGCGGACACACGGCTGCATTGCAGGCTTGAGCGGCCGCGTCCGTCACGTTAGGTTCATACGACTGTTGCACATCACTCTTATTTCCGCGCCATGCTCGGCTGTTCGAAGGAGAATCACCCGTGCAATCAGCGATTCCATCGGTCGACATCCCCATCGAGGCGAAAGTCGGCCTGCTTCCTGGTGTCGAACCGGCCCTCGGCATCGCCGACAGGACGCTCGGGCGCATCGGCGCGCTGGAAGCGCGGCTGGCCCGCAACGACGCCGAAATCGCCGCCGCGCAAGAGGTCCGCTACCGCGTCTTCTATGAGGAACTCGGCGCGAAATCGAACCGGCTGGAGGCGCTCGACCGCCGCGACGCCGACCAGTTCGATGCTGCCTGCGACCACATACTGGTGTTCGACCACGCATTGCCCGGCCCCGAGCATGACCGCATCGTCGGCACCTACCGGCTGCTCAAGGAAGAGGGCGCCGCGCTGGCCGGCGGCTTCTATTCGCAGGACGAATTCGATCTCGGCTCGCTGATCCGCCGCCATCCCGACAAGCGCTTCCTGGAGCTTGGCCGCTCCTGCGTGCTGCCGCAATACCGTTCGAAGCGCACCATCGAGGCCCTGTGGCAAGGCATCTGGGCCTATGTGCTGCATCACGACATCGACGTGATGGCAGGCTGCGCCTCTTTCCACGGCACGGTTCCAGCGGCACACGCCGAAGCGCTTTCCTTCCTCGCCCACAATTTCCGGGCCGAGCCGGACTATGACGTGAGCGCCTTGCCGAGCCGGTATCGGGCCATGGACATGGTGCCCTGCGAGGCGATCAACGCGAAATCCGCCTTCCTGCGCATGCCGCCCCTGATCAAGGGCTATCTGCGCCTCGGCGCGCGCATCGGCGACGGCTGCGTGATCGACCATGATTTCGAGACGGTGGACGTGTTCATCGTGCTGCCGGTGAAAGAGATCAAGCAGCGCTACATCAGCTATTATTCCGGGGATGCCGGCCGCTTCGCCGCCTGACCACCGCGACGCACTTGCGCCTGCCGTCGAGCGGCTGCGCAAGGCGATGGTGTCGCTGCCGGATGTGAACGAAAGCACTTCCTACGGCACGCCGTCGCTCAAGATCGGCAAGAAGCTGCTTTCGCGCGTCAAGGACGCGCGGACCCTGGTGATCATGAGCCCGCTGGAAGAGAAGGCGGCGCTGATGGACGCAGCACCCGACATCTATTTCGAGACCGACCACTATCGCGACTGGCCGGCGATCCTCGTCCATGTCGATGCGATCTCGGACGCCGAACTCGTCCATCGGCTGGAATGCGCCATACGCCTGCAGGCGGCGAAACGCTCGGGCCGGAAGCGCTGAGGCTGGGCACTCGTTCTCTGAATCAGGGAATGTCTTCCGGACGCCGGCCCGGACGGCCGCGATAAGCCGGAATGCTCCAGCCGAACCGCAGTGCGCCCCCGCGCACGATGAAGGCCGCCGCGAAGCCGAGCAGGGCCGAGGCAAGATCGGAGAGACCGGCGGCATCGGTGACCGTAAATACGGCGGCGCCGGCCATCGCGGCGGTGACGTAGATTTCCGGGCGCAGCAGGACGGAAGGCTCGCCGGCGAGCAGGTCGCGCAGGATGCCACCGAAGGTCGCCGTCAGCATGCCCATGACGATGGCGACGACAGGCGAACCCGTCGCCGCCAGTCCCTTGGCCGCGCCGAGCGCCGAATAGGCCGACATGCCGACCGCATCCAGCCAGAGCAGCACTCTGTAGCGCGACTCCAGCCTGGGCGCGCCGAGGAAAACGAGGATAGCGACCGCCGCGCAGACCAGCACATAGGCGTGATCCAGCACCCAGAAGACCGGAACATCGAGGATGAGGTCGCGAAAGGTGCCGCCACCAATGCCGGTGACACTGGCGAGGAATACGAAGCTGACGACGTCCATCTGCTTGCGCGAGGCGGCAAGCGCTCCTGTCGCCGCAAAGACCGCAACGCCGGCGTAATCCAAAAGCAGCAGCGGATTCATGGCGATCCGAAAATGGCAGGCGCCGTCGATAGCGAGTAGCGAGTAGCGAGTAGCGAGTAGCGAGTAGCGAGTAGCGAGTAGCGAGTAGCGAGTAGCGAGTAGTCGAGCGGAAGCGTGCGCCTCCGTCAATGCCCCTATTCGCTACTCCCTATTCCCTACTGCTCTCTCTCAAGCATCCCTCTCGGCCTCTTCGCTGACCGGGCCAGGCTCCGCGGGTGCATCATTCGCCGGATGGTGCTTGGGACCGCCCTTGGCGACACCGACCATCGCCGGCCGCAGGACGCGCTCGCCGATCGAATAACCGGGCTGCACGACCTGTACCACCGTGTTGGCGGGAACCTGCGGGTTCGGCACCTCGAACATCGCCTGATGGAAATTCGGATCGAATTTTTCGCCCTGCGGCTCGAGCCTCTTCACGCCGTGACGTTCCAGTGTCGACAGCATCGACCGCTCGGTCATCTCGACGCCTTCGACCAGCGTGGCAAGGCTCGGGTCGGCTGCCTTGGCCTCGGCGGAGACGGCTTGCAAGGCGCGGCTCAGATTGTCGGACACCGACAGCATGTCACGGGCGAAATTGGCCACCGCATAGGCGCGGGCATCCTGGATCTCGCGCGCCGTGCGGCGGCGGAGATTTTCCATTTCCGCCACCGTGCGCAGGGCGCGGTCCTTGAGCTCCTCATTCTCCTTGAGAAGCTTTACCAGCGCCTCGTAGTCGTTGCTCTCGCCGGCAGCCCCCGCCGCCGCCTCGTCGGCCGTCGCGTTTTCCTCAGGCACGCGTTCGTCCTTCGCCTGATCGCTCATGGTCATTTCCCAGATTTCCAGAATTCATCGGAGTCGGGCCGGATATCGATGCTATGCGCCGAAAAATCAAGGGGCGCGAGCGTTTCCCTCGGCAATCGCCAATGGCTTGCATAGTCGTCAAGCAAGAAAGAGCAGTCCCAGCGGGGCGGCAATTTCGCTCGTATTTTACTCAAACTTTACCATGCGGCAAAGGCACACGGAGGCTTGCAGGAACCATTCGCGGCGCCCCGGGTTTTTTTGCCAAGCAAGAGGTTCTCGAGGCAATGATTGACGATGAGAAGCATATGGGCGGAAGGATGGAAGCAGAATTCCGCCGGCAGATGCGAAGCGGCCAGATGAACCGCTTCGTCGGCACACTGCCGCATTACGCCGTAGACCGGGAACTGCCGGACAGGTTTGTCAAGCTGCTGCGCCAGATCGACAAGCCGCACGGCAATGACCGCTCGGCGCTACATGCCGGCGGCACCCGCAACCAGAACTGATCGACCGCCTGAGCGCCGGTCAGTTCTCGCTGTTTGGCCGCAAGCGGCCTTTTTTATGAGACGGCCGTCTTCTTGTCAGGCGGCCTTTTTCGTCTCCGCCATCAGCGTCTTGCCGTGCGAAATCTCGGTGCCGAGCACCTTCAGACATTCCCGCATGAGATTGGACAGGCCCGACCAACCCTTGGCGGAAACGAGGTTCCCATCGACATGCGCGCCGTTCGGCGGCACGCTGGCTACTTCCGCGAACGCCGCCAGGAATAGCCCGCGCCCTTGGCCGGCGCATCGGCCGGCTTCGCCGTCGGCTGGTAGTAAAGGCCGAGGCCGCCAACGCGGCCTTCCTCCAGCCGGCGGATCAGCACCGGATTGACGATCTCGAACTCGTCGAAGCCGAGCCTCAGCATATGCGGCAACTGGTCGACCAGAACCTGCCCGGTAGCGCGGATCGCCCGCTCGAAGCCATGACGGCTGCGCAGCAGTTCGGCCTTGGAGAAACTTCGGCCATCGTTGAAGGCCGGGAAGGCAAGCGCTACCAGCGACAAATCGTCGAGGAGGCCGGCAATTTTCTCCACGGGATCGGCCGGCAGCAACAGCACGCCGAGCCGCTCTTTCGCTGATTTGCGGACCACCGGGTCGAGGTCGAGGAAAACCTGCAACGGCAGGATGAAACGGCCGTTGCCGGTCAGCGCGTCTGCGCTTTCGACATGCTGCCATTCATCCTCGCGAAAACCTTCCGGCGTCCACAGGCGCGGCGCGGGCGGCACGGTCTCGTTCTTCACTTCGGTCATGAGGGCGAGCATATGGCCTATTCTCGGCTTGGTTTCCAGTCTCGCCATGGGCGAAACGGCCTGGCTATTCGCAAAGACGCCTGGGATGATTTTTCACTAGGCAGCGGTCGTCAGCGCCTCGCCGAGACCCGGCAGATGAATGCCGCATTCGATCTTGGTCTGGCCGGTCCAGCGACCGCTGCGCGCGTCCTCGCCCGGCTTGACGATCGAAGTGCAGGGAAAACAGCCGATCGACAGGTAGCCGTAGGCGACCAGCGGGTTCTCGCGCAGCGCATGCACCCGCATATAGTCGGCGAGGTCGCTCGTCCCCCACTTCGCCAGCGGGTTGATGCGGATGCGCGGACCGACCGCCTCGAACACCGGAAGTGCGGCGCGAGTCGCCGCCTGGAAGCGTTTTCGGCCGGTGAACCAGGCGCGGAACGGCGCCACGCCCCGCGCCATCGGCTCGACCTTGCGGATATCGCAGCAGGCGTCGGTGTCGGACTGATGCAGTTTTCCACCGGGATCGAGCCGGTCGAGCGCGGCCTGGTCGGGCGTCACGACGCGGATATCGGTCAGGCCGAGATCGGCGGCCAGCGCGTCGCGATACTCCAGTGTCTCGCCGAAATGTTTTCCGGTGTCGAGGAAGATCACCGGCAGGGCCGGGTCGACCTCGGCGATCATGTGCAGCAGCACCGCCGAATCCGCGCCGAAGGAGGACACCGCCGCGATCCCGCCATGAAACGAGCGGCGCGCCGACTGCTTGATGATCTCCTGCGGGGTCAGGCCACCGAAGCGCGCGTCGAGTTCGGCGGCTTCCTCGGCTGCGGCAATATCGGCGTCAGGCTGCCTTGGCTTCGCCACCATAGAGCGCCTCCTTGAATGGCGCCGGGCCGAGCCGGCGATAGGCGGCGAGGAAATTCTCCGAGCGGTCCAGCCGGCGGGCAAGATAGGTTTCGACCACGGTCTCGATCGCGTTGGTGATCTCGTCCGGCCCGAAACCGCGGCCGATGATCTCGCCGACCGAAGTGTGCTCGTCGGCCGAGCCGCCCAGCGTTACCTGGTAGAGTTCCGCGCCCTTCTTCTCGACGCCGAGAATACCGATGTGGCCGACATGGTGATGGCCGCAAGCATTGATGCAGCCGGAGATCTTCAGCTTCAGCTCGCCGATGTCGCGCTGCCGCTCCAGCGAGGCAAAGCGGTTGGAGATCTCCTGCGCCACCGAGATCGAGCGGGCGTTGGCCAGTGCGCAATAGTCGAGGCCGGGGCAGGCGATGATGTCGGTGATCAGGCCGGAATTCGCCGTCGCCAGGTCGATCTCGACAAGCGCGTCGTAGACCGCCTTCAAATCGGCGCGCGCCACATGCGGCAGGATCAGGTTCTGCTCGTGGCTGACGCGGATTTCGCCGAAGGCGTATTTGTCGGCGATGTCGGCGACCGCTTCCATCTGGCTGTCGCTGGCGTCGCCCGGCGCCTCGCCGATGCCTTTCAGCGAGATCGTGACGGCGGCATAGTCCGGGTGCCGATGGGTGATGACGTTCTGGTCGACCCATTCGGCAAAACTTTTCGAGTCGAGCCGCGCCAGCTTTACCGCCTGATCGCCTTCCGGCCGGGCCGCCAGTTCCGGCGGCGCGAAATAGGCATTGATGGCGCTGATGTCGGCTTCCGGCAGGGTCAGTTCGTTGTCCTTCAGCTCGGCCCATTCCGCCTCGACCTGGCGGGCGAACTCTTCCGTGCCGGTCTCGTGGACGAGGATTTTTATGCGCGCCTTGTACTTGTTGTCGCGCCGCCCGTAGAGGTTGTAGACGCGCAGGATCGCCGTTGCATACGAGAGCAGGTGCTTCTCCGGCAGGAAATCCCTGATCTTCTTGGCGATCATCGGCGTGCGGCCCTGCCCGCCGCCGACGTAGACGGCGAAGCCAAGCTCGCCCTCGGCATTCTTCTTCAGGTGCAGGCCGATGTCATGCGTCTGGATCGCGGCCCGGTCGCGCTCTGCCCCGGTCACCGCGATCTTGAATTTCCTGGGTAGGTAGGAGAACTCCGGGTGGACCGACGACCACTGCCGCAGAATCTCGGCATAGGGACGCGGATCGGCGACCTCGTCGGCGGCCGCACCCGCAAAATGGTCGGCCGTCACGTTGCGGATGCAGTTGCCCGATGTCTGGATGGCGTGCATCTCGACCGACGCAAGGTCGGCCAGGATCGCCGGGATGTCCGACAGCGCCGGCCAGTTGAACTGGATATTCTGGCGCGTGGTGAAGTGGCCGTAGCCCTTGTCGTATCTGCGGGCGATGTGGGCCAGCATGCGCAACTGGCCCGAATTCAGCGTGCCGTAGGGGATGGCGATACGCAGCATGTAGGCGTGCAGCTGCAGGTAGACGCCGTTCATCAGCCTCAGCGGCCGGAACTGCTCCTCGGTGATCTCGCCGGCAAGACGCCTGTCCACCTGGTCGGTGAACTCGGCGACGCGGGCCTTCACGAAATCCTGGTCGAACTCATCGTAGCGGTACATGGTCGTGCTTCCGTGGGCCCTTCTTGGCCCTCTCAAGCGGCCGTTCTGGCCTGTTTTCCAAGATCGAGGCGGTTTGTCGGGCCGGCGGCGCGGATGCGCTCGCGCAGGCGCAGCGGGCGGATCAAGCCATCGACCAGTTCGATGTCGATCAGTTCGAGGTCGACGACTTCATTGTTGGCAAAGGATGCCTTGCCGGCCTGTTCCAATTCGGTTTCCGCCGTCTTGTCGTTGACGATTTCGGCTTCGTCGATCGTCTCGGCCCAGACGCGGGCCGCCGAGAGCCAGACGGCCTCGCCATCGGTCAGGCGGTTGGCGGTCAGGACCTTCATGCCTGTGTCTCCTCGGCCGGCGACGGAACGAACCGATGCGCCGAAAGCGGCTCCGAGCGCGAGAAATCCGCGCCGGCGACCGCGTCGCCGATGATGGTCATCACCGGGCCGCCAAGATCGTCGCGCGATTGCAGTGACGGAAGGTCGGCCAGCGTGCCATGAAAACGGCGGCGATTGGCCAGGCTGGCGTTCTCCACGACTGCGACGGCGGTATCAGGGGACAGGCCGGCATCCATCAGCCTTCCGGCAACGTCCGCCGCGACCGAACGGCCCATATAGACGGCGACGGTCGCGCCAGAGATCGCCAGCTTCGCCCAGTCGGGCAGCGAACCGCCCTTGAGGTCGTGGCCGGTGGTAAACACCATCGAGGATGTCACGCCGCGCAGCGTCAGCGGCAGTTGGAAATCGGCGGCGGCGGCGAAGGCCGAGGTCACGCCGGGCACCACCTCGAACGACACGCCGGCATCGCGGAGCACCTGCATCTCTTCGCCGGCGCGGCCGAACACCAGCGGGTCGCCGGACTTCAGCCGCACGACGCGCTTGCCTTCGCGCCCGAGGCGCACCAGCAGCGCGTTGATCTCGCTTTGCGTCTTGGAATGACAGCCTTTTCGCTTGCCGACCGGCAGGCGCTCGGCGTCGCGGCGGCCCATGCCAATGACAGCTTCCGGGACGAGCGCGTCATGCACGATGACGTCGGCCTCCATCAGCAGGCGATGCGCCCTGAGCGTTAGCAGGTCTTCGGCACCCGGGCCGGCGCCGACCAGCGCGACATGCCCCGTACCCTTGCCCTGCTCCGCAAGAAGCCGGCCGGCGGCGACACGCGCCTCGTGCTCACCGCCAACTTCCAGCGCCCGGGCAGGCGCTCCCGAAAAGAAGGCGTGCCAGAAGGAACGCCGCGCCAGGCCCTTGGGAAACAGTTTTTCAGCCGCGTCGCGGAACGAGTTGGCGAGCGCTGCCAGCAGGCCGAGCGACGGCGGCAACATGGCATCGATGCGCGCCCGCACCATCTGGGCCAGCACCGGCCCCGCGCCTTCGGTGCCGATGGCGACCGCCAGCGGCGCACGGTTGACGATGGCCGGCGTATAGAAATCGCAGAGTTCGGGGCGGTCGACCGCATTGACGGCAATCCCCAGGCGCCGAGCGTCCTCGGATATGCGCCGGTCCAGGGCCTCGTCGCCGCTCGCCGCGAAAACCAGCACCGAACCTTCGACCAGAGAGGGGTCGTATGCCGCCTCGACGAGTTCGGCGCCGTTCTCGCCGGCCCAGCGGCGCAGGGCCGGTTCGGCCGCATCGGCCACGACGATCAGCCGCGCGCTTGACTGGCCGAGCAGCCGCGCCTTGGCCAGCGCCTCGTCGCCATTGCCGACGACGACCACACTCCGCCCTTCGACCCGCAGGAAGACGGGGAAGGCATTGAGCTTGGTTGACGGCTGCGACATGGCGCGGTTGGCTTCCTGGCTGGAAAGACAGATATTTAAGCGTTGGCGAGGCTTTTCAGAAGGAACGCACTCGCGCGCCAGTTTGCAGGACGCAATCGCTTTTCCGCAAGTGCGAAGAGCGGAAGAAAATTTTTCCACAACGCTGTTTTTTGGCATGTTTTTGTCGTGAGGAACCCCGATCCCCCGGTTGCGTTAGCCAAGCGAGGCATCGTCCGATGCTTCGGGTCCGTTCAGAATGAAGGAGATTGCCGCATGGCCGCGAAACTCAAACACGGCACATGGGTCGTGGTCGCCGATGGCGAAAAGGCGCTATTCCTGGAGAACAAGGGAGACGGGCTTTATCCGGATTTCGAGGTCGTGCGCGAACTCTCCGAAGAGAACCCGCCGACGCGCGAGCAGGGCTCGGACAGGCCGGGCCGCTTCAATGACGGCCCTTCGCCGCATCGTAGCGCGGTCGCCGACACCGACTGGCACAGGCAAGCCAAGGAGCGGTTCGCGGTGGAGATCGCCGAAAAACTCTACAAGGCGGCACATCGCGGCGACTTCAACGCGATCATCCTGATTGCGCCGCCCGTCGTGCTCGGCGAGATGCGCAAGAACCTCCACAAGGAAGTCGAAGAGATGGTGGTGGCAGAATATCCGAAGACGCTGACCAATCATCCGGTGCCCGAGATCGAGAAGATGCTGATGGCGGCTTGAGGACGAAGCAGATCAGCGAATGCACATCTTTTCCCGACACGAGCGTAACATACAGTGAAGTCCAGCCCGGAACCGTACCCATGGCTGTTTCGTTGGCCTCAATACCTAACCAATCAGGAGGTACCGATGAAAACGCTTTTATCTGGGTTGATGGCCGCCGCCTTGGCCGCCTCGGTTGCAGTGGCCGTGCCGGCGCCAGCCAATGCCGCTCCGGTTTTCGTTCCGCAGGCGGAACAGGGCCGCACGGATGTGCAGCAAGCCTCCCACACCTATCGTCATTGGCAGCGGCAGCAGCGCCGTGCGGAACGCCGCGCGGAGCGCCGCGCCTACCGGCGATACGCACGTCAGCAATGCCGCTATTACGGTGACTGCTACCGTGGCCGGAACTACGGCCGAAGCTATGGGTTCGCACCGCGCTACTACCCGCGATACTACCGGCCCCCTGGCATCTCGCTACGCTTTGACCTGTGACGAGCGGCGGCCTGGCTGAACCGACGCCTGAGGAAGAAGTTTGAGCCGCGCAACAGCGCTGTTGCGCGGCACGATCCAAGTCTGCCGACCACACCGATGCCGGACGCTACCTCCGAGCTTATCATAGCCTGAGGTCATCAACACGCAAGCGAAGTCGTGCGTGCGGGGTTACGCATGCTGGAGGATTTCGAGGAGGCGCGGGAAAAGTGGCTGCGTGAAGAGATTCCTGGGCGACTCGCGGACCTGCAACAGGACCAGAGTCTCGAGAGGCGCGCATCTCCGAACATTGCCTGGACGTTCGCAAGCGGCATCTGCGACTACTGCCTCGGCTTTTCGACGTTTCCGGAAAGAGGCGCCGTGTGGCCCGAAACACCCATCCCATCCGGGTCGTCGGCTATCGGTGCAGGGTCAGCATCATTTTTGCCGTGGAGCAACAACGGGGGATGATCCTCGGAGTCTTCTATGGCGGCCAGAATATTGATCTCGACCTGCTCGAAGATCGACTCTGAAATCTTATTTCCGATCCATTTTGCGTCGTCCAAACGATAAACACGGCCGCCAAGGGTTGCGCACCCCCTGCCCCCTCCACCATATTGGAAAGATAGCGCTTTCGCGCTTCCCGCAAGCTCCCGAACTGGAAAGGCGACACCTGAACGATGCCGCATGAAACGCCCCTGATCGCAACCATCGTCGCCGGTCTGGGGCTGGCTTTCATTCTCGGCGCGCTCGCCAATCGTTTTCGCATCCCGCCACTGGTCGGCTATCTGATCGCCGGCGTTCTGGTCGGGCCCAACACCCCCGGTTTCGTGGCGGACCAGGAACTGGCGCTGGAACTCGCCGAGATCGGCGTCATCCTGCTGATGTTCGGCGTCGGCCTGCATTTCTCGCTGAAGGACCTGCTGTCGGTGCGCGCCATCGCCGTGCCCGGCGCGGTCGTGCAGATCGGCTTCGCCACCTTGTTGGGCTGGGGACTGGCCTGGATGCTGGGCTGGACGCCCGGCGCCGGCCTCGTTTTCGGACTGGCGTTGTCGGTAGCCAGCACCGTCGTGCTGCTGAAGGCGCTGCAGGACCGACGCATGATTGAGACCGAGCGCGGGCGCATCGCGGTCGGCTGGCTGATCGTCGAGGATCTCGCCATGGTGCTGGCGCTGGTCATCCTGCCGGCCATTGCCGGGTTGCTCGGCGGGGCGGACGGAACGACCGGACACGACCTGCCCTCGCCGCTGTTCCAGTTCGACTATGGCGTCTGGGGTGTACTTGGTGTGACGCTTGCCAAGGTTGTCGCCTTCGTCGCGGTCATGCTCGTGGTCGGGCGGAGGATCATTCCATGGCTTCTGCACTACGTTGCCCATACCGGATCGCGCGAACTTTTCCGGCTTGCCGTCCTGGCCATCGCGCTTGGCGTCGCCTTCGGCGCGGCGAAACTGTTCGGTGTGTCGCTGGCGCTGGGCGCCTTCTTCGCCGGCATGATCATGAGCGAATCGCCGCTTTCGCACCGGGCGGCGGAAGAGTCGCTACCGCTCAGGGACGCGTTCTCGGTTCTGTTCTTCGTCTCGGTCGGCATGCTGTTCGATCCGACCAGCCTGTTGCGCGAGACCTGGCCGATCCTGGCGACGCTGTTCATCATCGTCATCGGCAAGTCGGCTGCTGCCTTCCTGATCGTCATCGCCTTCCGCTACCCGATCGGCACGGCGCTGATCATCTCCGCCAGTCTCGCGCAGATCGGCGAATTCTCGTTCATTCTCGCGGAGTTGGGCGTCGGGCTCGGGCTGTTGCCGGAACAGGGCCGCGACCTGATCCTCGCCGGCGCGATTCTCTCGATCGTGCTCAATCCGCTTGTTTTCGCGGCAGTGGAAAGGTTGAAACCGTGGGCCGAAAGCCGCTTCGGGAAGGGTACGGCGGCAGCGGAAATCAAGGCGGCCGGCCCGGCCACCGAGGCCGGCGTGCTGGCGACGCCCGCCCCTTCCGCCAAATCCGCCCGCAAGGAAGAGGACGGCCCGCCGCCGCCGACCACATTGACGAACCACACGATCCTCATCGGCTACGGCCGCGTCGGCAGCCTGGTCGGGGAATCGCTCAGCAAGGCCCGCCTGCCCTTCCTGGTGATAGAGGACGGCGACAAGACGATCGCGAAACTGCATGCCGACGGGGTCGAGGTGGTCGAGGGCAACGCCGCCAACGCGCAGGTCTTCGCCGCGGCGAATCCGACGGGTGCGAAGCGGCTGGTTCTTGCAATCCCGAACGCCTTCGAGGCGGGACAGGTCATCCTGCGGGCGCGGGCCGCCAATCCTTCGATCGTGGTCATCGCCCGCGCCCATTTCGACGCGGAAGTCGAGCATCTGAAAGGACTTGGCGCCGATACGGTGATCATGGGCGAGCGCGAGATCGCGCGGGGCATCGTCGAATTGATCGTCGACGAGACGGTCAAGTCGCCACAGCCGCCGCTGTCGGACGAGGAGCCGTCGCCGCCTGCAAATGAGGATCGGCCTGGCGACCGCAGCAAGAATGACCCCGACGACAGTACCCCGCAATCCTGAACGCCGTCGATGATCGACGGCCTTGAAAAGACGAACCGGCTTCTCGCAGAACTGACAGCCTCGCTTCCATTGGAAGCGAGGCCAACTCGGGATGCCGTTCGAGCCTTGGCGGAGCATCTTTCAGAGCGGACAGCGGTCACCCGGTGCACGATCGAAGGCCTCCACTATGCAGGCGACGAGGGCGGCATCGTCTGCAAGCTGAATATCGAAGGCCAGAACACAGAAAGGGCAATTTACATTTCGATCACGCATCTGATCTTTGAACGAAAGACCCCGCTGTTCCGGCAGATCGACGCCTATCAACGCCACCGCGTCAAGAAGCTAAGGCAGCAAGGCGGGCGTGAATACTGATCCGATGGCGACTGCCGGATATCGGAGGATGGGATCGCCTGCGTGGAGAGAACGCCTACACTTCCACGGTCTGCAGCCGCGTTGCGATCAGATCAGCAAGCCGTTTCGCCACCTCGTCCTTCGGCATGTCGGGCCATTCCTCGACGCCGGCCTTGGAAACGATGCGCACACGGTTGCGGTCGCCGCCCATGGCCCCACCCTCGGCGCTGACGTCGTTCGCGACGATGAAGTCTGCGCCTTTGCGGCTGAGCTTGGCCTGGGCATTGGCGACCAAATCGTTGGTCTCGGCGGCAAAACCAACCACGAGGTATGGCCGGCTGGCATGATGGCCGATGGTCGAGAGGATGTCGGGGTTCTCGACCATGCGCAGCACCGGCGGCCCCTCGCCTGCCACCTTCTTGATCTTGGCGCCTGCCTCGCTGTCGCTGCGCCAGTCAGCGACTGCCGCCACGAACACCGCCGCATCGGCCGGCAATTCGGCTTCAACCGCCTGCATCATTTCGCGTGCGGTCTCGACATGGAACGTGTGGACGCTCTTCGGATCGGCCAGATTGACCGGTCCGGAGACCAGCCGCACGTTGGCGCCGAGCGCAGCCAGGGCAGCGGCAATGGCGTGGCCCTGCTTGCCGGAGGAACGGTTGGCGATGTAGCGCACCGGGTCGATCGGCTCATTGGTCGGGCCGGAGGTGACGATTATTTTTCTGCCGGCGAGCGGTCCGGGCTTGGGGACAAGCGCTGCCTCGACCGCCGCGACGATCTCCAGCGGCTCGGCCAAGCGTCCTTCGCCGGCCTCGCTGCTCTCGGCCATTTCGCCCTTGTTAGGCCCGACGAAGGCAATGCCATCCTTGGCCAGCGTCGCGCGGTTGCGGCGCGTCGCCGGATGGTCCCACATCTTCGGGTTCATGGCGGGCGCCATCAAAACCGGCTTGTCCGTGGCGAGCAGCACGGCGGAGGCGAGGTCGTTGGCCAAGCCATTGGCCAGCTTCGCCATCAGGTCCGCCGTGGCCGGCGCGACGACGACGATATCGGCCTCGCGCGACAGACGGATGTGGCCGACATCGTGTTCGTCGTCGCGGTCGAACAACTCGCTGAACACCCGGCCGGCGGTCAGCGTGCCGACCGACAGCGGCGTGACGAACTCCTGCGCCGCAGCCGTCATCACCGCCCGCACCGAAGCGCCGCGTTCGCGCAGGCGGCGGATCAGGTCGAGCGTCTTATAGGCGGCGATGCCGCCGCCGATGATCAGCAGGATGCGCTTGCCCGAGAGGGTCATGGCATATCTCATACCATCCGCCAAGCTATATAGGCCACCGCCGCCGCGATCACCCACAGCGCCACACGTCCGGAGCGCGTATGGCGGGCCTCGGCCTTGCCGATTGCCTGCGCCGTCGTCTCGTCGAAGCGCAGGCCGTGTTCGGCCATCAAATCGATCTCGCGCGACAGGCGTTCGGTGCGGGCGGCGAGGTCGGGCGCCTGGCGAGCCAGC
This sequence comes from Mesorhizobium sp. IMUNJ 23232, assembly GCF_044326205.1. Taxonomy (NCBI): domain Bacteria; kingdom Pseudomonadati; phylum Pseudomonadota; class Alphaproteobacteria; order Hyphomicrobiales; family Phyllobacteriaceae; genus Mesorhizobium; species Mesorhizobium sp. IMUNJ 23232. The sequence continues at coordinate 141,006 of NZ_JBIRCY010000013.1, forward strand.
GACAGCAGCGCATTGACGCCATCGCGCGCATCGGTCAGGAGACCGCGCGGCCCGAGATTTTGCCTGATCCAGTGGCCGACGACCGGCTCGGAGGTCTTCCACATGTTGAAGGCGGGATCGAGCGTTCGCGCCACGCCCTCGACCACCACCATGGTCTTCTGCAGCAGCACGAGTTCCGGCCGCGTCGCCATGTCGAAAAGCTCGGTCACCTCGAACAGCAGCGTGAGCAGCTTCGCCATGGATATCGTCTCGGCCGGCTGGCCGTGGATCGGTTCGCCGATGGCGCGGATCGCCTGCGCGAAGGAGGCGACGTTGTGCTGGCGCGGCACGTAGCCCGCCTCGAAATGCACCTCTGCGACGCGGACATAATCGCGCGTGATGAAGCCGAACAGGATCTCGGCAAGGAAATGGCGTTCCTTTTTTCCCAGCCGGCCGGAGATGCCAAGGTCCACGGCGACGATGGTGCCGTCCTGTTCGACGAACAGGTTGCCCGGATGCATGTCGGCGTGGAAAAACCCGTCGCGCAGCGTGTGGCGCAGGAAGGACTGCACGAGATGGGCGGCGATCGCCTTCAGATCGTGGCCGGCAGCGCGCAAGCCGTCGATGTCGTTCATCTTGATGCCGTCGATCCACTCCATGGTGACGACGTCGCGACCGGTGCGCTCCCAGTCGACCGCCGGCACGCGGAAGCCTGGATCGTCGCGCGTGTTCTCGCCGATCTCGGAGAGTGCTGCCGCCTCCAGCCGCAGATCCATCTCGATCTTTGTCGTCTGGGCAAGCGTCTGTGTCACCTCGACCGGGCGCAAGCGTCGCGACGACGGAATGAATTTTTCCTGCAGCCGCGCCGCGAGAAAATAGCTTTCGAGGTCGTGGAAGAAGGCGCGGCGCACGCCGGGACGGATCACCTTGACTGCGACCTTGCGAAGCTCGCCGTCGCGCATCACCTCGGCCGGGTGGACCTGGGCGATGGAGGCGGCGGCGACAGGCTCGCCAAAAGACGCGAACAGGTCCGTCACAGGCCGGCCGAGCGAGCCCTCGATTGCTTCCACCGCCTGCGCGGTCGGAAAGGTCGCCATGCGGTCCTGCAGCTTGGAGAGGTCGAGCGCGATGTCGTTGCCGACCACGTCCGGCCGCGTCGCCAGGAACTGGCCGAGTTTCACGTAGGAAGGACCAAGCCGCGACACGGCGCCGGCCAGCCGTTCCGAGCGCTGGCGGCGCATGGCGCGGGGCCGGGCGAGGAATTTCGTCAGCCGCCACGCAAGGCGAGGTGCGCCCGAAAGCTCCTCGCCCGGCAAAGCCGCGAAGACGCCTTCGCGCGTCATGATCCAGCCGGCCCTGACCAGCCTGAAACCCGCTCCGATCGAGGTCATGCGGGCGTCAAAGCTTCCAGCCGGAATGCAAGGCCGCTATGCCGCCGGAATAATTCCGCCAGGTGACGCGCTCGAAGCCGGCTCGCTTGATCATGTCGGCAAAATTCGCCTGGTTGGGGAATTTTCGGATCGATTCCACCAGATAGGCGTAAGGTTCTGCGTCGCCGGTCACCATTCTTCCGATCGGCGGGATCGCCTTGAACGACCACCCCTCGTAGATCCGGTCGAGGACAGGCATCTCGACCTCGGAAAATTCGAGGCAGAGGAAGCGTCCGCCTGGCTTGAGCACGCGAAACGCCTCGGACAAGGCTGCGTCGATATGCGGCACGTTGCGGATGCCGAAAGCGATGGTGTAGGCGTCGAACGTCCCGTCGGGAAAAGGCAGGTCTTCCGCGTTCGCCTCGACGAAATCGACATTGCCTTCGAGATGGCGTTTCGCGGCCCGCTCGCGCCCCACCGCCAGCATCGAGCCGTTGATGTCGAGCACGGTTGCCGTCGCATTGCCCGCGGACGCATCGACGATGCGAAAGGCGATGTCGCCTGTGCCTCCGGCCACGTCGAGCACCTTCCAGCCTGCGCGGCGCGGCGGATTGAGCCAGGCGACCATCGCGTCCTTCCACAGACGATGCAGGCCGCCGGACATCAGGTCGTTCATCAAATCGTAGCGGTTGGCGACGCGGTGGAATACGGCGTCGACAAGCGGCTGCTTCTCGCCATCCCCGACTTCGCGGAAACCGTAGGAGGTTTCCATACCGCTCGCTGCGGTTGTTCGCTGTTGTGCCATAAAGGTGAACCGTTCTCCGGTTTAGAACCATACCCGATGCACGGCGGGGACGCTATTGTCCAGCATTGCCGTGAAGACCAGCGATTCGTTCAAAGGACCGCCCATGCCGCTCACTGCCGAAATTCACTGCCATGTCGAGGGCGCGGCCGACCCGGAACTGGTGATCCGGCAGGCGCGCAAATATGGGGCGGACCCCTCGCCTTTCATCCAGAACGGCTCCTTCGTCTGGCACGATTTCACAACCTTCCTGCAGGCCTACGACTTCGCCGCCGATTTGTTCCGCACAGAGGAGGACTATGCGCGGCTGACCGAGCATTATCTGACCAGCCTGGCGCGCGACGGCGCCATCTATTCCGAGGTGTTCACCTCGCCCGACCATGCGCGGCGCGCCGGCCTGTCGCCGCAAGCCTATACCAACGCGTTGGGCGAAGGCATGATCCGCGCCCGCGACAAGACCGGCATCGAGGGCCGTATGATCGTCACCGGGGTGCGGCATTTCGGCGTCGAGGCCGTGGAGGCCGCCGCACGCTTCGCCGCCAGATGCGGTCACCCGCTGGTGACCGGCTTCGGCATGGGCGGCGACGAGCGGATGGGCGACATCGAGGATTTCGTGCGCGCTTTCGAAATCGCCCGCGAGGCGGGGCTTGGCATCACCGTGCATGCCGGCGAGTTCGGCGGCTGGGAAAGCGTCGCCGGCGCGCTCGACCATTTGAAGCCGAGCCGCATCGGCCACGGCGTGCGCGCCATCGAGAACCCGGATCTCGTTCGGCGCATCGCCGCCGAAGGCATCGTGATGGAGTGCTGCCCCGGCTCGAACATCGCGCTCAAGGTTTTCGACGGGTTTCCGAACCATCCCTTCCCGGCCCTGCTCGCCGCGGGCTGCAAGGTGACGCTGAATTCCGACGACCCGCCCTATTTCTGGACGACGCTGAGGAATGAGTACGATCTGGCCGCAAAGCACTTCGGCATGAGCGAGAAGGCGCTGACTGCGGTGACGCGCACTTCAATCGAGGCAGCCTTTGTCGACCGCAAGACACGGAGCGCGTTGCTGGCGCGGTTGGAGAAGAAGCGGTGAAGGCTCTCTTCTCCCCGTTTGCGGGGAGAAGATGCCGGCAGGCAAGATGAGCCACCCTTGCAGATCGGTCGCTTAACAAACACGCAAGGAGTAGCGCCAGCAGTTCAACGACAGCGCCGCCCCTCATTTGGCCCTTCGGGCCACCTTCTCCCCGTATGGAGACGGTGAGAAAGAAGGCTGCCGGCCGCAACTCCGGGGAAAACCGTCATCGCCTCGCCTCGCGGCATTTCACCAGCCGTCAAGCCGGGATAGTATGCCGCGACACAATAAGAAGCGGAAGGTCAGGCCATGGGCGTCACAGTCGTCGATCACCCCCTCGTGCAGCACAAGCTGACCATCATGCGCAACAAGGAGACTTCGACCGCGAGTTTCCGCCGCCTGTTGCGCGAGATATCGCTGCTGCTCGGCTACGAGGTGACGCGCGACCTCGAACTGACGACGACGACCATCGAGACGCCGATGGAGACGATGGAAGCGCCGATCCTCGAAGGCAAGAAGCTGGTGTTCGCCTCGGTGCTGCGCGCCGGCAACGGGCTGCTCGAAGGGCTGCTCGACCTGGTGCCCGCGGCGCGCGTCGCCCATATCGGGCTCTACCGCGACCACGAGACGCTGGAGGCTGTCGAATATTTCTTCAAGGCGCCGAGCGATCTCGCCGACCGGCTGGTGATCGTCGTCGACCCGATGCTGGCCACCGCCAATTCGGCGATCGCGGCGATCGACAAGCTGAAGGGGCGCGGGGCGACGAATTTGCGCTATCTCTGCCTGCTGGCTGCGCCCGAAGGTATCCAGCGCTTCACCACCGCCCATCCCGACGTGCCGGTGTTCACCGCCTCGATCGACCGGCAATTGAACGAGAAGGGTTACATCGTACCCGGCCTCGGCGACGCCGGGGACCGGCTGTACGGGACAAAATAACGGGGATTTCAGGGGGCCGTTAACCCATCATTTACACAAATATCTGGTGACGGCCGGACACCGGCGTGCCGTTAAGGCGGCGGAGGTTTTCCGGCGATAAGGTCCTGCGCAGCAAGACGGGTTCCACATGCTGCGCAACGCTATTCTTATCGGCATATGCATCGGATCGTCGGCCGCCGTGCCGCTGATCTATCAAGGCAATCCCGAAGCATTTCAGGCGCTTCTTGGGTCGGGCGCGACCGAACCGACCATGGTGGCCGAACTGCCGCCCGTTGCAAACAAGCCGACGACCGTGTCCACCAGCCCTGCCCCGAGCGGGCGCAAGGTGGAGATTGAGGTAGACGACCGGGGCCACTACGTCGGCGATTTCAAGATCAACGGCCGCAAGGTCGAGGCGATGATCGACACCGGCGCCACTGCTGTCGCCTTCAACCTGTCGACGGCCCGGCGGCTTGGGCTCCAGGTGAAGCCGTCGGACATGAAGAACACGGTGAACACAGCCAACGGCCAGGCGCGCGCGACGCTGGTGATGGTCGACCGCCTTGAGATCGGCCGCATCACGGTGGAGAACGTCCAGGCGCTTGTGCTCGAGGATCAGGCGCTGAGCGGCACGCTGATCGGCATGACTTTCCTCAACCGGCTGAAAAAGTTCGAGGTCGACGGCGGGACATTGCTGCTGGTTCAGTAGGCATCGCCGGCCGTGATCCGCCGGACCACCGGGTCCTTGGCGGCGGGCTTGGCGTCGCCAATGCCGTAGGCGGCTGCGAGCGCGGCGGCGGCACGGTCGGCATCGGCCTCGCTGCGCGCATGAACGCTGGCCAGCGGATCGCCGGGCCGCACTTCCGCGCCGAGCGGCAAGAGCCGCGTGAAACCGACCGCGAGATCGACACTGTCGCCGGGTCGCGTACGCCCACCGCCGAGGCCGACCACGGCAAGGCCGATGTCGCGCGTCGCGATATGAGTGACGAAGCCGGCGCGCGGGGCGGGCACAACGCGTTCGACCGCGGCGTGCGGCAGGTGGCTTCGATGCTTCTCAACGAAGTCGGCCGGTCCACCGAGGTCATGCACCATGCGGGCGAAGCGCTCCGCCGCGCGGCCACTGTTCAGCGCGTCTCGCGCCCGCTCGAGGCCGTCGGCGTGAGACGAAGCGATGCCGCACGAAAGCAGCATCTCGCCGCAGAGCGCCAGCGTCACCTTTTCCAGGCGCGGGTCGCGGGTCCGGCCGGTCAGGAAATCGACGGCGTTGGCGACTTCCACGGCATTGCCGGCGGCCGACGCCAGCGGCTCGTTCATGCCGGTGATCAGCGCCGAGGTCTTCAGCCCCGCGCCGTTGGCGACCTCGACCAGGCTTTTCGCAAGCGACGCGGCATCGCGCGATTTTTCCATGAAGGCGCCGTTGCCGACCTTGACGTCAAGGACCAGCGACTGGAGACCGGCGGCGAGTTTCTTGGAGAGGATCGAGGCGGTGATCAGCGGGATCGATTCCACTGTCGCGGTGACGTCACGGATGGCGTAGAGGCGCTTGTCGGCGGGAGCGAGCGCGGCCGTCTGGCCGATAATGGCGCAGCCCGCCGAGCGCACCACCTTGCGGAACAGGTCCGTGTCAGGCTGGCTGACATAACCGGGGATGGCGTCCATCTTGTCCAGCGTGCCGCCGGTGTGACCGAGACCGCGCCCGGAGATCATCGGCACATAGGCGCCGCAGGCGGCGACGATCGGCGCCAGCATCAGCGAGACGTTGTCACCGATGCCGCCGGTCGAGTGCTTGTCGGTGGCTGGGCCCGGCAGGTCCGACCAGTCGAGCACCTCGCCGGAATCACGCATGGCGAGCGTGAGCGCCACCGCCTCCTCGCGGCGCATGCCGTTGAAGAACACCGCCATGGCGAAGGCGGCGGCCTGACCCTCGGAGACGGTGCCGGAGGTGAGGCCGGCGATGAAGGCGGCGATGTCACCGGGCGGGAGCGTCTTGCCGTCGCGTTTTTGGCGAATGATTTCCTGCGGGAGCATCGATCAGATGCCCTCCTCGAACATCTTCTTCAGCACCGCCGCCAATCTCCGGCCGCCGAGCGGCGCCATGTCCTTGGTTTCCTGGTGCGAGAGTTCCGCCCCCGTCATGCCGGCAGCGAGATTGGTGATGACCGAGCAGGCGGCGGCGCGCAGGCCGAGGAAACGGGCGATGATGACCTCGGGCACGGTCGACATGCCGACGGCGGTGGCCCCCATGATACGCGCCATACGGATCTCGGCGGGCGTCTCGAAGGACGGGCCGGAGAACCACATGTAGACGCCTTTGTGCAGCGGCGTGCCGGTCGCCTCGGCGGCCTTGACGATCGCGGCGCGCAGGCCGCGGTCGTAGGCTTCGGTCAGCCCGACAAAACGCGCGTCGGTCGGCTCGCCGATGAGCGGATTGGCGCCGGCGAAATTGATGTGGTCCTCGATCAGCATCACCGATCCCGGCGGCATCGCGGCATCGAGCGAGCCCGCGGCATTTGTGAGGATCAGCGTGGTGACGCCGATCGCGGCGAGGGTTTCCAGCGCAGGGCGCATGGCAGCCGCATTGCCGTGTTCGTAATAATGCGAGCGGCCGGCAAGCAGCAGCACTTCCGCCCCGCCGAAGCGGCCGCTGACCAGCGTTCCGGCATGGCCGGTGACGCCGCTTCTGGGAAAGCCGGGCAAGTCAGCATAGGGAATGCGGATCGCGCCCTCGACCTCGTCGACAAGGCCGCCCAGGCCGGAGCCGAGTACAACCGCGACCTTCGGCATGCGGCCGCCGAGCCGCTCGACCAGCGTGGCGACAGCATCGCTCATTTCAGGATCTTTCCTTCGAAACCATAGGGCAGCATCTGGCCGATGGTGACCGTCTCGACCACGCCGACATCGTCGCAGAGGTAGAGCTTTGCATCCGGGCCGGCGAACTCCGCCAGCCGCTGGCGGCAGCCGCCGCAGGGCGTGATGCGCGCCATGCGCTCCGCCACCACCGCAATTTCGGCGATCTCACCGCCGCCACCCATGACGTAGTGGCCGAGCGCCGTGGTCTCCGCGCACCAGCCCTCCGGATAGGACGCGACCTCGATGTTGCAGCCGGAGAAGATGCGGCCGTCCGTCGTGCGGATCGCAGCGCCCACCGGGAATTTCGAATAGGGCGCATAACATTTCGCCATCGCCTCGCGCGCCGCGAGGAAGAGATCATGCATGATCGACCATCCAGCCTGTTTTCAATCGGCTCAGCAGACGCTTGACCTGTCCCGGCCGCCTATTCGTCGGTCGAGGCCGCGCAGAGTTGCGTGTCGACCTTCCACGTCGCCCTTGGTGACTGCTTGTCGTCCAGGACGCAGACCTGGACATGGCCGTCCGCCGAACACATGTCGGCCCCGAGCGAATAGAGATTGCTCTCATAGACGCAGTAGAACTTCATGTAGTCCTTCTCGAAATCGACGGCCACGTTGACCGTCGTGTCGGCGAAGGTCGCGGCCGGCGCAAGGGACAAGGCGGCGGCCAACAAGAAGGGTCTCATCGATCTTTCTCCTGCATTTTTCAGCACCTCACCGCTCCTTCACATAGGGCACGCCGCCGGCGCGCGGCGGGATTGCCTTGCCGATGAAACCGGCGAGGAGGATGACCGTGAGGATGAAGGGCAGCGCGTTCACGAGTTGCACCGGCACGCGCACCGGCGCCGGTCCATAGGGCTGGAGCACGACCGCAAGACCGTAGGCGACAAGGCCGGCAAGCACCGAGCCGAGGATCACGGCCGGCGTCTTCAGCTTGACATAGCCGAGCAGCACCAGCGCGCAGACCAGGATGGCCAGCGGCGGCAGCCAGGTGGCGATGCCGACCGGGCTGCCCTGGATACGGATCGATGCCGCGTCGAGAAAACCGAACAGCAGGCAGGCGAACATGGCGGGCACCGGCTTCCATTTGGCGAAGATCAGCGCGGCGAGCGCGATATAACCCTTGCCGGCGGTCATGTCCTTCACGAAGCCGGCGTTCTGGGCGACCGACAGATAGGCGCCGGCCATGCCGGTGAGCACGCCGGTGATGATTACGGCGCGATAGCGCAGCCAGGTGACCGAGATGCCGGCCGTGTCGACCGCCGCGGGGTTTTCGCCGACGGCACGCAGGCGCAGGCCGAAGCGCGTGCGAAACAGCACCCACCAGGTCAGCGGCACCATCAGGAAAGCGATGTAGACCAGGATGGAGTGGCCGGAGAGCAGTTCCGAATAGATCGGCCCGACGATCGGCACGTCCCTCACGGCGTCGGCGCCCGGCAAGGTGATCTCCTGAAAACGCGCCGCGCCGCCAAGCGACGGTGTGCGCCCGCCCTGCCGGAACCACGCCTGGCCGAGGATAATGGTCGAGCCGGCGACGATGAAATTGATCGCCACGCCCGACACGATCTGGTTGCCGCGATGGGTGATCGAGGCGAAGCCGTGCACCAGCGCCAGCGCGACGGCGGCGAGGGTGGCGACAAGCAAACCGACCCAAGCCGAGCCCGAAACGGCGGCTGCCGAGGCGCCGGCGAAGGCCCCAGCCAGCATCTTGCCCTCAAGGCCGATATCAAAGATGCCGGCCCGCTCCGAATAGAGGCCGGCGAGACAGGCGAGCAGCAGCGGCGCGGAGACGCGCAGCGTGGCGTCGCAGAGCTGGATGATGGTGTCGAACATCAGGCGCCCTCCCCCTTCGCGGCAGGTACACCCATGCTGCGCGGACTGAGCGAAGCAAAGATCGTCTGCACCGTCGGCCGGAACATGTGCTCCAGAGCGCCGGCGAAGAGGATGACCAGACCCATCATGATGATGATCATGTCGCGCGACACGTTGGGCATCTCGAAGGCCAGTTCCGCGCCGCCCTGATAGAGCGCGCCGAACAGGACCGCCGCAGCGATGATGCCGACCGGATGCGAGCGGCCCATCAGCGCCACGGCGATGCCGACGAAACCGGCGCCCGCGACGAATTCCAATTGCATACGGTGCTGGTCGCCCATGATCGGGTTCAGCGCCATCATGCCGGCCAAGCCGCCGGAAATCAGCATGGCGACGATGGTGATGCGCGCCTCGCCGATGCCCGCATATCGCGCTGCCTTGGAGCTGAAGCCGAAAGTGCGCATCTCGTAGCCGAGTTTTGTCCGCCAGATCAGCACCCAGACCACCCAGGCCATGAACAGCGCCAGGAGGAAGGAGATGTTGAGCGGCGCCGAGCGCACCGACAGGCCGAAGACTTCCATCAGCCAGCCAAGCTTGGGCAACTGCGCACCTTCAAGGAAGTCGCGCGTCTGCGGCGCCATCGAGCCGGCAGGCTTGAACACGTTGACCAGCAGGTAAACCATCGCGCTGGACGCGATGTAGTTGAACATGATCGTGGTGATGACGATGTGCGAGCCACGCCTGGCTTGAAGATAGGCGGGAATGAAGGCCCAGGCCGCGCCCACAAGCGCCGAACCGACGATCGCCAGCGGAAAGGTCAGCCACCAGGGCAGGATGCCGTCGAAGGTCAGGCAGACCAGCGCGACGCCGATGCCGGCGATATAGGCCTGCCCCTCGCCGCCGATGTTGAACAGGCCGGCATGGAAGGCGACCGCGACGGCAAGGCCGGTGAAGATGAAGGTGGTGGCGTAATAGAGCGTGTAGGCGAGGTTCTGGCCGGAGCCGAACGCACCGTCGACCAGTACAACCGCCGCCTTCAGCGGGTTCTCCCCGACCAAGAGCACGACAATGCCGGCGACGAAGAAGGCAACCAGTAGGTTGATCAGCGGGATCAGGCCGTAATCGGCCCAACGGGGGAGTCTTGCGAAGGGAGTGCTCATTACTCCGCCGCCTCCCGCTTCTCCACACCGGCCATCAGCAGGCCGAGTTCGCCCTCGCTCGCCTCCGGTCCGCGCTCGCCGACGACGCGGCCGGCGAACATCACCAGGATGCGATCGGACAGCGAGCGTATCTCGTCGAGCTCCACCGAGATCAGCAGCACCGCCTTGCCGGCGTCGCGCATGGCGATCAGCCTTTTGTGGATGAACTCGATGGCGCCGACATCGACGCCGCGCGTCGGCTGGCCGACGATCAGCACGCCGGGGTCCTGCTCTATCTCCCGCGCCAGCACGATCTTCTGCTGGTTGCCACCCGAGAAATTCGCAGTCTTCAGCCGGTCGTTGGCCGGGCGGATATCGTATTTTTCGATTTTTTCGCGGGCATCCGCGTGGATCGCCTCGATGTTCAGGAACGGCCCGCGCAGATATTGCGGCTTGTCGTGATAGCCGAGGATCGAGTTTTCCGCCTCCTCGAAGGCAAGCACCAGGCCGACATGGTGGCGGTCCTCCGGCACATGCGCCAGGCCACGGTCGCGCAACTCGCCGGGGTCGGCATGGCCGGTGACGTCGATCGGCTTGCCATCGAGCAGCACCGTGCCCGCCTCCGCCTTGCGGATGCCGGAGATCGCCTCGATCAGTTCGGACTGGCCGTTGCCGGCCACACCGGCGATACCGACGATCTCGCCGGCGCGCACATCCAGCGAGACGCCGTCGACCATGACCACGCCTCGCGAATCCCTGACAACGAGATCCTTCACCGAAAGCTTGACCCCCGCCGGTTTCGCCTCGCCCTTCTCGACCCGCAGCAGAACGCGGCGGCCGACCATCAGTTCTGCAAGCTCCTCGACCGTTGTCTCGGATGTCTTGCGGGTGGCAACCATTGTGCCCTGCCGCATCACCGAAACCGTGTCGGTGATCGCCATGATCTCGCGCAGCTTGTGGGTGATCAGCACCACCGTCTTGCCCTCGTCCTTCAGCATTTTGAGGATGCGGAAGAGGTGGTCGGCCTCGGCGGGGGTCAGCACGCCGGTCGGCTCGTCGAGGATGAGGATGTCGCAGCCTCGGAACAGCGCCTTCAAAATCTCGACGCGCTGCTGCAAGCCGACCGGAAGCTCCTCGATGATGGCATCCGGATCGACTTCCAGTCCGTATTCGCGCTCCAGCCGTTGCAGTTCCGAGCGCGCCTTGGAGATCGAGGCGTTGAGCAGCGGCTCGCCCTCGGCGCCGAGGATGACGTTTTCGATGACGGTGAAATTCTGCACCAGCATGAAGTGCTGGTGCACCATGCCGATGCCGGCGGCGATGGCGTCGTTCGGCGTGTGGATCAAGGTGGCCTTGCCGCCGACATGCACCTCGCCGCTATCGGCCTGATAGAAGCCATAGAGGATCGACATCAGCGTCGACTTGCCGGCGCCGTTCTCGCCGATGATGCCGTGGATGGTGCCGCGCTCGACCTCGAGGTTGATGTCGCGGTTGGCGCGCACGGCGCCGAAACTCTTGTTGATGCCGATGAGCTGGATCGCGGCTTGCGCCATGCACTTGTCCCACTCTTATTTTTATCGTTTGGTCAAAACCGCTAGCACGCAGGCTGTCCCCTGCCAATCGTCCCGGCCCGGCTACTCTCGACAAATCCACCGGTGCTTGTCAATTTCGATCGCTGGTGCGAAGGGCTTGGCGATCACCTCGCCTCCCTGACGAACCCGCACAGGAGCATTTCATGGTCATGCCGGCCGACCGCCTGACGACGCTGGAGATCCGCGCCACCGAACAGGAGAAGACGATCGAAGAGCTTTCGGGGCAGATTGCCGAGCAGTGGAAGGTGATCGACCGGATGCAGAAGAAGCTCGACGCGCTGACCGAGCGGTTCCTGAGCCTGGAGGAACAGGTGCAGCCCGACGTACCGGTGACCAAGCCGCCGCACTGGTAAAGGCTGGGCCGGGCGGACACGTCAACCATGTCGCGTCGAGGCCGGTGCACCGGCTGTACAGAAATGCCGGTTCGCGGCATTATCCCTTCGGGGACCTTTCAACATGAGCGACACCGACCGACTTGCCCGGGCGGGCAACTATGTCTTCGGCCTGATGGACGAGGCCGAACGCGAGCGTGCCGAACGCGACATTGAGCGCGACGCCTCGTTCCGAGACGCGGTGATGGAAATCGCCGAGCGCGTGCGGCTGTCCAAAACCCGTGCCGATCCGCATACATGGGACGCTGTTTCGGCCGCGTTGAGCGCGCTACCGCAGATGCAACCCCGAAACGGCGAGCCGAATCCACCGACGCTTGCCAAGGCTGCAAATCAACCGGCTCCGCCCTTACCCTCCCTGCTCGACCGCACGGGCCGGCGGGACGCGCTGCAGATCGGTCTCATTCTGGTCGGACTTATCGCCGCCTTCGCCCTGGGCTACCTCGTCGGCATCAGCCGCTGACGCCGCCGCGCACCGCGCGCGCTCAAGTCTTCGCCGGCTCCCACAACTCGATCGGATTGCCTTCCGGATCGTGGATGCGACAGAAGCGGCCGACTTCCGAATCCCACTCCGCCCGCGTCTCGACAGCGATGCCCACGACTTTGAGATCGGCCATCATGGCGTCGAGATCGTCGACACGGAAATTGATCAGCCACTGTTTCTCGCGGGCGAAATAATCCGTGTCCTCGTTAAATGGCGAAAACACCGTGTGGCCAGCCTCCTGCGTCCACACGCTCTTGGCGATGTCGTTGATGCCGAGATGGGTCTCGTACCAGGCGGCCAGCGCCTTGGGATCGCGCGCCCGGAAGAAAAACCCGCCTATGCCGGTGACTTTCGCCATTCGCCTAACCTAGCCGCAAATCCTTGGACATCACAACAGCCGGGTCGCCATGTTGAAGGAAGCGCTCGGCCACGGTCCATCCAAGCGTAGTGTAAAACGCCTCCGCGCCATGCGTGTAGAGGTAGAGCGCCTCACAGCCGACAGACCGCGCATGCCCTTCGATCGCCGCGACCAGCCGGGAGCCTATGCCGCGCTTGCGATACTGTGGAGCGACCAAAAGTCCGGCAAGCCAGGGTCTTTGGTCATAGTCAAGGTCAAGCTCCTCGCGAACCAGGAGGCAGTTTCCCACAAGCTTGCGATCGACCTCGGCGACCAGCGCCGCCTCAAAGCCATCACCTCCTAGCAACTTCTCCAGACCCGCGGCATCCTCCGCCACGGTTCGCTCGCTGCCGTCGAAGAAGATGGCATGGCGCAAGGTGGCGGCTGCCGCGATATCGGACCGTTCCATGGGACGAATGATGGCCGACATGCAAAATCCGTCTCGAATGCGCGACATTGAATGCTGAATGCGACGCGCTCACGCAAGCGTTCCCGCAGCCCGATGTAAAGGCGAGTTCTCCTTATCTGGCAAGCTTCGCCGGCTGCATTCAACGCCCTGTCACAGACGGCCAATAGTAACCCCGCCATCGACAATAGCCTGGAATCGAGGAGAATCGGGATGATCGGACGGCGGAGTTTTCTGATCGGCAGCGCCATCGCGGCGGCAAGTGCAGCCACAGTCAAGGCGACGGCGGCAGCCGAGACAGCCGTCCTGCCGGCACTCGACGCGGCAGCGGTGGCCACCGACAGCACCTTTTGGGCGGCTGTTCAGGACCTTTACGATGTCGACCGCTCCATCGCCAATCTGGAGAACGGCTACTGGGGCATCATGGCCCGTCCGGTTCTCGAAGCCTACATCGAGAACACAAAGCGCGTGAACCGCCAGAACTCATTCTATGCCCGCAGCGCCTTCGGCGGCGATTTCGAGAACGTCCGCCTCCGCGTGGCGGCCGCCGTTGGCGCGCAGCCGGAGGAGATCGCCATCACCCGTGGCGCCACCGAGGCGCTGCAGATCCTGATCTCCGGCTACAACAGGCTGCAGCCGGGCGACACGGTGCTCTATTCCGATCTCGACTATGATTCCATGCAGTACGCCATGGCCATGCTGAAGGACCGGCGCGGCGTCGAGGTGAAGACCTTCGCGATCCCGGAGCCGGCAACGAAAGAAGCTGTGCTCGAAACCTACAAGACGGTCCTTGATCAGACGCCCAAGGCGAAGCTGCTGCTGCTGACGCATCTGTCGCACCGCACCGGGCTGGTGATGCCGATCCGCGAGATCGCCGACATGGCGCGCGCAAAGGGCGTGGACGTCATTGTCGACGCGGCGCATTCGTGGGGTCAGATACCGTTCAACGCGCCCGACCTCGGCGCCGACTTCGTCGGCTTCAACCTGCACAAATGGATCGGCGCGCCGGTTGGAATGGGCTTCTTCTACATCAAGAAGGATCGGCTGGCCGACATCGACATCCATATGGGCGACCAGGACTGGCCGGCGGACGACATCCGCTCACGCGTGCACACCGGCACGATCAATTTTGCGGCCGCGCTCAGCGTGCCGTCCGCGATCGACCTGCATGAAAGAATCAGCGCGCCGGCCAAGAACGCCCGGCTGAACCATCTGCGCAATTACTGGGTGGAAAAGCTGCGTCCGGTCGAGACGGTGGAAATCCTGACGCCGGACGACGCGGCGATGCATGCCGGCATCACCTCGTTCCGCATCAAGGGCAAGGGCAGCAAGGACGACAACAACGCGGTAGTCGTGCGTCTGCGCGACGAGTTCAAGGTGCTGACCGTGCGCCGCGCCGGCGTGGCGGCCGGCCAGTGCATCCGCTTATCGCCGGCGCTCTACACGACCGAGGCCGAACTCGACCGGCTGGTGGCGGCGCTGACGTCTATTGCCAGCTCGTAAGGAGCACGTGCCGGGGACGGTTTCCTTTTTCGGCCCGCGCGACTTCCAGACCGCTGCGGCTCTTCTGCCGAAAGTAAAGTCAACCGTCCCTTTTAGTGTCCGTCCGGGGACTTTGTGAGCGGGCAGAATCGGTTGTCGGATTTTGAGTTTCTGGTTTTGGATCGGTTGTGATTCCTTGTTCGGCATGATTCGAGAAGGAATGCGCCGATGTGGACCGCCGAGAACCGGGCTCGCTACAACCGTGATCATCTGCGTTATCCGAGCGATCTGACCGATGAGGAATGGGCGCTGATCGAACCGCTGATCCCGCCCGGCAGGCCAGGCGGCGGCAAGCGGAGCGTGAAGCTGCGCGAGGTGGTCAATGGGCTGATGTATGTGTTGTCGACCGGTTGCCAGTGG
>NZ_JBIRCY010000136.1:0-4893 GCF_044326205.1 Mesorhizobium sp. IMUNJ 23232
CCGGCCCTTCGGGCCACCTCTCCCCCTGCCGGGGGGAGAGGAAGGCAGCGTCGACGACTGGCGCTAACCTCGCGGCCGTTCTTCCTCTCCCCCGGGCAGGGGAGAGGTGGCCCGAAGGGCCGGAGTGGGGGTGCTTCGACTCGACAGCAAAGCGACCTGGTGCAATGACCCCAGCCGTCTCCTTCAAAAAAGTCTCCCGCCATTTCGGCAGCGTGCGCGCCGTCGATGCGGTCGATCTCGAGATCGTCGCCGGCGAGTTTTTCGCCATGCTCGGACCGTCGGGGTCGGGCAAGACGACCTGTCTCAGGCTGATCGCCGGCTTCGAGCAGCCGACGGACGGCGCCATCGAGATTTTCGGCGAGCGCGCCGACGGCGTCCCGCCCTACCGGCGCAATGTGAATACGGTTTTCCAGGACTACGCGCTGTTCCCGCATCTCAATGTGCTCGACAACGTCGCCTACGGCCTGATGGTCAAGGGCATCGCCAAGCCCGAGCGCCACAAGGCGGCGGAGGAGGCGCTCGCCCTCGTCCGCCTGCCCGGCTACGGCGCGCGAAAACCCGGCCAGCTTTCCGGCGGCCAGCGCCAGCGCGTGGCGCTAGCGCGCGCGCTGGTCAACCGGCCAAAGGTGTTGCTGCTCGACGAGCCGCTGGGCGCGCTCGATCTGAAGCTGCGCGAGAACATGCAGGAGGAGTTGAAGACCCTGCAGAAGGCGCTGGGCATCACCTTCGTCTTCGTCACCCACGACCAGGGCGAGGCGCTGTCGATGGCCGACCGCGTCGCCGTCTTCAATGATGGCAGGATCATGCAGATCGGCTCGCCGCAGGAAATCTACCAGAAGCCGCGTTCGCGTTTCGTCGCCGATTTCGTTGGCTCGTCGAACGTGTTGCCGCCGGATTTCGTGCAGCGCTGGTCGGGGCAGAACCGGTGGGGCAGCCTGCGGCCGGAATCCATCCGCGTCGCGCGCCAGGCGGCGGGCGAGGGTGTGCCGGCCCGCGTCGTCGCCATGAACTATCTCGGCAGCGCGACGCGGCTGGCGCTCGATGTCGAAGGGCTGCGCCTGCACGCCGTGATGCCGGCAGGCTCGGCGCTGCCGGAGACCGGCGACGCGGTGATGCTGACCTTCAACCGCGAGCATCTGCATGTGATGGATGAGCCAGCATGAAAGCCGAGGCCGTCCTGCCGGTCGTGCCGGCATCCGCAATCCTGCCGCGCAAAGGTGGCTGGGCCGGCGCGCTGTCGGATGCGCTGTGGCGCAATCCGGGCCTGCTTCTGCTTATCATGCTGGCGCCGCCGCTTCTGTGGCTCGGCATCGTCTATCTCGGCGCGCTGTTCGCGCTGCTGCTGCAAAGTTTCTTCTCGATCGACGAGTTCTCCGGAATGATCAACCGGGAGTTCACGCTGAAGACCTATGGCGAACTGCTGCAGCAGACCAACATCGACATCATCGTCCGCACGGTGACGATGGCCGCCCTGGTGACGCTCGCCTCCGCGGCAATCGCCTTCCCCATCGCCTACTTCGCCGCCCGTTACGCCAGCGGCAAATGGAAGGCGCTGTTTTATCTCGGCGTCATGCTGCCGCTGTGGTCGAGTTATCTCGTAAAGGTCTATGCCTGGAAGCTGATCCTCGCCAAGGAAGGCATTCTGGGCTGGCTGTTCGCCAAGCTGCACCTGACCTGGCTGCTGGATGCATGGCTGTCGCTGCCCATAGTTGGCGGCAATTCACTGTCGGTGAGTTGGACGGGCACCTTCATCGTCTTCGTCTATGTCTGGCTGCCTTTCATGATCCTCCCCGTGCAGGCGGCGCTCGAGCGGGTGCCGGTGAACCTCACCGAGGCCTCGGCGGATCTGGGCGCCTCGCCCGGGCAGACCTTTCGCAACGTGATCTTCCCGCTGGCGCTGCCGGGCATTGTCGCGGGCTCGATCTTCACCTTCTCGCTGACGCTCGGCGACTACATCATCCCGCAGATCATCGGCACGTCGCGGCTGTTCATCGGCCAGGCCGTCTATGCGCACCAGGGCACCGCCGGCAACATCCCGCTGGCGGCCGCCTTCACGGTGGTGCCGGTGGTCATCATGGGGTTTTACCTGTGGGGCGCAAAGCGCATGGGGGCGTTCGATGCGCTCTGATCGCGGCCAGACCGCCCCGCTCGCGCTGAAGATTGCCGCAGCCGCGGGGCTGCTGTTCCTGCACCTGCCGATCCTGCTGATCTTCGTCTACGCCTTCACGACGGAGGAAAAGAGCTACCAGTGGCCGCCGCCAGGGTTGACCACGCAGTGGTTTGCCGCCGCCTGGAACAGGCCGGACGTTTGGGAAGCGCTGGCGCTTTCGGTCAAGGTCGCGTCGATCTCGACGCTGATCGCGCTGATCCTCGGCACGCTGTGTGCCGCTGCCGTCAGCCGGACGAAATTTTTCGGCCGCGAGGCGATCTCGCTGCTGGTCATCCTGCCGATCGCGCTGCCGGGCATCATCACCGGCATTTCGCTGCGCTCGGCCTTCAGCCTGATGGAGATACCCTTCTCCACCTGGACCATCGTGCTCGGCCACGCCACCTTCTGCGTCGTCGTCGTCTACAACAACGCGGTGGCGCGCTTCCGTCGGACGTCCGGCTCAATGATCGAAGCGTCGATGGACCTCGGCGCCGACGGATTCCAGACCTTCCGCTACGTGGTGCTGCCCAATATCGGCACGGCGCTGCTGGCGGGCGGCATGCTGGCCTTCGCGCTCTCTTTCGACGAGGTGATCGTCACCACCTTCACCGCCGGCCAGCAGCAGACGCTGCCGATCTGGATGCTGGAAGAACTGGTGCGTCCGCGCCAGCGCCCGGTGACCAATGTTGTCGCCATGGTCGTGGTGCTGGTCACCGCGCTGCCGATCCTTGCCGCTTACTATCTCACCCGCGATGGCGACCAGATCGCCGGGGCGGGAAAGTGATTCCGCAATGATCGAACTCGACTTTGCCGACTACACCATCTTGCGCGAACTGACGGACGACACTGGCATGCGCAAAATCGTCATCCTTCGCCGAAGGGACGGCAACTATTGCTTTGCCGAAATGCTGTTCTGGCCGTCAGCTCCGGAGGATGAGGGTTACGAGATCGGATGGGCAGGCGAAATGCTCTCAGGCATCTACGGAACGCAAGAAGAAGCAGAGACTGAAGCTCGGCGATCGGCGCCATGGCTGCGCGTACTGACACAAAGTTAAACATCGGGAGGTCCCATGGACACTTCAATGCTCATAGGCTCGAAATTCGAAGCTGGCACCGAGACCGAGGAGCCGATCTTCAATCCGAGGACCGGGGAGACTGTGCTCAACCTTCCGGAAGCCTCGCAGGCGCAGATCGACGCCGCAGTCGCCGCCGCCGAAAAGGCATTTGCGGCCTGGTCGCGGACAACGCCGGCGCAGCGTTCCGGCTATCTTTTGAAAATCGCCGAGCGCATCGAGGCCGAGGCGGAGGAGTTTGCCAAGCTGGAGGCGCTGAACTGTGGCAAGCCGATCAATGCGGTGCTCAATGACGAGATTCCCGCGATTGTCGACTGCTACCGGTTTTTCGCAGGCGCGGTGCGCACCATGCCGGGCGTGGTGGCGGGTGAATACCTGCCGGGCTTCACATCCATGGTTCGCCGCGATGCAATCGGCATCGTCGCCTCCATCGCGCCGTGGAACTATCCGCTTATGATGATGGCCTGGAAGCTGGCGCCGGCGATCGGCGGCGGCAACACGGTGGTGTTCAAGCCCTCCGAGCAGACGCCACTGACCGCGCTGAAACTCGCCAAGATCCTTGCGGACGTGCTGCCCGAGGGCGTGGTCAACGTCGTGCTGGGCCGTGGCGAGAGCGTCGGCAACGCGCTGATCAACCATCCGAAGATCAACATGATCTCGATCACCGGCGATGTCGCCACGGGAAAGAAGGTGCTGCAGGCAGCCGCCAAGTCGGTCAAGCGCACGCATCTCGAGCTGGGCGGCAAGGCGCCGGTCATCGTCTTCGATGACGCCGACATCGACGCGGTCGTGGCCGGCCTGCGCGCCTTCGGCTACTACAATGCCGGCCAGGACTGCACCGCCGCCTGCCGCATCTATGCCGGCAAGAAGGTCTACGAAAAACTCGTCGCCGACCTGTCGTCGGCGGTCTCGACCATCCGCTTCGACAAGCCCGACGACACCGAAAATGAGATCGGTCCGCTGATTTCGAAGCGCCAGCGCGACCGCGTGGCGTCTTTCGTCGAGCGCGCATCCGAACTGAAGCACATCGACATCACCACTGGCGGCAAGCCGGGCGAGGGCGGCGGATATTATTATCAGCCGACCGTGGTGGCCGGTGCGCTGCAGGAAGACGAAATCGTCCGCCGGGAAGTGTTCGGCCCGGTCGTGTCGGTCACACGCTTCTCCGATGTCGACGAGGCGGTTAACTGGGCGAACGACAGCGACTACGGCCTCGCTTCCTCGGTGTGGACGAAGGACGTATCGCGCGCCATGGCGACCGCGGCCCGCCTGCAATATGGCTGCACCTGGATCAACACGCATTTCATGCTCACCAACGAGATGCCGCATGGCGGCGTAAAGCAGTCCGGCTACGGCAAGGACATGTCGCTCTACGCGCTGGAGGATTATACGGCGGTCCGCCATGTGATGGTGGCGCACGGTTAGGGAGCGGCGGCGCCGACCAACCAGGCACACAGCACGGAATGGTTTAAGCACCGGGGACAGTTTTATCCGGTCCCCCTGATAGGCCGAAACCGGCTCGCCGGAAGCTGGCGGCCGGGCCGGCGCAAACGCCGGGGACAGTTTACTTTTCCGCCTGCGCCAGCCTTGAAGCGGCTGCGCCCTTCCGCGGAAAAGTAAACTGTCCCCTGCAGGCAGCCGTCATCGCCGCCACACCCGGATGCTTTTCCG
>NZ_JBIRCY010000137.1:0-4792 GCF_044326205.1 Mesorhizobium sp. IMUNJ 23232
TGGGACAGCCGCACCGGCCTTGCCGCCGAAGAGCGCAAGGCAGAGGCGCGGGGAAAGAAGAAACGGAGTAGCGTCACGACCGCTCATCTCCCCGACTTCATCGCTCCTCAGCTTTGCGAAACCCTTGCGCGTCCGCCATCGGGGGACGGATGGCTGCATGAGATTAAGTTCGACGGCTACCGCATCCAAATGCGTGTGGCTGATGGCGAGGCGACGTTGAAGACCCGCAAGGGGCTCGACTGGACCGCCAAATATCCGGCCATCGCGGAAGCCGCCGGCAATCTGCCGGACGCGATCATCGACGGCGAAATCTGTGCGCTCGACGAGAACGGCGCACCGGACTTTGCCGCCCTTCAAGCTGCTCTGTCAGAAGGGAAAACCGACGCGCTCGTGTATTTCGCTTTCGATCTCCTCTTCGAAGGAGGCGAGGATTTGCGCGCACTGCCGCTGAGCGAACGGAAGGCTCGGTTGAAGGAGTTCTTATCCAACGCCGGCGAGGATGATCGCCTTCGCTTCGTCGAACATTTCGAGACCGGCGGCGAGGCGGTCCTGCGCTCGGCCTGCCGCCTGTCTCTCGAGGGGATTGTGTCGAAACGCGCCGACGCGCCTTACGTCTCCGGACGCACCGAGACCTGGGCGAAATCCAAGTGCCGCGCCGGCCATGAGGTCGTCATTGGCGCCTATGCGACCACCAACGGTAAATTCCGGTCTCTTCTCGTCGGGGTTAATCGCGGTGACCACTTTGTCTACGTCGGTCGCGTCGGGACGGGCTACGGGGCAGGCAAGGTCAAAGACCTGCTGCCGAAGCTGAAGGCAATCGAGGCCGCTAAGTCACCCTTCACCGGGATCGGCGCGCCGAAGAAGCAGCCCAGCGTCGTTTGGCTCAAGCCTGAACTAGTCGCCGAAATAGAGTTCGCCGGCTGGACGTCAGACGGGCTCGTTCGCCAGGCCGCCTTCAAGGGGCTTCGCGAAGACAAGCCGGCCGCGGAGGTCGAGACAGAGGAGCCCGCTTCTGCGACAACGATCGATGTTCCTCAGCCGACGCCGCCAACGTCATCTAAACCCTCCCGTCGCGGCGGCAAAGTCGATGTCATGGGCGTGCTGATATCGAACCCGGACAAGCCCCTCTGGCCCGACGCGAACGACGGCACACCGGTCACCAAGGAAGATCTTGCCCGTTACCACGAAGCCGTCGGCGCGTGGCTGATCGACCATATCAGGGGCCGTCCATGCTCGATCATCCGTGCCCCAGACGGGATCGGCGGCGAGCAGTTCTTCCAGCGCCATGCCATGCCGGGGACCTCCAATTTGCTGGAGCTGGTCACGGTGTTTGGCGACAAGAAGCCCTATCTGCAGATCGACCGTGTTGAAGGCTTGGTTGCCGTCGCACAGATCGGTGCGCTCGAACTGCACCCGTGGAACT
Source organism: Mesorhizobium sp. IMUNJ 23232 (assembly GCF_044326205.1). NCBI lineage: Bacteria > Pseudomonadati > Pseudomonadota > Alphaproteobacteria > Hyphomicrobiales > Phyllobacteriaceae > Mesorhizobium > Mesorhizobium sp. IMUNJ 23232. Next base: position 1,424 of record NZ_JBIRCY010000137.1, read on the forward strand.
GTGCGCCACAGCAGCCGGAAGTCCCAGGCCGCCTGGTGTTTGACCTCGATCCCGGCCCGGACGTGCCGTTCTCGAGGGTCGTCGAAGCGGCAAAGGAAATTCGTAACCGCCTCGACGATCTCGGTCTCGTCAGCTTCTGCAAGACCACCGGCGGCAAGGGGCTACACGTCGTTACCCCGCTCGCCGTGGCCAAGCGCAGCAAATTGACCTGGCCGGAGGCCAAAAGTTTCGCCCACGACGTCTGCCTGCAGATGGCGCGCGACAATCCCGAACTCTACCTGATCAAGATGGCCAAGAAGCAGCGCCACGGCCGCATCTTCCTGGATTATCTCCGCAATGATCGCATGGCGACGGCTGTCGCACCGCTGTCGCCGCGCGCGCGGCCCGGTGCCACCGTGTCGATGCCGATTACCTGGAATCAGGTCAAAGACGATCTCGACCCCAAGCGCTACACTCTTCGCACAGTCCCTGGCCTTCTAGCAAAAACCACGGCATGGAAGGAGTATGATAATGGTCAGCGGCCGCTGGAACCGGCGATCAAACAACTGGCAAAGTCGATGAAGATAGCTGCCTGAGCGACGTTTGGCGATCGGCTATATCGAACACCGCCGCATTGTCCTGGACCGCAGGCCTTTATAGGACGCATGCGCAATTTGATTTCGACGATCCGCACATAGCCTCTAAGGTCTGACTTTAGCCGACGCTTCATAGCCACCACGGCGAAGATAAGGCGCTATGCCGATCGGCTGCCTCGGGGCCGCTAGCGGACTGCCCGATTGCGGCAGCGCTCGACCGTAAGCGTCTGCTCCATCAAGCAATCTTAGGTAATCTTGGCCGTAAAAGAACTCGTCCCTGGGAAGCACAACTGACTGGACTTGCTTGTTCAGGCAAGCATTGCTTTTGTCGAGGCGGGGCGCCGGCGATCGCGAGCCGCCAGTGTCTCAGCCCGCCCTGCGGGCTTTCGTCGGTGCTGCGACCCGAATGGTTCGGGCAGCGACTGACGGAGACTACGATGAACATCCCTGAACTGATTCTGGCCGAGGGTTTTGCCTCTTCGACCGGCAATGGTGCCAACCCAAGCGTTGCAGCGGAGCTGCCTGCTCTCAATGCTGCGAAAGGGCGCGGGAGGCGCGGCGGTAAGGCCCCGACACTTCAGATTGAGGCAACGTCTGGCGACGTTGATCAGGACGAGCGACCTTGCGATCCAGACCCGCTCGGCTCCGCCAAACCGAAGCCGCCGACCTCCAAGACGGAGATGGTGTTGAAGAAGCTGCGGAGTGCGAAAGGTGCCACGCTTGAGGCACTGAGAGAGGCGACTGGCTGGCAGGCGCATTCGGTGCGCGGGTTCTTGTCGGGGACGGTGAGGAAGAAGCTCGGCCAGACCGTCGCAAGCGAGGTCGGCAAGGATGGCGCTCGCCGCTATCGTATCGAAACACCTCACAAGGCGAAGTGACGCCGATGTCGACAGCGAATGAACTGGAGAGGGAGATTGCCGCGATCGGCGCTCTCCCGCGGGAAGACCTGGCCCGGGAGTGGAAGCGGATTTACCGGCATCCGCCACCTAAGAGCCTTAGCCACGACTTGCTAGCCCGCGCCGTGTCCTGGCATCTCCAGGCAAAACGGCTGGGCGGTTTGTCTGCGGGAACCCGACAGCTTTTGAAGCAACTGATGGAACGGGCCAAGCGTGGAGGCGGGCCCAAGAAGGCGAGGGGTGTGCGAAAATCGGAATCGCCTCGACACGATGCTGATATCATCATGGGCACTGCGAGAGCTGCGCATTCTGCTGTGTCACCCAGTGTGGCCTTGGCAAGGACTGGGGCTGCCAGCAAGCCCCGGCGCCGCGTTTCGCAAGGGGCTCGGCTCATCCGCGATTGGAATGGCCGTGCCCATGTTGTCGATGTGATCGATCGTGGCTTTGTTTATGACGGCAAGCTCTATTCATCGCTAACGGCCATCGCCTTTGCCATCACCGGGGCTCGCTGGTCCGGTCCGAGGTTTTTTGGGCTATGAGCGCTGCCCCAAAACTCCGCTGTGCGGTCTATACCCGCAAGTCCACTGATGAGGGCCTCGACCAGGAATTCAACTCGCTCGATGCCCAGCGAGAAGCCTGTGTTGCCTTCATCGCCTCGCAGGTCGGGCTCGGCTGGAAGCTGGTGCACGATCGTTATGATGATGGCGGCATCTCCGGCGGTACGATGGAGCGGCCGGCACTGCAGCGGCTGCTCCAGAGCATCCGTGAGCGCAAGGTCGATGTGGTGGTCGTCTACAAGATCGACCGGCTGACGCGATCATTGATGGACTTTTCCAAGATCGTCGAGATTTTCGATGCCACCAATGCCTCGTTTGTGTCGGTCACGCAGCAGTTCAACACCACCACCTCGATGGGCAGGCTGACGCTCAACGTGCTCCTGTCTTTTGCCCAGTTCGAGCGTGAGGTGACGGCGGAGCGCATCCGCGACAAAATCGCCGCCTCGCGCAGGAAGGGCATGTGGATGGGAGGCCGCGTCCCGTTCGGCTATCGCATCGAAGGCAAGAAGCTGCTGATCCACGATCGGGAGGCTGGCACGGTCAGGGCGATCTTCGATCGATATCTAGAACTCAAGTCGGTGCCGGCTTTGGTCAGAGAACTCAACAGAGGGGAGGGGCGGTTCGCAGACGCCACAGGAGAGTGGCCAGGAGATTCAGCGCCGACCTCTGCCGGCAGGCAAAGGCACTATCGCTATGGCCAGCTTTATCACGTGCTTTCCAATCCGGTTTACATCGGCAAGGCCCGACACAAGGGTCAGCTTCATGACGGAGAGCATGCCGCGATCATCGACCTCGCGACCTTTGAGGTAGCCCAAAGCCTGCTTAAACAACTCTCGCCAGACCGGCGATCACAGACATCAACACCCGACCTGCATATTCTGACGGGCATCCTGTTCGACGAGACGGGCGATCGGCTGACGCCAACCTCGACCGCCAATCATAGCCGGCGCTATCGCTATTATGTCTCGAACCGCCTGGTGAAATCGAAGCAACTCGATCCCAGCGGCTGGCGGCTTCCAGCAGCGGAGATTGAAGCGGCAGTTTTGCAGCACTATCGCGCGCTGCTGAGCGACCAACCTCGCATCGCGGAATGGACAACGATCCATCGCGGCAAGGAGCAAGTGCCAGGGGCGCTCAAAGCAGCGACGGAAATGCTGGGCAGCGCCGCAGGAGAGCCCGGACTCGCTGCCGAGGGTCGCGCTGATCGCATCCGGCGAGTGTTCCCGAAGATCACCCTGACATCGGAGGCCATTATCTTCCAGATCGATGCCGCGGCGATGATCGATACATTATTGCCCGGAGACAATGCGGTACCCGATGCTTTGCGAAGCAACTCGACCG
>NZ_JBIRCY010000138.1:0-4712 GCF_044326205.1 Mesorhizobium sp. IMUNJ 23232
CCACTGGCAACCGGTCGACAACACATACATCAGCCCATTGACCACCTCGCGCAGCTTCACGCTCCGCTTGCCGCCGCCTGGCCTGCCGGGCGGGATCAGCGGTTCGATCAGCGCCCATTCCTCATCGGTCAGATCGCTCGGATAACGCAGATGATCACGGTTGTAGCGAGCCCGGTTCTCGGCGGTCCACATCGGCGCATTCCTTCTCGAATCATGCCGAACAAGGAATCACAACCGATCCAAAACCAGAAACTCAAAATCCGACAACCGATTCTGCCCGCTCACAAAGTCCCCGGACGGACACTCAGTCGTTGCCGTCCGCGCCGGCCACATGGGACGGGAAGTCCGTGACGTGTCCGCCAAAAGTAAATTACAGCCCGCGAAACGTTGCCCAACGAACGCGCCAAGGTGCCGTTGTCGATCAACGGTGTTGCCGGGAGATAGATCGTCGCCGGCAATCGCGGTCCAATCGGAAAGGCCGTCACGCCGTCAATTCCGCCCATACCGTTTCAGGATGTTTTCCGACACGGCCAGCGAGATACGTGACCACGCTTTGCAAAGCGCCGGACGCGAGGTCGATACGTTCACCCCTTTGGCGGAAAAAATGCAGGCTAGCTTCGGCGGACGCGCGAGCCGCTTTTTGGTCGATACCCACGGCCAAAGGGTTTTCAAGGGACGGTTTGCGCCCGTAATTCGCGCTTAAACCGGTGTGGGCCAAACGCGCTTGGATACGGTGTTCGTCGCGGATCAAGGCGACGTGTTCGGCGGAAAAGCCCATACGGTCTACATCGCCGTGCCGGAACAGCGCGCTGCTTGACGCATAGTCCAGGTCAACCGTAGCGGCCATTCGTTCCGGCAAAGCCAGCGATCGCAGGCTTGCGACAAATGCGGCCTCGCGGACGGGATCAAAACGTTCGACCGGCGAAAGCGAACGGGCGTCCGCTTCCTGATAGGCCCGCGTTTCGCCTAAAAGATCGCCGTGAACGTTTTTGAACGTCAGCTTAAAGGCGTCAACTACCCTCGCGTTCTCCGTTGGTAACGCTTCTTCGCGGAACGTGGCGCTATTGCGCTCAAAGCCGGCTTCAACTTGGTCAAGTCCCTCCAAAAGTTTCGTTATAGCCGGCGCGGTTTCGCCGGTTTGTATTTCCTTCGGCACAAAGGCCGATCCGCTCTCGCCGGGATAAAGCACACCTCGCTCAGTGTTCTGTCGCATGAGAATTCTCCTTTTGTCAACTCATGCGAGCTACCCAACTGATTTGTCAAGTAGAGTCTTACATATTCCAAAATAAAATTTGATGTACGGAAACATTTACGCATTCATTGTTACCAATCGCGATAGCTATATTTATTCAATACGTGATAAGCGCTTTGATTTGCAATCGCGATGGTATCTTTGTTCGCTTCCGTGAAGCCGGCCATCCCGTTCACAGGGGCAGCGCCGGCATGAGTTCGGACATAATGGACATAATAGACATGACTTCTAAAAGGGCTGGAAAAACGATAAATTGTAGCAATACGTAGCACGTTAAATTGCGATAATCGCTAAATTATAATACTACTGAATGCTACAATTTTGAAAATTTTCCTGTCTCTCTAGAGTTTGTGTCTATTATGTCCATTATGTCCGGGCCGATTTAGAGCAATTTAAATTTGGCCTTGGCGTCGGCAATTGCTGCGGCGATGGATTGGAGTGAAAAGCGCTCCAAATCGTCCGGTGACAGTTGGCCGCGAACGATCAAGACCGTTCTCTTTACCCCAGCGATCATCGGGCGTCTGTTGATGGCGGTTTTCATGCCGGCGCGCTCGATTACGTGCCCTATGGCGCGGCGCGACAAGCCGGCAGCGTCGTCGCCGAGGAAGTCGCGCAGATCGTCAGTGGTGGCAAGATCAGCCGGCCATGTGGCTGCAAACTGGCGTGCTGCGGCGTCGGCGGGGCTTTCCATCTTCGCGAGCGCTTTCGCCTTCGCGGCGTTCATGGGCGCACGATCGCCCGGCTTGAACGTCGATAGGTCCAGCGTCGCAAGGTAATGCTGCACACTGCCGATAAAGTCGGGTTGTCTATGATCCCGTGAAGGTACTCAAACCATGCGTCTTGTGCGGGCACGGTTGGGTTTTCGATCACGATCACACGGCGGTCATCGTTATCGAACGGCAACGCGTCCAGATGATTGGAGAAAAGCAGCCAACGGCAGCAATTGCGCTCGACATGTTGCCGGCCAAATTTAGGGTTGATATGGCGCACTTCCTCAACAACGGCGCTCTTAAAGTTCTCTTGTTGCTGCCAACGCTGTGAACCGCCTTCGCGAATTTCATCAACGGTTGCGAGCAATTTACCCGCAAGACGCCCGTTAAAGGATTTGTCGAGCAGCATCCCAACATCGGCGTTGGCGGCGACATATCCGCGAAGGACTTCTGTAAGGATGCTGGCAAAAGTCCCGCGACCGATGCCGGTTCGCGTGGCGATCATCAAATAGCACGTGTGCGGCAACTCTCCCGGTCGTTGCAGGATGTGAGCGAGCCATTGCAGGAAGCGTGTTCGCTCGCTTTCGATCGGCACGAGATAGGCGACATGATCGATAAACGGTTTCGCCCAATCCTGCCAATTCGGCGGCGCGGCAAGCAATCGCGGCGGTATCCATAAATTATAAGCACGTTGGCCCGCGCCGGTCATTTCGAGCGCGTGGGATATTTCGGGGCGTTCCGGTTGCCACGTCAAAACGTCAACGCTGGTGCGGCTGGCGTCGCGACGCCACAACTCTAGCGTCTGATGGCGTTTCATTACCGGGTTGCCGTCCTTATCCAGCTTCCCGGTGTCGAGTTCGGTCACACTGGCGGCGTATTCGCTCGCGGCATCTTCCTTGCTGCGGATCGTCTTTGACGGGCGATGGACGATTTGCGAGCCAAAACCGACATGCACAAGATCGCGGCGCATATCGTCCAGCGTCATAAACGTTGGCAATGGCGGCGTTGGAAGATCATCGCCAATTACGATATCAGCGGCCAAGCGTTGTTCGCGACGCCATTTACTGTCCAGATATTTGCGGTTCGGATCGGCGATCGCAGCGGCGATGGTTCGGGCGCGGTAATCCCCACGCTTCTGCCACTTGTCACGTTGGCACAGCGGCGCGCGCGACATGAGCCGTTCCATGCGAGCCGGGTTGCAGCCGGTAAAAAATGCGGCAGCGTGAGAGAGTGCTTGTTCTGCGGCGCTGTTATCGAACGGACGTTTGCCGCTGTCATCGGGAAAAAACTTCCCCAACTCTACCGCGTCGCCATTCCAAAGCGCCGTTATTGGTGGCGCGACGCCTAACGCTGCTAAGCCGCCTTTGCTTGCGAGCATCTTGCGTATCAGTTCGTCATCGTCAGCCGGTCCCAGCATAGTCGGGGCGTGCTTCGTCGGTCCATTCGATCACACCGGGGCGCGGGCTGGCACGATCGGGCAACCATGCGGCAAGCGCGGCAGTGTGATCGGTCGTAAGGTCGAGCCGAGACCAATCGCATTTGCCGAACGCAACAAAGCGGCCTTCCGTGTAGAATTCGACGCGGTTGCCGCTCGCGTCGGTCCACTTGCGAGCTTTGTTCGCCAAAGTGGCCTTGTCGCTCACAAGGGCGATGCCGTGAAGCCCGTTGCCGCTTTGGCTGGTCTCCCACGCCGCGCCCGGAAAGAAAGCCTGTACGACGGTCTTTGCGAACGCCGTCCAATCTCCCGTTACGGGATCGCGGCAATCGTCAAGATCGATAAAGGCGAATGGATCGGCGGCGGCAAATACGAAGCCGATGCCTTCGTACTGTCCGGTCGCGAACGTGCGGCACGCGGTGTCAAAATCTGTCCAGGTACTCGCGTCGGTCGCGCTTGCCGGATAGCCCGTTGCGGGATTAACCGGCAGCTTGGCCGGTTTCGGTTCGCCGGGGCGCTGCACGAGTCGCCAAACGACAAATTGCGGAAAGGCTTTGAGCGCGTCGGGCACGACTGTCCCGTTGCGGCGCGGGGCCGGCTACTGTACACTATCGGGCATCTGACTTTCCTTCGCCCGGCATCGCCTCGCACGCGTGTCGGGCTTTGTTTTGTGGGGTAGGATGGCGGGATAATTTTCCGCCACTAAACGGACATAAATAAAATCAGATGCTTATCGGCAATTTTGCATCGGCATAGGCGGATGAACCCTCCGCCATTACGGCAAAGCGGCTTCCCAAGCCTCGATATCAGCCACACGCCAGCGGGTGCAGCCGGCAGACAGGCGGACAGGTTTCGGGAACGCCGGTTCGGCACGAGAGCGACGCCAAATTGTGATCCGATGGACGCCTATGCGTTCGGCAAATTGAAGGTCGGACAGAAAGCGGGCGTTGGCGGTCGCGATCTTCGCCGGCCTCGAACTGGTCAATACGGCTTGCTGCATGGCATCCTCTTGCGACGGATTGATTAGGATGCCGCCGAATTTACGCACGAAACTACGGCGTGCAACAACAATCACTGCCAAAAAACTCGGCTAGTTTTTTGGCAGATTACCCCAATCCGCCAGCCGCCAATTGGGGAGACCTAGGCCTCGTGGACAAAGGGTAACCAAAGCTTGACTGCTGCGATGGTGACGAAGCCGAGGTAAGACTCCTTTGTCTTGTCGTATCTGGTGGCGACGCGGCGCCAGTTCTTGAGCTTGTTGAACAGCCGCTCGATCAGGTTTCGCCACTTGTATTTCTCGGCATCGTGTGGCGCG
>NZ_JBIRCY010000139.1:0-4633 GCF_044326205.1 Mesorhizobium sp. IMUNJ 23232
GTCCACATCGGCGCACCATTCCTTCTCGAATCATGCCGAACAAGGAATCACAACCGATCCAAAACCAGAAACTCAAAATCCGACAACCGATTCTGCCCGCTCACAAAGTCCCCGGACGGACACTAAGGTAAAGTCTGTTACCTATGTCTCCGGGTCGGACAGGGGGAAGGTGGTAGAGGGAGAGAACCTGAAATCCAACATTCTCTGGGCTCGTCTGCGACCTCTCTAACCGACATTATCGTCACACCCGGTCGGCGATAAGCAGTGATCAAGATGATGCCCTGGATTTCCGACTACGCTTTGCCGTCACGGCGGCGATCTTCGAGGGTTTTGGCCTCTGGCCCAGCCCGATGCCTTTCGCCAGTTCGGAACGGTTCGCTGCATGTCGGGGTGCGACCATCGGATAGACGGCGGGGAGGTTCCATTTCTTGCGATACTAGTTTGGGGGGCAGGTCATGATGCGCCATGAGGTGGCGCTTCAAGGATTTGAACTTGCGGCCATCCTCAAGCGAAACGAGAGAGTCGGGCGTAACAGATTTCCTAATGGAAGCAGCAAGGGCCAGTTCCACACGCGCCAGCAAGGGAGCCGGCTCGCTCAGGCTGCGTATCGCGGTGTTGATGTCCGCGATCAGGCCAGGAAGGCTTGCTGCCTGGTCCGGGTTGTTTGTTACGCACGCCGACACAATATCCGTCGTGGGTTGTAGAAGCGCCTGTCGTCCGACATCCACCGTATCCCATATCGAATACTATGGACTATTTGCAAGAACGTTGGCGTGCAAGTGACAATAAAAGTGGCGCCAGTTTCATATTTTGCAAAGGAACCAATGCTTTGGACGACTGGAGATTCGCGTGGCGTTGGATCGTCACTGGGCCGCGTCAGATGTGAACGACCTTGAGTGAGCACAAGATCTAAAAAGAAGAGGCGGCTTTTGAACTAGGCAATCGGGCGAGCGCCATCCTGTTCAGATCATATCTCGGTGAGCGACGTAAAACCAACCGATCTATCACCCGCCGACTGCAATAAGATCGAACCGCTCAGCGCGAGCGGCAGGACTGCTTTTTGCGCTTTGAGTGGTGAATTCGAAGAATGGGCCGCACAGGCGTAACTGCCAGTGCGGACTTCGATGCTGAATTGTATTACAAGAGACGGTTGGTCTCGGCGGTCTGGCGGTCGCGGCGGCGGGTGCCGTCCGTGTCCGACTTCCTGTGCCTATCCGCCACCTGGCTGCGGATCTGTTCGAAGCGGTTGTCGTCGATTTCCTTCTCCGTCGGAGGCGTATCCGTGTTCTTGGTATAGTTGATCATGGTCGTGCTCCTTGGGCCGTGACGAGTCCACGATCGGCCGCGGCACAGCCAATCGTTGATTTGTCGCCAAGACCCTGCTTGGTCGCGAAAGCAATCCGATCGCGGACATATCGGAGATGAGGCGCGAGGCCGGAGCCTCGGATGTTTGAGGCTCAGGCGGCGAGCGCTGCCGCGCAGCCTTCGGCGGCGCGCCTGTCGGGAGCCGTCTGACCGGGCATGGTCGCCCAGCCGCCGGCCTCGACGAACTGCCGCCTCTTGTAGCTGTCGGTGATGGCGTTTAACTCGGTCAGTCTCGCCGGGGAATCGGCCGCTGCCTTGAAGCGCTCGACACAGACCACCGATGCGAGTTCGCCCCGCGCCACGTCGCCGGCCGTGGTGGCCAGCGTCCGCGACGTCCCGCCCGTGACCCAGCCGCCCCAACTGAAGCCGACGATCATTGTGGCGACAGCTGTCGCGGCGCAGGCCCAGACGAGCGTCGATTTGGAGGGCTGATAGCTCTCCCAACGCTGGGCGAAAGAAGGCTTGCTGATTGGCATGGCCATGAGTTTGTTCCCTTGTTGTGGTTTAAGTGTCGGCCGTCTTCCAGAGCGTGCCGGCCCTAGGGCCGGCTGTCGTGGTCAGTACCCCATGCCACCCATGCCGCGGTTGCCCCCATTGCCGGCGGAGGGCGCATCCTTGGGAGCGTCGGCGATCATAGCCTCGGCGGTAATCAGCAGCGCCGAGATCGAGCCGGCGTCCTGCAAGGCGGTGCGCACGACCTTGGCCGGATCGATGATGCCGGCCTTGATCATGTCGACATAAGTTTCGGTCTGGGCGTCGAAGCCGTCGTTGAGGTTCTTGCCGTCCGCAAGCTTGCCGACGACGATCGAGCCTTCCACGCCCGAATTCTCAGCGATCTGCCGGATTGGCGCTTCCAGCGCTCTGAGCACGATTGAAATGCCCGCAGTCACATCGGCATTAGCGCCGGTCAGGCCTGTGAGCCCTGCCCGGGCGCGTAGAAGAGCCACGCCACCGCCGGGAACGATGCCTTCCTCCACCGCGGCGCGAGTGGCGTTGAGTGCGTCGTCGATGCGGTCTTTCTTTTCCTTGACTTCGGTCTCGGTCGCGCCGCCGACGCGGATGACCGCGACGCCGCCGGAGAGTTTCGCCAGCCGCTCCTGCAGCTTCTCCTTGTCATAGTCCGAGGTGGTCTCCTCGATCTGCGCCTTGATCTGCGTGACGCGGCCGGCGATGGCCTCCTTGTCGCCCGCGCCGTCAATGACGGTCGTCGTGTCCTTCTCGATGACGACGCGACGGGCGCGGCCGAGCATGTCGAGGGTAATGTTCTCGAGCTTGATGCCGAGGTCTTCGGAGATCAACTGGCCCCGCGTCAGGATGGCGATGTCTTCCAGCATCGCCTTGCGGCGGTCGCCGAAGCCAGGCGCCTTCACCGCCGCAACCTTAAGGCCGCCACGCAGCTTGTTGACGACCAGCGTGGCCAGGGCCTCGCCCTCAACGTCTTCCGCGATGATGAGCAGCGGCTTGCCGGATTGCACCACGGCTTCGAGGATCGGCAGCATCGCCTGCAGATTGCCGAGCTTCTTCTCGTGAAGCAGGACATGGGGGTCGTCCAACTCGACGCGCATCTTCTCGGCATTGGTGACGAAATAGGGAGAGAGGTAGCCGCGGTCGAACTGCATGCCTTCGACGACTTCCAGCTCCGTCTCGGCGGTCTTGGCTTCCTCGACGGTGATGACACCCTCGTTGCCGACCTTCTTCATCGCCTTGGCGATCATTTCGCCGACGGTAGCGTCGCCATTGGCGGCGATGGTGCCGACCTGGGCAATCTCGTCCGACGACTTGACCTTCTTGGCGCGCTTTTCGATGTCCTTGACGACGGCGGCGACGGCAAGATCGATGCCGCGCTTCAAATCCATCGGATTCATGCCGGCGGCGACCAGCTTGATGCCTTCACGCAGGACGGAGGCGGCGAGCACGGTCGCCGTCGTGGTGCCGTCCCCGGCAAGGTCATTGGTCTTGGAGGCCACTTCGCGCACCATCTGGGCGCCCATGTTTTCGAACTTGTCGGAAAGCTCAATCTCCTTGGCGACGGTGACGCCGTCCTTGGTGATGCGCGGTGCGCCATAGGCCTTGTCGATGACGACGTTGCGGCCCTTGGGGCCGAGCGTCACCTTGACCGCGTTGTTGAGGACTTCGACGCCACGCAGCATGCGGTCGCGCGCATCGGTGGAGAATTTGATTTCCTTGGCGGACATGATGGTGTTCCAGTTCGTTCGGGGGATGGGAGGATCGGAAAACCGATCGGTCAGGCGGCTTTCTTGCTGACCGCCGCGGGCCGCTCGACGATGCCCATGATGTCGCTCTCCTTCATGATCAGAAGGTCCTCGCCATCGAGCTTGACCTCGGTGCCCGACCATTTGCCGAACAGGATGGTGTCGCCGGCCTTGACGTCGAGCGGGATGAGCTTGCCGCTTTCGTCGCTGAGGCCGGGGCCGACGGCGATGACTTCGCCCTCCTGCGGCTTTTCCTTCGCATTGTCGGGGATGATGATCCCGCCCTTGGATTTGATTTCGCCTTCGGCGCGCCGGATGACGACGCGGTCGTGGAGTGGCCGGAATTTCATGGGGTTCTTTCTGCAGCCAGCGCATAGGGCGACCGCATAAGCCTTGTAGCGCCTTTGGCACTCGAATGATAGGAGTGCCAGAAATTATTCGTGACCGAAGCGAAACCGTAAAAAAATATAGATCAAAATAGTCGGCAAAAACTCCGCACGCCGCAGGAAAATCGAATGTTTTGCTCGGCATAGTTCCACAATTTTTCTTACACCTCTTCAGTTCTTTTGGCTGAGATATTCGGATTACGGCTTGTCCGGACATCAAACAAGGCGTATATGTAAAACTCGTTGATTTGGCCGAATTTGGCTTTCGCGGTGTCAGAGACCATCGACCCGCCATTCACCACCGAATTGCCGAGAGCGAATGCAAGGCGCCGATCCGGCGCATGCCGCTCGGTTCGAACCCTGGAATGAACTCGACGCTGACCACGGATGTACTGGCAGCACGGGATCGTTCGGGTTCGGATTGGGGTGGTGCGGGAGGCGCATCGGCGTGCTCCCGCGGAGACCGCACCATGACCGTCCGCACCACGCAAACAATTGTCCGCTTCTCATTGGCGTTTTCTCTGCCGGGCCTCGACGCGCCTCAGCCGGCCGGCGAATACCGCGTCGACCACGATGAAGAGCCGATCGAAGCGGTCTCGCGGCTCGCCTGGCGGCGCGTTGCAAGCTTCATCCACCTGCCCGCGATCTCGGCGCAGCGGCCGACACAAC
>NZ_JBIRCY010000140.1:0-4627 GCF_044326205.1 Mesorhizobium sp. IMUNJ 23232
TATTACTGCTGCATGCTGGCGGTTAACGCGGCCTACGCCGAGAAAAATCCGGCTGCCACCAAGCGCGTCGTCCGCGCCATCATCAAGTCGGCCGACATCTGCGCGGCTGAACCGGAACGGGTGGCGCGCCTTCTGGTAGACGGCGGACGCACCGAACACTACGACTATGCCGTGCAGTCGCTGCGCGAGGTCCCATACTCAAATTGGCGCGACTTCGATCCCGAGGACACGATGAGGTTCTTCTCGCTGCGGCTGCATGAAGCCGGGATTGTCAAGGCGAACCCGAACGACATCATCGCGAACGGCACTGATTGGCGGTTCTTCAACGAGATCAAGCGCGAGATGAAAACGTGAGCGAGTGGCCGGCACGCATCTTGTTGCTTTTGGCGCTGATGGCCGGGCCGGCGCACGCGCACGATGCGCCGCACGATGAGCGCCTGCCGACGATTGGGCAGGCGCCCGATTTTACCCTGGTATCGCAGGACGGCAGACCTGTGTCCCTGCACGACTTTCGCGGCAAGGTGGTCGCCATTGCATTCATCTTTACGTACTGCACCGACGTCTGCCCGATGCTGACCGCACATATGGCCAGCGTGCAGGAGAAGCTCAGCTCAACGTTCGGATCGAAGATCGTCTTCGTTTCGATCACCGTCGACCCGGAGCGCGATACGCCCGGTGTTTTGAAAGAATATGCGCAGAATTTTGGCGCAGACATTAAGGGCTGGTGGTTTCTTACGGGCAATCCAGAGGCCGTCCATGAGGTGGGAAGGAAATACGGGGTCATCGCCAAGAAAACGGCGAACGGAGATGTCGACCATACCTTGTTGACTTCGCTTGTAGACCCCGATGGCATCTTGCGAGTACAGTATCTTGGCGTCCGGTTCGACCTGGAGGAGTTCCGGGGTGACCTTCTCAGCCTCTTGGACGAATCCAAATAGGATAACGAACCGGCTCGTTGGCTGGGTTGCCCGGCTGCCGGCGCGCGTCCAGACCAAGCTCTTGATCGCGTTCCTGTCAATTGTCGGCCTGTTGATCGTGCTCGGGGCCGTCGGGTTGCAGGTGCTGAGCGGGGTCAATGATCAGACCAACGAGCTGATCAAGCTGCAGCGCAGGATCGCGGCTTATCGCCAGGTCCAGCACGATACGACGAACCAGCTCTACAGCATCTCAACCGCACTTCTTCTTCAGGACGAGCGGCTGCTGGATTCATCCCTGCGCCAGCTCAACCAGTTTGGCTACGACCTCGACCGCATGGAGTTCGTCGCCGAAACCGAAGCGGAGGTGCTGGGCCAGGTCCGGCAGGAGTACGAACGGCTCGCCGCCGGCGTGACACACGTCGTGGAGCTTTTCCGCGCCGGTCGCACGGAGGAGGCACGCAAGATCCAGTTGGACGAGATCATTCCGTCGGCCGACCGCCTCGAGCGGCTGACGAACCAACTGGTCAACATGGCCGAAGCCGACATGGTCGCGGCCATCGAAACGACCGAGGGGGCATACGGCACCTCTCGGCTGATCGTGGTCTCTTTTGCCGTGGGCAGCATCCTGCTGGCATTGGGGCTTGGCTACATCATCTCCTGGTCGTTGATCGAGCCGGTCAAGAAGATCGAGACGCGTCTCAGCGAGATAGCGGCCGGCGACTTTGCCCAACAGGTCGCTGTCGCTAATCGGGACGAACTGGGAGCGCTCGCGGACAATGTCAACCAGACCTCCGTGCGGCTGGGCAGATTATACCAAGAGGTGCAGGCGCGCACAGCCGAGCTTGCCCGATCGGTCGGCGAACTGGAGGCGTTGGGGGACGTCAGCAAGGCGGTCAATTCGACACTCGATCTCGACACAGTGCTGCAGACAATCGTGGCCAAGGCGGTTCAACTGTCGGACACGGATGCCGGCACCATCTATGTGTTCAGCGGGACGAGACAACAATTCCGCCTGCGGGCGACCTTTGGGATGAAAGACGAACTTATTGCCGCAATGTCCGATCAGGCCATCCGGCTTGACGATTTGGGTATCAGCGCCGCAGGGCACTGCGCGCCCGTCCAATTTCCCGATCTTGGTTCCGGAACGCCCTCTCACGTCCAGAAGATCGTGCTCGACGCCGGCTATCACAGCATCCTGGTAATCCCGCTGCTCCGGCCGAACAAGATCGTCGGCGCGCTTGTCGTCAGGCGACGCGAACCTGGTGAATTCGACAAGCAGGTCGTCGAGTTGATGGAAACGTTTGCCGCCCAATCGGTACTTGCCATTCAAAACGCGAAGCTGTTCCGCGAAATCGAGGAGAAGGGACGGGAACTGGAGGCAGCCAGCCGCCACAAGTCGCAGTTCCTGGCGAATATGAGCCACGAGCTCAGGACGCCGCTCAATTCGGTCCTGGGCTTTACCGAATTGTTGGTCGACGGAGTCTACGGCGAGCTTCCGGACAAGGCAAAGACCACCGTTGCGCGCGTGCAGGCAAACGGCCGTCACCTTCTGGGGCTCATCAATGACGTGCTCGACCTTTCAAAGATCGAAGCCGGCCAGCTCACTCTGACGCTTCAGGACTATGCCGTCGGGCAAATTGTTCGATCGACCGTTGCTGCTGTCGAGCCGCTGGCACGAGCGAAGGGTCTTGCACTTTCAACGATCGTTGCAGAGAACCTGCCAATCGGCCGCGGGGACGAACGCCGTTTGACGCAGGTCCTGCTCAATCTTGCGGGCAACGCGGTCAAGTTCACCGAAACGGGCGCGGTCGACATTCTTGCCGGTGCCGCCGACGGATTCTTTGAGATCGTGGTACAAGACACAGGTCCTGGCATTGCGGCCAAGGACCACGCTCTCATTTTCGAGGAATTCCAGCAGGTCGACAACAGCAGCACTAGGCAGAAGGGTGGCACAGGTCTTGGCCTGGCGATCTCCAGGCGCATCGTCGAAATGCATGGCGGAACCATAGACGTCGAGTCCGTGCTCGGGTCGGGGTCGACATTCCGCCTCAAGATACCAGTCCGAGTGACAGAGGACGTGAGGGTCGCATGAGCAAACGAATCCTGATGGTCGAAGACACCGAGGACAACCGCCAGATCATTCGCGACCTCATCGCCACCACCGAATACGAACTGATCGAAGCGCCGGACGGCGCCGCCGGCGTCGCCGCCGCTGGGACGCATAGGCCGGATCTGATCCTCATGGATATTCAGCTTCCGGTGGTCGACGGCTATGAAGCTGCCCGCCGCATCAAGGCCGACCCGGAGCTGCGGCACATTCCGATTATCGCCGTCACCTCCTACGCGCTTTCGGGCGACGAGGCGAAAGCCCTTGCCGCAGGCTGCGATGGCTACGTTGCCAAGCCTTTCAGCCCGCGCGAGCTGCTCGCAAAGATTCGGCAGTTCCTTTCCTGAAGGAGACAGGTCTTGCACGATCCGCCCCGCATTCTCGCGGTCGACGATACTCCGGAAAACCTCGAGATCCTGCGTATGCGCCTCGAGGCGAACGGCTATGAAGTGGAAACCGCTGCCGATGGCGAAGAGGGGCTTGCGAAAGCTCGCGACCTCCAGCCCGACCTCATTCTGCTCGACATCATGATGCCGAAGCTTGACGGCATCGCCGTGGTGCGTTTGCTCAAGCAAGACAACTCGCTGCGATCGATCCCCGTTATTCTTGTCACCGCCAAGGCTGACACGCGCGACGTGGTCGAAGGATTGGATGCCGGCGGCGACGACTATCTGACGAAGCCCTTCGAGCACCACGCGCTGCTGGCGCGGGTGCGCTCGATGCTGCGCCAGAAGGCGCTGCACGATACTGTTGCGAGCCAGGCCCAACGCCTTGAGGACCAAGCCGCGCAACTTGCCGACTGGAACCGCTCGCTTGAGCAGACCGTGGCTGAGCAGGTAACGGAGATCGAACGTATGGCGCGGCTTAGGCGGTTCCTGCCCGAGCAGGTCGCCGACCTCATCGTTGCGGCGGGCGATGCGGACGCCCTCCTGCAAAGCCACCGCCGCGAGGTGACCGTGGTCTTTTGCGATTTGCGCGGCTTTACAGCCTTTGCGGAGACCGCCGAACCCGAAGAAGTCATGACAGTTCTTGCCGAGTATCATGCCTGTCTCGGTGAGCAAATCGTCCGCCACAAGGGAACTCTCGAGCGATTCGTGGGCGACGGTGTCGTCGTGGTTTTCAACGATCCACTCCTATGCGCCGATCACAGCGAGAGCGCCGTCTCAATGGCCACTGCGATGCGCGACGCGATCGACGAACATTCAGAGCGATGGCGCAAACGGGATTATTTGCTTGGCTTCGGGATCGGTATTGCCAGGGGCCACGCGACCATTGGGCGTATCGGCTTTGATCGTCGCTCGGACTATGCAGTGATCGGCACTGTGTCGAACCATGCCGCCCGATTGTGCGAAGAGGCCAAATCCCGCCAAATTCTCGTGAGCCAACGGGTCCTCGGCGCCGTTGAGCCGCTGGTCGAGTCCGTACTTGTTGGCGAACTGACGCTGAAGGGTTTTCGCCGCCCGATGCCGGCCTATGAAATCTTGCGGTGGACCGGTCGGCCAAGCTAACGCTGGACGCACATAGGTCTCACGGACAATACGGCCTATCGAACCGTCGCCACAAAGCAGCCCAGCCATCGACCGATCTTGAAATCGGCGCAACG
>NZ_JBIRCY010000141.1:0-3567 GCF_044326205.1 Mesorhizobium sp. IMUNJ 23232
GGCCCCACCGCATAGGAGAGCGCCCAGCCGCCGGTGCCGCCGCCGCCGCCGATCGACTGCGCCAGAACACCGGTCGCCTTCGAGCCGGCGGTAACGATCTCCGCGCCATTGGCGGCGACCGTGACCGTCCCGCCGGCGCCGCCGCCGCCGGCCTGCCCGCCCACCGCACCCGACACGAACAGCGCGTCGGCGCTGGCATTGCCCGCGTTGCCGCCGCCGCCGCCGATCGACTGCATGACGATGCCGGCCGCCGCGTCACCGACGGTGGTGATCTGGGTGCCGGCGTTGAACTGCGCCTGCACCGCCCCGCCGTCACCGCCAGCGCCGCCATTGCCGCCCACGACGACATTGCCGCCGGACGAACCGCCGCCATCGCCGCCGCCACCGCCGATGGACTGGCCGAGCACGCCGAAGGCCGCCATGCCGCTGGTACCGACGATGCCGCCGTTGGAGGTGAAGGAGACGGTGTTGCCGTCGGCGGTGAAGGGCGTGTCGTCGGCGCTGCCACCGACCGAGCTGAAATTGCCGCCCGCCTGCCCGCCGGCGCCGCCGCTGCCGCCGATCGACTGCAGCAGCACGCCTTGGGCATTCGACCCCATGGTGGAGATCGAGCCGTCATGGGTGACGGTGACCGCGCCCACCGTGCCGGCCGAGCCGCCTGTGCCGCCATGGGCGGAAATGCCCGAGGCGAAGCCGCCGCCGCCGCCGGCCCCGGCCATGGATTGCGCGAGGATGCCGCGGGCCGTGTCGCCGCCAGTGACGATGGCGCCGTCATTCGTCACCGTCACCGCGCCGGCATTGCCGCCGGCGCCGCCTCCCTCCCCGTGGGTGCCGCCGCCATTGGCGCCGCCCGCATTGCCGCCGGCGCCGCTGAAGCTCTGCGCCAATATGCCGGCAGCATCGTCTCCCCGGGTGCTGATCGTGGAGGCGCTGTCGAGTGTCACCGTCACGGCGCCCGCATCGCCACCGGCGCCGCCCGCGCCGCTATAGGTCTTGCCGATGCCGCCCTGCGCATCGCCGCCCGCGGCCCCCGTGCCCCCCGCCGACATGGCGTAGACGC
The DNA here is from genome assembly GCF_044326205.1 of Mesorhizobium sp. IMUNJ 23232. Lineage (NCBI taxonomy): Bacteria > Pseudomonadati > Pseudomonadota > Alphaproteobacteria > Hyphomicrobiales > Phyllobacteriaceae > Mesorhizobium > Mesorhizobium sp. IMUNJ 23232. Next base: position 1,061 of record NZ_JBIRCY010000141.1, read on the forward strand.
CGGGCGAGTAGGCTCCCTGTGTGGCGATCGAGACCGATGCGAGCGAGATCGCGATGGTGCCGCCGGCGCCGCCGGAGCCGCCACCGCCAGAGGTGATGTCGAAGAACTCCGTCGAGGCATCTCCGCCGAGGCCGCCATTGCCGCCCTGGCTGAGCACATAGATGCCGGGCGAAGTGTCGCCTTGCGTCGTCAAGCCGACGAGATTCTGCCCCGTCGCGCCGATGGTGACGGTCGCCGAGCCGGTCACGGCGCCGCCGCCGCCGCCGCCGCCGGCCGTGCCGCCAAAATCGGTGGTGTCGGTACCGCCATTGCCGGCCTCCCCACCCATCAGCAGCATCTGGACGGCCGCGGAGTCGGCGCCGGTGGTCGAGATCGTCACCGGCTGCGTCGCCGCCGTGACGGTGATTAAGCCTTCGCCGACGACCTGTCCGCCATAGCCGCCGTTCTCGCTGCCGTAGCTCTCGCTCTCGCTGCAATCGCTGTCCTGGCAGCCGCCGTTGCCGCCATTGCCGGCCTGCATGATGGCCGACAGGCCAGGCAGCAGGTCGCCGGTCGTCGTGACATTCGCGTCGGTGACCGAGATCTGCGCCGCCCCGCTGATCCCCGCGCCGAACCCGCCGCTGTAGCCGTCGGCGCCCGCTCCGGTCCCGCCGCTGCCGCCGATGACGGCCGCCAGCACGCCGGCGCTGTATGCGCTGGAGCTTGGAGGCGCGCCGCTGACGGCGACGGCCACATCGCCGCCCGCGGTGAGCGTGACCGACGCCGACCCGGCGCCGCCGCCGGTGCCGCCACCGCCTTCGTCGTTGCTGCCGCCATTGCCTCCCTGGGAGAGCGCCTGAAGGCCATAGACGCCGTTGTTCTGGCTCCCGGCGCCCTGCCATATCCATGTGACGTCCACCGTAGCCGAGTTGACGATCGAGGTCTCCCCGCCCGTCCCGCCATGTCCGCTGCCGCTGTTGCCGCCCCCCAGCGAGATTGCCTGGATGCCGGCGAAACCTTCCGATCCGGCCAGCGCGACGGTGATTGCGCCGCTGTTGGTGACCCACGCGCCGGTGGCGTTTCCGCCGGAGCTTCCGCCCTGGTCGGTGGCCCAGATGCCGGCTCCCCCTGGAGCACTGACGGTCGACAGGTTCATGTCGATCGTCGCGGCGTTGGTAACGTTCACGCCCGCCAGGGTAGAGCCGGTCCCGGTGGCCGATTGATAGGCGTAGATGCCGAAGACATAGGTGCTCAGCGAGGTCGTCGTGTCCGGCTGGAACGCGATACTGCCCTGATTGTCGACCGTCACGCCATAGATGTCGCCGAACACGCCATACGTCCCGGAGGCCGTGGCGCCGAGGCCGTAGAAATTCGACGGATCGATCGATGGCGTCGATGATGTCAGGCCTATGTCGCCGAGGCTATTCACACCCATGCCCTGGATGCTGCCGACGCTGCTCGCCGCCTGGTCGAAACCCTGGGGCGTGCTGTAGCTTCCGGCCGGAAGATCGCAGATATAGGCGTTGTTCTGCACGGAGCAGGCCGCCTGCGCCGAGGCGTGGTCCGGAAAAACGATCAAGGCCGCGGTGGCGAGCAGCCCCGCGATGAGGCTCCCACAAACCGCGACCGAACTACCTAGCATCGCCAGGTGGCTGGCCCGTAGCGCGGCAAACTGGCGTCTTGCCGTACCGGGATCGAACCTCTCGACGAGGATCGCCGCAGGCCGCTCCCGTGCATCCCGTCCAAGCAGCCGTTCGATGGTCGAGCGACCGTCAACATGGGGCCGGCGCGCCATCGCATCCCCGCGATCTTATTCGTTGCCTGGAGCACCGATGTGACGTGAAACGCCCTGGCCCCTCAATCACAAATTGATTGTTTAATTAACAGACTGTCAAGGCCGATGGTGCGATCGCGGTCAGCGATCGCTTCGTTGTACACTGGGTTCTTTTCCGAGACCATGAGTTCGGTGACAGGCATTCGGGCGATGTCACGGTAAACAGGTTGGCAGGGGTCGTTGAAGTAAACGCTCCGGCACGAACACCACGCCCATCAGTTACAAGCGCCATCGCTTCCCACCTCAGATCATCGCCCATACGGTGTGGCTCGACTTCCGGTTTCCGCTGAGCCTGCGCCTTGTCGAGGAAATGCTGCTGGAACGCGGCATTGCCGTCACCTATGAAACGATCCGCCGTTGGCGAAAGAAGCTCGGCCCGGACCATGCGCGTCGCCTTCACCGCAAGAAGCCCGGCCGGAACGACGTGTGGCATCTTGACGAGCTTGTCCTCACCATCGCCGGCAGAAAGCACTGGGTGTGGCGCGCCGTCGACCAGGACGGCTATGTGCTTGACGAGATCGTCCAGAACCGCCGCAACACCAAGGCAGCCAGGCGATTGCCGACCCGGTGTTGATTTCCGCGGAGAACTGACCCGGGGTTTCCACTGAGAACTGACCCGGGTGGATGATGGTTTTGGGTCAGGTTGTCGTCAAGTTTCGAGCTTTCTCCTTTGTCGGTTTTGCAGTCTTTGCTG
>NZ_JBIRCY010000142.1:0-3469 GCF_044326205.1 Mesorhizobium sp. IMUNJ 23232
CCGACGCGGAAAGCTCAAGGGGCGCATCGCAAAAGTGGGAACACAACGTATCTGGCTCGTCAGCCTATCCCACGCCTCAACAGGAATCCGGACAGGAGAGTCATCATGAAAACACGATCGAGATGGCTTTCGCCAAGCTCAAACACTGGCTGCGCAAGGCCGCGGCCCGAACCTATGACGATCTCTGGCGCGCTATCGGCAACGTATGCGACCTCTTCAGCCCAGATGAATGCTGGAACTATCTGAGAGCCACAGGGTACGTTGCACATTAATCGCCCGTTTCTCTAAGCATCCTTTCAAGCCGTGACGCGTTGTGGCCCTCACGAAGCGAAGGGACATCGCTTGGAGCAGGAAAACGTGAGCAGACGCGCTGAAGACTTCATGGACGAATGGCTCGACGCCAACATCGCCCCACGGTACTTAAACAACCCAGAGCAGGCTGTTCCGATCCTCGCCAAGCAGTGCATTGCCGCAGCAAGGAAAAGCGGCCTTTCGGTTGAGGAAATTGAGGAGGTCGTCTGCGACATAGAAGAGGCGATCAGAGATGAGCTGACCGTCGCCGCGTCGAAAGGCGAAGCCGCATGAGCGCTACGAAAGAGTTCTTCACGATCTGGCTGCAAGAGAACGTCGGCAATCTCCCCACTGAAAGCGAGGTGAGCACTGCGGTCCTCGCGCAGCAATTCGAGCAAGATGCCGACGCGGCTGGCTATGGCCGTGAGGTGCGCGAAGACGAAATTGGCAACGTTGAGAGCGCCATACAAATGCATTGGAGAAAGCGAGGACGGGCGAAGACGATCATCCCAAGGTCGCTGTCGATGTGAATGATCTGGCACCCGTCATGGAAGCGCTGGAAGTAGACGATCCCAAGAGTGGGCCGTGAGCCATAGCCGACATCGGCGCTCGTGCGGCTGTCGTGGGCGCTGAGATCGGCCCTCAGGTGACGTGGTCGCCATCGAAACGTGTCGAAATAGAAGACCGGCGTGCAACACCCTTGATCCGCGGAGGAGAGTAGTGTCCGGGAGGTTCATGCGTAGGCAGCAGACGGTTTTTCAACGATTCGATAGTTGAGCTCGAATCAATATTCTCAATTCGCGCTAGATCACTCACGGTCGTTCCGTAGGTGGCTCCGCACTCAGGAGCGAGCCATAGTCGACCACTTTCGATTCTATGACAATGCCATCGGCTATTTCAAGAAAGCCGATCGCACTCTCCGGTATCGGCCTGGGTCGAACGTCCGCCTGGCAACGAAGATGTTGCAACACGAGATATCGAGCGGCCTCTATGTCAGGTGCCCCGACATAGAGGATACGGTCATCGAATCGAAACTCCCATCCGAGTTGCAAGGGAATCTCCTTCACAAGAAACGTGCTCAAATCTCGGCCCCTCAACCGAGATTGGAGGCATAGGGAGTAACGTGATCAATTGATCACGTGCACGACTTTGCGCGTGCCGGGGTCCACCAGAACCGTCTTGTTGTCGATGACGACATAGTCGTACTTGACGTCGGGCACTTCGAGCTTGTGCAGCTCGACGGTCTCGGGGAGCGCCGTACCGACGTTGAGTTCGACGCCGGGTACGCTGATGGAAGCCAACGGCTTCTTCTTCACGTACTCGCGGATGACGGTTTCCTGTTCCGGCTTGATGATGACGTCCTGGGCCATCGCGTAGCCTGCAAATGCAGCCAGGGCCATGCCAGCTACTGCGCTTGTCAGATAGGTCTTCATAACAATTTCCCTTTTTGAGGACGATAAATGCTTCGATCCCGTCGAAGCTGCGGACCAACGACGCCTGAAGCTGGATGTTCCTCAATGGGCCTTCAGGCCCATGCCGCGTGGGACTTAAGTCCCAGTCGTCGCAGCAAAGGTCTAATGAAAACCGTGCCTTGGAACGTTCGCGAGTCGTCTGCCGTTTGCTGACCAACTAATGGAGGCACCCATGGACAACAGCGTTTATCAAGCACGGTGGCTCTTTTATCCGGTGATGGCTGCAGGCTTTGCGTTTCTTGGCTTTGGGATGATTGTCAGTTGAGTTCGGAGTTTCACAGATGCGCAGGTCCTGTCCCTCACTGCGCACTCGGGCCTTTCAGCCACCAGGCTGAAGGGTTGTTACCCGTCGCCGGGCCTCTCACAATCTCGTCTCGGCGGCGGGTGCATCTTGGAGGCTGGCGAATGCAGGCTCGTCGCGAGACACAGGCATTTCGGCCGGATGAGGTCAGGCTCTTGCAGGAATGCTACGACGCGATCGTGGTAAAGCACGACCTTGAAGCCCGAGCGGAGAGGTCGGATGAAATTGCCAGTGCCCTCATCCTTGCGTTCCAGCGCGGGGTTAGGGAGAGAGAACTCATAAAGTTGGCAGACTTAGCGGAGCCCAGCGTATCTTCTGCCCGATCTCATGGTTAATGACGCATGTCCACCTTCGGAACCGCGCATGCGGCTCCGCATTCTCACTGGTGAAAAGGCGAGATCGAGGTGTGAAAATGAAAGTCTTCCTGGCGACGTTGAGCGGCTTCATACTAACACTCGCGATATTCGCCGCCGGGGCTATTTTCGCCATTTACTTCACGAGCGCCGAGCCTGTCCCAGTCTGGACGGTTGACCAGGGGGCGTCCTCCGCATGGACTGTCGAGCCAGTTTCGGCCTCTTCCGCGCCCTTCCAGCGCGTACCCGCGAGACCAGCGACACCTTCCTCCACACCCTCTGTAGCAGCAAAGAATACAGATGCGCCGCCTCTCGACGTAATCACAACGGGTGCGCTTACAAATGAGAAACCCGAAGCTCCGCCTGAACCAACAGCCTCTGAGGAGGCAAGCTTGGCACATGTTCAATGGTGCTTGGAGCGTTATCGATCCTACCGGCGCGAGGACAACAGCTACAGATCCTACAGTGGAAGCCAACGGGAATGCGTCTCTCCCTTCAATAAAACGTTGAGTAGTCAAGACGATGAGCAGGTCGACACATTCGGAGCAACATCCGATCGGCCCCAGGTTGGATTCGCTGTGTATGAGGAAGGACCGCCGACCTACCTCACGCCTCGGCATATAGCATCGTGCTTCGCGCGCTATCGCTCGTACCGCCCTGAGGATAACTCTTACCAACCTTACCGTGGTGGACCGCGCCGTCAGTGCGACTAGACCGAAATGGTCGGTGGCCGAACGCGATTCGTTTTGGCGAGCAGTCGCGCACAAGTAGCCAGTCACTCCACGTCGGGGACGGTCCCGTGCTGAAACAAGATCGTCGATCGTGTCCCGCGAAGTGGTGTAGCTCGGCGGTAGCCTAGCCGCGAGCGAGCGCGCCATTCAAACAGCGCTGTAGCAAAGCGAGCGGCTGGTCGGGCGGTCATCGATGTCAATGGCGGCGCAAAACCAGGCCGTTGGGCGGCGCAAAAGTAGGCCACTTGGGCCGGCAAGCGGGGAACGGCGGGAGGGCGTAGCCCGACCACAGTTTGCCGCTTGCGGCGTCGGCGATTCCCT
>NZ_JBIRCY010000143.1:0-3121 GCF_044326205.1 Mesorhizobium sp. IMUNJ 23232
GTGAACGGGGAGAAGGAGGTTGGCCGCAACGTTGCCGCTTGTCCCTTCTCCCCGTCCTTCACGGGGAGAAGGTGCCCGAAGGGCGGATGAGGGGCTGCGCAAACAGTCAAAATAGGCAGCAATGTTCTTCTGCTCGCGGGCAAGATGGAACGGATTTCCTCGCATATCGTCAAAACCCGATCTATATATCGCAAAAGATCGATGCAGGTTGAGATGGATCGCGACATCATACTGAAGGCGCTGGCGCATCCGGTTCGGCGCGACGTGCTGGCCTGGCTCAAGGAGCCGGAGAAGCATTTCGCCGCGCAGGAGCATCCGCTCGAAATGGGCGTCTGCGCCAGCCAGTTCGAGCGCTGCGGCCTCGCGCAATCCAGTGTCTCGGCGCATCTGGCGACGCTGGCGGCCGCCGGCCTCGTCACCACGCGGCGGGTCGGCCAGTGGGTGTTCTACAAACGCAACGAGGAAACCATCGCCGCCTTCCGCGCGGCGCTGTCCGATCTCTGATTTCTCCCCTCCCCAACGCTTGAAAGGTATTTTTCGTGGCCTCGCTTTTTGATCCCGTCGAAGTCGGCGACCTCTCGCTTTCCAATCGCATCGTCATGGCGCCGCTGACGCGCAATCGCTCGCCGGGCGCGGTACCGGGCGATCTCGCGGTCACCTATTACGGCCAGCGCGCCAGTGCCGGCCTGCTCGTCACCGAGGCTACCGCCATCAGCCATCAGGGCCAGGGTTATGCCGACGTGCCCGGCCTCTACGGCGCCGACCAGCTCGCGGGCTGGAAGCGGGTCACCGACGCGGTCCATGCGGCTGGTGGCAAGATCGTGGTGCAGCTCTGGCATGTCGGGCGCATCTCGCACGATACGCTGCAGCCCGGTGGCGGCAAGCCGGTGGCGCCGTCGGCGATCCGGGCGAAATCCAAGACTTTTCTGGTCAATCCGGACGGCAGCGGGGAATTTGCCGACACGTCGGAGCCGCGTGCGCTGGACGCCGGCGAAATCCCCGGCATCGTCGACGATTTCCGCCGCGCCGCGAAAGCGGCGATCGAGGTGGCCGGTTTCGACGGCGTCGAGGTTCATGGCGCCAACGGCTATCTGGTCGACCAGTTCCTGCGTTCGGGCGCCAACCAGCGCACCGACCGATATGGCGGCTCGATCGAGAACCGGTCGCGTTTCCTGTTCGAGGTGGTCGATGCGGTGGCTGGGGCGGTCGGAGCCGGCCGCACCGGCATCCGGCTGTCGCCGGTGACGCCCGCCAACGATGCTTCCGACCCGGACCCGCAGCCGCTGTTCAACCATGTGGTGGCCGGTCTCGGCGGCCGCGGCCTGGCCTATGTCCATATCGTCGAAGGGGCGACAGGCGGCGCGCGCGATTTTCAGCAGGGAGACGAGCCGTTCGACTATGCCGAGTTCAAGGCTGCCTATCGCAACGCCGGCGGGCGCGGCGCCTGGCTGGTCAACAACGGCTATGACCGGCAACTGGCCGAAACGGCCATCGCCGACGGTTATGCCGACCTCGTGGCGTTCGGAAAACTGTTCATCGCCAATCCCGACCTCGTCAGCCGCCTGAAGCGCAATGCAGCCCTGAACGATCCGGACAAGGCGACGTTCTATGGCGGCGGCGCCAAGGGTTATACGGATTATCCGACAGCGGCCTGAGCGGCCATACAGGCTGGCGGCCGAGATGACCGGCTCGCCAGAGACCGACGGCCAGGCAGGTTGGACCGGCTTTGCAATGGAAGGCCTGGCCGAGGCAATTATACCAGTGGCTGCTTGCCTTGACCGTCTGCGCCGCCTCTCATCCGCCTGTCGGCACCTTCTCCCCGTAAGGACGGGGAGAAGGAGGCTGGCCGCAACCTCACCGCTTGTCCCTTCTCCTCGTCCTTCACGGCTATCGGATTCACACATTTCACGATCGGGTTTCAACCGGCGTACGGAGGAAGACTTTCTGCATCGGCTCTGGTTTGGCCACCGTCGAGGCATGGATTCCCGACACTCTCCGCTCGCTGCGCTCGCTCACGAGGTCGGGAATGACGACAATGATCTCTGGTTTCGGCTAATCGCCAACGTTGGAGACTAGCTGAGGCAGACCATGACTGTCGTCATTCCCGACCTCGAAGCGAGCGAAGCGAGCGGAGAGTGTCGGGAATCCATGCCTCGACGGTATTGAAATCAAATCCGGCGCCGAAAAAATCCGACGCCAATGTCTGACCATTAATGTCTGGACCTGATAGCTTTGTGGGGGGAGTGCCAAACTTGCCGCTCTCCTCCCTCGGCAGGAATATGAAGGACCCTCGAAGGTCCGAAGCGGCGGTCTATCTCGAGCCGCTGGCAGCACCGTTTGGTCCGGCTTGTTACCCGAAACTCTACGGGCCTTGCAGCCAACCATCTGATTCCACTTGCTTTTACTAGCATCACATCCTTTCAGACCGGCCTTGTGCCCGAGCCGGACAAGGCACAGAGGATAAGCCGCCATGCCTCGAAAAGCCGCGCTTTTCCAAGGTGTTGTGCGGGAGAGTATGACGCTTGAAGGATTTGTTTCCTAGGATTATTTACAGAGGCGCTGACTAATGCTACAATGCCTGCCGCCTGTGTTCGAAGGAGATGGCAGTGGAGTTTGGAGACGCGAGTGCAACGATCGAACGATACCGGCAGGCGCTGAAACACATCCTCATGATACTGGTCGGCATGGCCGAGATGGGATTTGGCAGGCCGCTGTCGCTGGTGCTCGGGGAAGCCGCTGTCGCCCCAAGGCCGGGACGGGCGGGAAGGACCGGGAGAAACAAACCGTCTCCGGCGCTCTGCCTGCCCCGCCACCTCTACCGCGCCATTCTCCTGCTCTTGCGCCCGGCCGAATCCGCCGCCCGGCGCCTCATCATCGCGACGGCGCAAGGCATCGTGGTGACGCTGCCGCCGTTTCGTCCGCGAAAACCGAAACCAAAAATTTCCGACACGGTGGCCGCCATGCGCCGCCTCGGCCTCGCCGTCGCCCTGTCGAAGCAAGACTTTGTCCGTTATGAAGCCGAACTGAAAGCCGCCGAACGCCGCGCCGCCAGGCCGCGTGGACAAAACCTTTCGCTGCTCGATGCGCTGAAATATCCCTTCCGCATCCGCCGCAACTATGT
>NZ_JBIRCY010000144.1:0-3079 GCF_044326205.1 Mesorhizobium sp. IMUNJ 23232
CCGCGATGATCAGCCGCCGGGCGGCGGATTCGGCCGGACGCAGCAGCAGAAGAATGGCGCGGTAGAGGTGGCGGGGCAGGCAAAGCGCCGCGGACGGCTTTTTCCTTCCCGTCCGCCCCGCTCGTCCCGGCCTTGGGGCGACGGCGGCTTCCCCGAGCACCAGGGACAATGGCCTGCCAAAGCCCATCTCGGCCATGCCGACGAGCATCAGCAGAATGTGCTTCAGCGCCTGCCGGTATCGCTCAATCGTCGCGCTCGCGTCTTCAAACTCCATTGCCGCCTCCTCCGGACAAGGCCGGTATCCAATATGGAACATATAGGGAACATATGCAATAGTCCTAAGAAAATAATCCTTGGCGGTGACGGAAAGGCAAGGTTGTCGTCAGATCACCCTGCACAACACATTGAAAAAGCTTGGTTTTTTGAGAGGCGGGAAGCCGCATCACAGCCTTCCCGGCTTGGGCGCACGGCCGGCCGGAAACAATGTCATGCTTGCAAAGCCAAGCAGGAACAGATGGTTAGCTGCAACCCGCGTGGATTTTCGCGCAACAAGCATGACCAAGGGCCGGCAAGGCGGCGATCGGGACGACCCGACCGATCAAGACGGGAACGCAGGGGACGGTTTTTACCCGGTCTACCCGGCAACCCGGTGAGGGCGTTCGCGGCCTAAATGGCGCGGATGCCGGGGACAGTTTACTTTTCCGCCTGCGCCAGCCTTGAAGCGCTTCAGCTTTTCCGCGGAAAAGTAAACTGTCCCCTGTGGTTCCTCTTCAGCCATCGGCGTCGTGCCGACGAAACTCGGGTTATCAGGGCAGACCGGGTGAAACGGTCCCCGGATTTCAGGCGGAAGCGCGCGCCTCCGCCAGCGCCTTGAGGTCGGCGGGCTTCAATTCCACCGACTCGCCGCAGCCGCAGGCCGAACTCTGGTTCGGGTTGCGGAAGGTGAAGCCGGTCCTGAGCGTCGTGGTCTCGAAATCCATCTCGGTGCCGAGCAGGAAGAGTGCGGCCTCCGGCGCCACATAGACATGCGCGCCGTCACGCTCGACATGGTCGTCGCCGGGCTTCGGTTCGGTCACGAGATCGACCGTATATTCCATGCCGGCGCAGCCGCCTTTCTTGATGCCCAGGCGGATGCCCTTGGCGCTGCCGCGGGTGTCGACGATCTCGCGCACGCGGCTGGCGGCCTTGTCGGTCAGGGATATGACGGCGAAACGTCCCATTCGGTCTTCTCCAGTCGCGGCAGGTTCAAGGCCTGCGAAACTATCTGTCCTTAAAATGGTGAAGATTCGGCCCCGGCGCAACCACCCAAAACCCGGATAAATACGAGCCGATTGCCGAACATCGCAAATTGCGATATTTATGACCATGAAAACCGTGGTGATCCTGCCGTCCGCGGCAAAGGCTTTGCGCAAGCACCGGACCGAGGCGGCGCGCCTGCTTGCCAAGATCGAGGCTTATGCCGCCGACCCCGCGTCGCAAGTCAACAATGTGAAAGCGCTCGCCGGATCGACGGCATTGCGTCTTCGGGTCGGGGATTATCGCATCGTCTTTGAAGAAACCGCCACGGAAATCATCGTGACCAAGATCGGACCGCGAAGATCCGTGTACGAGTGAGCGAGACCAATGAACAAGATCGTCTATTTCACCTCACCGGGCGGCGACGAAATGGCGATCCTGCCACGCGCGGAACTGGAGGCTCTGCAGGACGCCGCGGATCACGCCGGCGCGCTGGCCGCGTATCGGGCCGGCAGGCTTCCGGGTTTAACAACCGAGCAGACGAAGGCCTTTGTCGAGGCCGCCTCCCCGCTTGCGTTCTGGCGGAAGTTTCGCGGCCACACGCAAGCCCAACTGGCGGCCGAGGCCGGGATTGCCCAGAACTATATTTCCGACCTGGAAAACGGAAAACGCACTGGCGACGTCGCGTTGTGGATGCGCCTGGCCAAGGCGCTGGATCTGCCGGTCGAGGAACTCGTGGATGAAGGCGACTGAAAGTTCGTTCATGAACGGGTAACAAGATCGAGGTCAGGCCGACCTCAACGCCACCCCACCGCGACCTGGCCTCTTCCGACATGCGGTCCAGCGTCGAGGGCGGGTCGAACACCATGTTGACCCTCGACACCCCATACACTTCTCCCGCGCAAACAGAAAGGGCGGCCCGAAGGCCGCCCTGGATAGTCGGGTCAACGTCGCGAAAAATTCGCGCGCTATTCCTTGATCGACACGACGACGCCGGCGCCGACGGTGCGGCCGCCTTCGCGGATGGCGAAGCGCAGCTTCTCTTCCATGGCGATCGGCACGATCAGCTCGACGTCGACCGTCACATTGTCGCCCGGCATCACCATCTCGGTGCCCTCGGCCAGCGTCACGATGCCGGTCACGTCCGTCGTGCGGAAGTAGAACTGCGGGCGGTAGTTGGTGAAGAACGGCGTGTGACGGCCACCCTCCTCCTTGGTCAGGATGTAGGCTTCCGCCTTGAACTTCTTGTGCGGCTTCACCGTGCCCGGCTTGGCCAGAACCTGGCCGCGCTCGACGCCTTCACGATCCACGCCGCGCAGCAGCGCGCCGATGTTGTCGCCGGCCTGGCCCTGGTCCAGCAGCTTGCGGAACATCTCGACGCCCGTGCAGGTCGTCTTGGTGGTCGGACGGATGCCGACGATCTCAAGCTCCTCGCCGACCTTGACGATACCGCGCTCGACGCGCCCCGTCACAACCGTGCCGCGGCCCGAGATCGAGAACACGTCCTCGATCGGCATCAGGAACGGCTGGTCGATCGGACGCTCCGGCGTCGGGATGTAGCGGTCCACCTCGGCCATCAGCTTGCGGATTGCGTCCTCGCCGATCTCCTTGTTGGAGTCTTCGAGCGCAGCCAAAGCCGAGCCCGGAACGATCGGAATGTCGTCGCCGGGGAACTCGTTCTTCGACAGCAGCTCGCGAACCTCGAGCTCGACCAGCTCGAGCAGCTCGGCGTCGTCGACCTGGTCGACCTTGTTCAAAAACACCACGATCGACGGCACGCCGACCTGGCGGGCCAGCAGAATGTGCTCGCGGGTCTGCGGCATCGGGCCGTCGGCGGCCGACA
>NZ_JBIRCY010000145.1:0-2921 GCF_044326205.1 Mesorhizobium sp. IMUNJ 23232
CTGTCGGCGCCTGGCCAAGGACTGGGAATGCCTCAACGCCAGGGCACTCGCTTTCCTAAAGCTCGCCTCCATCCGCCTCATGATCAGAAGACTTTGTAATCCATCATAAAGTTACCGGACTGACTCTGACAGATACGGCGCGTTTGGCGGCTTGGGCTTCGTCACAAGGTTGCCGCGTGGAATGGATTTGACGAAATGACCGACGTTGATCAACGGCCGTCTGCGGTTGTGCCCTTCCATGACGCAAGTGGCCGCTTCGCGAGAGGCAACCCCGGAAGAGTGCCGGGAAGCCGCAATAAGGTGAGCAACGCCGCGTTGACGGAAATTCGCGGCATGAAGGACAGCGCAATTGCCATCCTTCGCCAAAAACTCGCGGCGGGTGATTGGGACGCCGTTATTTTCGTACTTGACCGCGTTTTGCCGAAAGGTCGCCCGATCGACGTGCCCGACGCCAGCGCGGCCACTGTGAGCGAAATGCTTGCGGCGGGAGAACTCACGATCACAGAGGCGAAAGATTTGGCTACCGCGATTGAAAGGTTAGCGGGCATCGCGAGCATAGACGAATTGCGCTCACGCTTGGAGGCTTTGGAGGCGTCCATAAATGACCATCGCCGCGCTTAATGATCTTTTTCGGCGGGTAGCTTCGATCGAACGGCTTGCGAAGCGACGCGGCATCGTTGACCTTTCCGTGCTTACCGAAAGCCAGCTTGCTGCTTTTCAGCGCTGGCTTGGACAATTCACAGGCGGGCTTGCGGGAATGGACGCCGACGCCGCTGCGACGTGTGGTCGAAGGGTGATGCGATGACGCTGGTCTATGACCTCCGTACTGGTACCTATGTCTGCATCCGCAGTGACGCGACGATATTCGGTTTTCAGCGTGTGAGCCGGACGAAACGGATCAACCCCATTGCGATCCGTGTTGATCAAATGGATATAACTTTGTTCGGTAAAACTCGCGTCGAGCCGGCTATTGTTGGACGCGTTCGCATTGACTGATCTTGTCGCGTGGCTTGGTTCGCTTAAGCCGAACCAGTCAGGCAAAGCCCTTTTCAACGCACTTCCCTTATGGTGCCGGGATCGCTTTATTTTGACGAAGGCGTAAAGGCGATGCTTCGCTTGGCTATCGGCTGCGAACGCTACGCGCAAGGCGATGGCGTTTACCTATTGGAGGAGGCGTTTGCCGCGCACCCGGAAGATTGGAACGATTTGCGGGCCGAGTGCGGCATTCCAGCTTTCGAGAGCGCCCACTAGCTGCAATCCGGTGCGCGCTACGCTTTGAGCCGCGCCGGCGTCAATTGCCGAAAAGTCGCACTCATCCGTTGCAATGCGTGAGACACTTTCATACACATTTCGACATGACCAGTCTGTACACCCTAACGGATAACCAACTCCGCCAGTGGGCCGCTGCGAACTCTCGAACCGCCGCGGGCTGTCGAACCGTCTTCGATGACATCGTCGACGCCCTGCGCGGGGCAACCGAAACAACCCCGCGTGCCGAGGCGATACTCGGATCAATGCTCGATGTCGTCGTCCGCATGATAAGGGGTGACGCGCAAAGGGCAATGGACGAAGCGCTTTCGGCGCTCGATCATCTGTCCGGCACCAAGACGCATCTCGTGATGTCCGGTGCGCTCGACATGAGCTTGGGCGACCGCGCCGCTGCCTACGGAAAGTTCCTGGCCGCAAAGAAGCTTCCAGCGCCGTGGTTCTCTGCACTCAGGGGTTGTGAAACTGTCAGGAAATGGGAACGGCGCCCGCCATGGCTGCGGCCGCGTTCCCGCCCGGCCGATTGGCGATCGCCGATCACATGGGTAGTGCCGGGGAAGCATTCCGATTTGACGGTGCTATGTGCCGCCAACAACAGGTATTTCGTGCACTTCGCCGAATCCTTCCTGCTGGGGCTAAATGATTCTACCACTCCGGTCCATTTCCATGTGGTTAACTGGACAGAACAATGCGACGCCGTTTTGAATCGCCTCAATCGGCGGGGTGGAATATCTGTCACCCACGAGACATATCCGCATTCAGGAGACAAGACCTACTTCGCCACAGTGCGGATGCTGCGGGCTTATGATTTCCTCCGAACTCTCGGACCCCTTTATATCAGCGACATCGACAACGTGTTCACCCGCAAGCCGGAAGATGTCCGTCCGATGTGGGGCGGGGCAGACTTTGCCGTTAAGTACACGAAGTGGCGTGGTTTGCTCCCATGGCTCTCGATCAACGCGGGTTATATTTATCTGAACGACACGATTCGCGGTCTGGAAACCGCTTTGTTGATGGCAAATTACATTGACCATCTGTTCAAGCCCAACTCGCAAAAATCCTGGTATTTCGATCAATTGTTGCTTGACGAGGTGGCGATGCATACAGGCGCCAAAATCAAAGAAATAACATTTGCCAATTGTCCAGCCATATCAAGGCAGAAAGAGAAGCCGGTGGCAACAGCCAAGGCAGTAGTGGTTGCCTGAACCGCCGCGTTATTATCAGGCGGTTATTTCTAGCAATTCCGCAAGCTGCGGAGGATGGTGTTTGCGGCGTCGCCGTCTCGCACCTTGAGATAGTGCCGGGCCACCATGCCTTAATGTCGTTCGCGACTCTTAGTGTCCGTCCGGGGACTTTGTGAGCGGGCAGAATCGGTTGTCGGATTTTGAGTTTCTGGTTTTGGATCGGTTGTGATTCCTTGTTCGGCATGATTCGAGAAGGAATGCGCCGATGTGGACCGCCGAGAACCGGGCTCGCTACAACCGTGATCATCTGCGTTATCCGAGCGATCTGACCGATGAGGAATGGGGTAACCGTGCGGTGAGGGCCGCGGTCAGGCTGCTTTCGCCGTGGCGGTGGATCGGCGCCAGTTCCACGGCAGAAGTTCAGCCAGCCGGTTCTGTGGCGTGTCGGCGATACGGGCGAGCACATCGGCG
>NZ_JBIRCY010000014.1:0-149117 GCF_044326205.1 Mesorhizobium sp. IMUNJ 23232
TCTTCTGCAAGCTCAAGGAGTTCAAGCGCATCGCCATGCGCGCTGACAAAACCGACATCTCCTTCGCCGCAATCATCCATCTCGCCGCCGCAGTCTTAAACTCGCGATGAATCTCAACAGGCCTTAGTGGGTCTTTCATCACAAGGATGGATATCCGGTGAATTTCTGCGACTAAGAACAGGATTGATGGTCGGCCGGTTTCAGGCGCGCGGGATGACGAGAGCGTCGAGGATGCGCACGCCCTTGCCCAAAGGCAGCACGGCGACAGGATTCAGGTCGATCGCCTCTATCCGGTCGCCATAGGCGGACGCGAGATCGGACAGCGCCACCATCGTCGCGGCAAGCGCTTCGACGTCGGCGGGCGGAGCGCCGCGAAAGCCTGAGAGCAGCGGCCCGAGCTTCGTGCGGGCGATCATGTCCAGCGCCAGCGCCCGGTCGATCGGGAGCAGCTCGAAAGCGGCGTCGGCGACAAGTTCCACCAGCACGCCGCCGACCCCGACGACCATGCCGAGGCCGAACGGCTCGTGCCGGGCAAGACCGAGCAGCGCTTCCACGCCGCCGCTCACCATCTCCTGCACCACCACGCCGTGAAGCCTAGCTTCCGGCGCGAAGGCCCGCGCGTTGCGCATGATTTCCTCGAAGGCCGCGCGGGCGCCCTCCTCCGAGCCGATGCCGAGGCGGACGCCGCCGGCCTCTGTCTTGTGCGGCAGGTCGGGCGATTCGATTTTCATCACCACGGGAAAGCCGATGGAGCGCGCCGCTTCGGCAGCGGCCTCGGCCGAGGTCGCCAGCGCTTCGCGCGTCACCGCCATGCCGTTTGCCGCCAAAAATGCCTTGGCGTCGCGCTCGGTCAGCCCCTGGCCGCCGCCCAGCATCGTTGTCCAGCGCGGATCCGCGGCGTGGCTGCGGGCCTGTCGCAGGCCGCAGCGCGCCGGCGGTTCGAGCAGTGCGCGGACGGCGCTGAGGCTGGCGCAGGTTCCGTTGAGCACGACGGCGCCTTCGGCCGCCGCCCGCACCGCCGGATGATGGCCGGCGGAAAGATTGCTCATCAGCACGGTCGGCAGGCTGGTGGTGCCGGCAAACCCCGCGACCGCGCCGGCGATGCCGACATATTCAGCCGCCGTTACCTCATCGAGGCCGGGCGGAGCGTCCTGCGCCGCGACGATCACGCCGACCGACGGGTCGGCCGCCACCGTTTCGAGCACGCGGCGGTAGATCGAGGCGTCGGCGAAGACCACGCCGGTCGTATCCAGCGGGTTCTGCGGCGAGGCGAAGGGCGGCAGCAGCGTCTTCAGCGTCGCCACGGTTTCCGGCGCAAAGGTTGGGAGTTCGATGCCCGCCTCGTCGGCCATGTCGGCGACATGCGCCACCCCACCGCCGCTGACGCCGATCACCGCCACGCCCTTGCGCGACGGGCGCGCCTTGACGCCGCAGAACAGCGTTGCCGTCTCGACGAACCCGTCCATGACGTCCACCTCGACCACGCCTGTGCGCCGGAAGAAGGATGCGTACGCCTCGTTGCTGCCCGCGAGCGCGCCCGTATGCGCGGCGGTGGCGCGCTGGCCTCCGGCCGAGCGCCCGGCCCGCAGCGCGATCACCGTCTTGCCTGCTGCATGCACTGCCTCCATCGCGACCGTGAACGGCTGTGGATCGCGGATGGCCTCGACGACGATGCCGATCACCTTGGTGGCGTCGTCCTGGGCCAGCCAGCCGATGTAGTCGGGCAGGTCGGTCGCCGCGCTGTTACCGGAGGAGACGATGTGGGAAAGGCCGATGCGGCCGGTATTGCCGAGCGCGATGGCGCTGGCGCCCGAATGCGAGACCAGCGCGAGAGGACCCCGTTTCATGGTCCTGGGCAGGGTCGAGGAATAGAGCGCCGCGCCGCGGTGAAGATTGAACAGGCCAAGGCAGTTCGGGCCGCAGACGGCCATTCCGTATTGCGTGGCTGTCGCAACACGATTGGCTTGCCGCTGGCGGCCTTCTTCGTCGAGTTCGGCAAAGCCGGAGGCAAGCACGACGGCGGCCTTGACGCCCGCCTCGGCGGCTTCCCGCAGCGCCGCGTTGACGCGGTCGGCGGCAATGCCGATCACGGCGACATCGGGAACCTCTCCGAGGAAGGCCAGCGAGGTTGCCGCAGGATAGCCGAAGACCGTGCCGCCTTTTGGATTGACCGGCAGGATGCTGCCTGCAAAACCCTGCGCCATCAGGTTGCGCATGACGAAGCTGGACGACGCGTCGGCGCGTTCGGTGGCGCCGACGATGGCCACCGAGCGCGGCGCCATCAGCGCCGTCATGGCGGCAAGCGAGGCGGCCATCGCCGCCGCCCTAGATGTCGAGCCCCTTGAACGGGCTGTCGCGAAAATCGAGATATTCCTTGAGGCCCATCTTGGCGAGATTGGCCATCCATTCGCGCCCCTGCCTGGTCACGTGCAGGGCAGCAATCGCCTCGATGTTGTACTGGAACGACGGCAGCAGGCCGGCGACCACCTGCTGATTGTTGATCGACGCCTTCGTGTATTTCAGCGCCGGCACTGGCATGCGCGCGAGCTTGCGGGCGAGCTTGTCGGTCGCGCCCTTCAACTCGGCGGCGGGCACCACCTTGTTGATCAGGTGCATGCGCAGGGCCTCCTGCGCGTCGACGAGATCGCCGGTGTACATCAGCCAGCGTGCGTCGCGCGTGGCCAGAAGCCACGGCATCATCAGCGCCGGCGGGCCGGAATTGTGCCGCACTTCCGGCTCGCCGAACTTCGCCGTGTCAGCGGAGATGGCGAGGTCGCAGCACATCATGAGTTCCAGCGCGCCGGCCAGCGCGTAGCCGTTCACCGAGGCGATGACAGGGATCGGCGCCTTCCAGATGTTGAGCAGCGCCGTCGCGTTCTCGCCCATATCCTCGCGCCAGAAGTCGATGTCGACGTCGAAATCGCCGCCCTGCAGATCGTAACCCGAGGAGAAGGCGCGGCCAGCACCGGTGATCACCAGCGCGTTGACGTCGGGATCGGCGACCGCGGCCGCGAGCGCCGCGTCGATCTCGCGGATCACCGTCTTGTTCATCGCGTTGAGCTTGTCCGGACGGTTGATCGTGATCGTCGCGAATTTGTCCTGCCCGTCCTTCCCGTAGAGGATGGTCTCGTAGCTCATGCGATACTCCTAGGTCCGGGGCTGGTGTGTCAGACGGATTTCTTCAGCCGCGCATGCGCGACGGCCGTTTTTGCCGCCAGCGCGGCATTGTTCTTCACCAGCGCGATGTTGGCCGTCAGGCTCCTGCCGCCGGAAAGCTCGTTGATGCGGGCGAGCAGGAATGGCGTCACCGCCTTGCGCTGGATGCCGAGGCGTTCGGCTTCGGCGACCGCATCCGCGATGGTTCCGTCGATGAAATCCGGCGAAAGCGCATCCGCCTCGGGGATCGGGTTGGCGATCAGGATGCCGGTGCCCGAGCCCAGCGCCTCATGCGCGATCATCGCCGCGGCAATCTCTTCCGGCGTGTCGAGGCGATGGTCGGCCTTCTCGCCGCTCCGCCGCGTGAAGAAGGCGGGAAAATCGTCGCTGCCATAGGCGATGATCGGCACGCGCTGGGTTTCGAGGAATTCCAGCGTCTTCGGGATGTCGAGGATCGACTTCACGCCGGCGCAGACGACGGTCGTTCCCGTAGCACCGAGCTCGGTGAGATCGGCCGAGATGTCGAAACTCTGTTCAGCGCCGCGATGCACGCCGCCGACGCCGCCCGTGGCGAAGATCTTTATGCCGGCCAGTTCGGCGATGCGCATGGTGGCAGACACGGTCGTGCCGGCCGAACCCTTGCGCACCATCACGGCAGCGAGGTCGCGGCCCGATGCCTTGACGACGTCCTTCGCCCGCGCGAGCGCCTCGAGTTGCGCGTCCGTCAGGCCGACATGGATCACGCCGTCGATCACGGTGATGGTCGCGGGCGTCGCGCCATTGTCGCGCACCACCTGCTCGACCGCCCGCGCGGTCTCCAGATTGGCCGGATAGGGCATGCCATGCGTGATGATGGTCGATTCCAGCGCGACGACGGCATCGCCGGCTGCAAGTGCTACTGCGACCTCATCGGCAAGTTTCAGATCGGGTTTTGTCATCGGAACCTCAGGCGGGAATGCGGACCATGCCGGCGGACAGGAAGCGCGGCGACAGATCGGGATGGACGCTGGCTTCGCTTTCGGTGGTGAGCGTCGCAAGCAGGGCGCCGGTCTGCGTGGCCTGAACGGTGTCGGCGCCCTCGAGCACACGGTACATCGTCCCGGCGATCATGGCGTCGCCGGCGCCGGTGATGTCGACCGGATGGGCGGGAACCGAACGCATTGTCGCGACGCCCTTGTCGTTGGCGACGGCATAGCCGCTGGAACCCATCGTCACGACGACCTCCGCCGCCCCCCGCGCCCGCAGCGCCTCGGCGGCCTCCTTCGGCCGCAGACGCTTCTCGGCGCTCATGATGCCGAGCATAGCGTTCGCCTCGTCATGATTGGTGAACAGCAGGTCGATGCCCGACAGGTCCTTCGGCAGGCGCATGGCCTTCGGCGACGACACTGTATCGATCGCCAGCTTGAAGCGTGCGCCCGCCTTGCGCGAGATCAGCGCCTCGATCACCCCCGCCGGCATGTTGCAATCGCAGAACACCCAGGTGGCTGAGGCGAGATGCGGCCAGAACCGGTCGAGATAGGACGGCTGGAAAAGATCGAATATCTCCATGTCGGCGATGCCGAGCACGAGGTCGTTCTGCGGCCCGAGGATGGCCGCGTATTCGGCGGTCGGACGTTCGGTGGTGGTGATCACCTGGCTCACATCCGCGCCGAGGTCGCGCAGGTGCCTGGTCAGCGAACGGCCGACCTCGTCGTCGCCGACGATCGAAACGAAGCTGACATCCACGCCCAGCCGGACCAGGTTTTCCGCAACATTGCGGGCGACGCCGCCAAAACTGCGGTGCCCGTTGACCGGGTTGGAGGTCTCGAAGATCAGCTCCCTTTTGGCGTGGTACTTGCGGTCGAGCACCGCGCCGCCGATGCAGATCATGCGCTGCTTGGCCGGCAGGACATAGCCACGGCCGAGGATGTAGCCCTTGTTGACCAGTTGCACGACATGCGCGGCGACGGTCGACCGGGCGAGCCCGAGCGCCGTGGCGATGTCCTGCTGCCCGGCGAACGGATTGGCGGTGATCAGGTCGAGTACTGCCTGTTCCTGCGCTCCGAGGTCGTCCATGGAACCCCCAGCATGGTGCGAATGCGCGCACCTTCTGCAATCGATATGGGCAACAACAGATGCTCTTGTCAACATCTGTTTGTCAGCCTATCGTGAGGTCATCGCGGCGCCTCCAGGGACGCCGCTTCGGCGACCATGCCGATCGTGACGGTGGCAGGAAAGCGATGCAGACAGGCATGCGTACCCAGCAGTCCCCGCTCCCCGCCGGCAGGCGCCTGCCGGCTTCGGCTGCTCACCCGTTCTCCCATCTTCCATTCCAGTCAGCGGAGTGAGTTCGCCCATGCCGGCCGCCACCCAGGAACGCGAAACCGAACAGCTAATCCCCGTGATCGATGTCGGACCGTTCATCAGAGGTGAAGCCGGCGCACAGCAGGTTGTACGGGCGATTGAGACGGCGGCACGGGATACCGGCTTCTTCCTGGTCACCGGCCATGGCGTTTCGCCCGAAGTGACCGCCAGGCTGTACGGGACCGCCCGCGCCTATTTCGACCTGCCGGAGGCCTACAAGCGCGCCCATGGCCGGGGCACAGGGCTCATGGGCGGCGTTGCCTTCTCGCCGATCGCCGACGAGGCGCTGGCAGCCACCAAGGGGATTCAGACACCCGGCGACTACAAGGAGAGCCTGAATTTCGGCATGCGGTTGCCCGGCGACGTGTGGCCCGACACGCCGGCAGGACTGGAGCAGGCGTTCCACGACTATTTCGCCGAGATGGAGACGCTGGCCCGCCACCTGCGCCGCATCTTCGCCTCGGCGATCGGCCTCGAGCCGGATTATTTCGAGCCATTCTTCGAGAAGCATCTGTCGGCGCTCAGGGTCATCAACTACCCAGAGCAGGAGGAATCCCCACTGCCGGGCCAGATGCGTGCCGGCGTCCACACCGACTACGGTTTCATGACGATCCTGCGTTCTGAGGCGTCGTCCGGCGGGCTTCAGGTGCAGAGCCGCGACGGACGCTGGATCGACGCGCCCTCGATCGACGGCGCCTATGTCATCAACATAGCCGACGCTTTCATGCGCTGGACCAATGACGAGTGGGTCTCGACGCCGCACCGCGTCGCCAATCCGCCGCGCGAGAAGAAGGGATCGTCCCGCCGCCAGTCGATCCCCTTCTTCGTCAATCCGGGCAAGGACACCGTGATCTCCTGCCTGGAGCCGTTCTGCTCGGACGGCACGCGGGCGAAATACGAGCCGATCACCTACGGAGACTACATCGACCTCAAGACCAGCCAGGCTTTCGGCAGGAAGTAGCGGCAGCGGACCGGCTGTCGGGACGACGCAACAGACAACGCAAAAAGGGGAAAAGCAGTGCTCAATCTCAACAGACGACAGGCTCTCGCCGGCTTCGCCGGTCTCGGCGCGGCATCCATCTTCGGCCTCCAGGGCGTGCGTGCCCAGGGCAAGACGCTGATCGTTCCGACGCTCGGCGGCGTGTGGGAGCAGTTCTGGCGTTCCACCATCGCTCCGGCCTTCGAGAAGGCAAGCGGCGCCACGGTGACGCTCGACGTCGGCAACGGCCGCGTCTTCGGCGCCAATCTGCGCGCCGCCGGCATCGACAATCCGCCCTACTCGGTGATCATGACCAACGAGGTCTTTGCATCGAGCTTGCGCAAGGAGGGCTATTTCGAGAAACTCGACATGTCGAAGGTGCCGAACTATGCCGATCTCTACCCGATCGCCAAGGTCGCCGACGGCTCCGCCGCCACCGGCGCCTTGTCGCCGATCGGCATCGGCTACCGCACCGACCTCGTGAAGACCCCGCCAAAATCCTGGAAGGATCTCTGGGACAATCCCGAATTCCAGGGAAAGATCGGGCTCTACAACTACGCCAACAGCGCCGGCAAGATGGAACTGCTGCTGGCGTCAAAACTGTTCGGCAAGGACCAGTATGACGCCGATGCCGGCTTCGCCGCGCTGGCCAAGCTCGGCCGCGTCATCCAGGTCGACTTCAATCTGTCGACGGCGCTGTCGGCCGGCGAGATCGTCGTGGCCCCGTTCGATTTCGGCGAGATCACCCGCCTGCGCAAGCAGGGCCTGCCGGTCGACTGTGTGATCCCGGAGGAAGGCATGATGATGTTCGACCAGAACCTCGTCATCCTGGCCCACGGTCCCGAGAAGGAACTCGGCTACCAGTACCTGAACTTCATGATCTCGCCGGAGATCCAGGACCTGATGATGCGCCAGTTCTACACCTCGCCGACCAACTCCAAGGTCGTCGTGCCCGACGATCTCAAGGCGGACGTGCCAGTATCGGGCGAGGCGATGAAGAATATCCTCACTTGGGACTGGAACTTCGTCAACGAGAAGCAGGGTGAGTTCGCCGACCGCTGGGCAAAGACCATCCAGTAGGTCCTTCACAATGCGGGCGCGTCCCGGCGACGGGGCGCGCTTTCTTTTGTCGCGGAAAACAACGAGCCGGAACCGGCCGCGCACGCTTGGCGCCAAGCAGGGAACAGAAGATCATGACCGAAGTGAGCATTGAACGGCTGACGAAGGTGTTCGGCTCCTCGCGCGCGGTCGACGGCATCTCGCTGCGGATCGCCGACGGCGAATTCATCTCGCTGCTTGGGCCTTCGGGTTGCGGCAAGACCACCACGCTCAAGATGATCGCCGGCTTCGAGGCAGTCAGCGACGGCGCCATCCGTTTCGACGGCTCGGACGTCGTCCATGTCCCGGCGGAGAAGCGCGACATCGGCATGGTGTTCCAGAACTACGCGCTGTTCCCGCACATGACCGTGGCGCAGAACCTGGCTTTCGGGCTGGAGATGCGCAAGGTCGCCAAGCCGGAGATGAGGGCGCGCATCGCCGCCGTGCTCGACATGGTGCAACTCGGCAGCTACGCCGGGCGCTATCCCAACCAGCTCTCCGGGGGCCAGCAGCAGCGCGTCGCGCTCGCCCGCGCCCTGGTGATCGAACCCAAGATTCTGCTGCTCGACGAGCCGCTCGCCAATCTCGACGCGAAGCTGCGCGAGGAGATGCGGGTCTTCATCCGCGACCTGCAGCGCCGCGTCGGCATCACCACAGTCTACGTCACCCACGACCAGGCCGAGGCGATGACCATGTCCGACCGCGTTGTGGTGATGTTCGGCGGGCGCATCGCGCAATTCGGCGCGCCGGCTGATATCTACCAGAAGCCCGAGACGCTGGAAGTCGCGCAGTTCGTCGGACAGGTCAACCTTATCCAGGGGCAAGTGACCGGCGTCGAGGCCGGAACGGCGACCATCTCTACCGTGTTTGGCGCTGTCAGGGTGCCCGACCGCGGCATCGCCAGGCCGGGCCTGGACGCCAGGCTTGCGCTGCGCCCCGAGGCGCTCGATTTCGCCGGCGCGGGAGAGCCCGGCGCTCCCGGCCGCATCACGGCGCGCTATTATTCGGGAAGCCTCGTCGACTATCGCGTCACGCTTTCCTCCGGCGAAGTGCTGCATGTGCAGACCTTCCCCAATGTGCGCCATGCCGAGGGCGACGACGTCACCGTCCGGGCGCCTGCCGATGCGTTCTGGCTGATCGGGGCGGCGCAATGAGCTCCGGTCGCCGCTCGAGCTTCGCGCAGCCCTGGCTGCTGCTGCTCCCCGCCGCCCTGCTGCTCGGGGTTTTCCTCGTCATCCCCTATCTCAACATCGTCCTGATGAGTTTTCGCACGCCGGGAGAGGGCACGCCCTACGGAGCGGGCTTCACGATCGCCAACTATGTCCGTTTCTTCTCCGACGGCTTCTACCTGTTCCAGGTGTTCAACACGCTGTGGATCGGCCTGCTTACCACCGCGCTCTGCCTCGTCATCGGCTTCCCCGTCGCCTGGCAGCTCACGCGGGCCGACATACGCTTTCGCGGCCTCGCCTACGGCCTCGTGCTGTCGCCGCTGCTCGTCGGCATCGTCATCCGCTCCTACGGCTGGACCATCCTTCTCGGCAATGCCGGCCTGATCAACCGCACGCTGCAGGCACTCGGCATCATCGACGCTCCGCTGCCGCTGATGTACAACGCGCTTGGCATCACCATCGCGCTGGTCCACGTCTTCCTGCCCTTCATGATCCTGCCGATCATGGCGGCGATCCAGGGCGTCGACCCGTCGCTGGAATCGGCGGCGCGGTCGCTCGGCGCGTCGCGTTTCACCGCCTTCCGGCGCATCATCCTGCCGCTGTCTATGCCCGGCATCCAGGCCGGCTGCATCCTCGTTTTCGTGCTGTCGCTGTCGGCCTATGTCACGCCGTCGCTGATCGGCGGCATGCGCGTCAAGACGATGGCGGTGACGGTCGTCGATGCGTTGATCGATACCTTCCAATGGCCGTGGGGTTCCGCGCTGGCGCTGATGCTCTCCGTGACCGGCGCGATCTGCGTCGTTATCTTCGCCCGGCTGACCCGCATGAAATGGAAGGTGGCACAGTCATGAAGCGCCCGGTCCTCACGCTCTACTGCCTGCTGGTCTATGCCTTCCTGCTGGCGCCGATCCTGGTCGTCGTCGGTGCCTCGTTCAACGCCGGCAACTTCCTGACCTTCCCGCCGCAGGGCCTGTCGCTGCGCTGGTACGTCACCTTCTTCAACAACGAAGTCTTCATGCGCGCCATCCGCACCTCGCTCGGGCTGGCCGCCGTAGCGACGGTCATCTCCACGATCATCGGCACGATGGCCGCGATCTACTACGTCCAGCATGCCGGCCGCTGGAAGGAAGCGATGCGCATCGCCATGCTGTCGCCGCTGCTGCTGCCCGAGGTGCTGACGGCGATCTCGCTGCTGTTCTTCGTCTACACGATCGGCATCGGCACCAGGACCATGTTCGGCCTGGTCGTCGGACATGTGCTGATCACGCTTCCCTTCGTCTTCATCAACGTGTCGGCGTCGCTCGAGAGCTTCGACACGTCATGGGACATGGCGGCGCGCAGCCTCGGCGCAGGCCGCTGGACCCGCTTCCGCCGCATCATGCTGCCGCTCATCAAGCCCGGCGTCATCGGCGGCGCGCTGTTCGCTTTCATCATCTCGTTCGACGTCTTCACCATCTCCTTCATGCTGAAGGGCATCGGCATGTCGACGCTGCCGATCCAGTTGTTCGATTATCTCCGCACCAACTTCACGCCGGAGGCGGCGGCCGTGTCGACCCTGTCGATCACGCTGACGCTCGGCGTCGTCATCGTCTCGGAGAAGGTGCTCGGCCTGCGCATCCACCGCTTCTGACCGGGCAGGCGGGCAACAAAAAAGGCCGCAGCCGAGCTGAGGCCCTTTTCCGGAAGAGCAATCTTCAGGCGTTGACGTCGATTACCACACGGCCACGGATGCGGCCCGCCACGATGTCTTCCGCGAGACCGGGCAGCGCCGACATCGGTTCGACACGGGCGATGGAACGGATGTGATCCCTGTCGAGATGCGCCGCCAGCGTCCGCCAGGCCCGTTCTCGCTTGGCCCGCGGCGCCATGACCGAATCGATGCCGATTAGCGTCACGCCGCGCAGGATATGGGGCGCCACGCTTGCCGGCAGGTCCATGCCGCCCGCGAGTCCGCAGGCCGCCACCGCGCCGCCATAGAAAGTCTGCGCCAAAACGTTGGCGAGCGTCGTCGAGCCGACCGAATCCACGGCGCCGGCCCAGCGTTCCTTCTGCAGCGGCCCGCCCTTCTCGGAGAGGCTGGCGCGGTCGACGAAGCGTCCCGCGCCGAGGCCGGCGAGATAGTCGTGCGTGTCCGGCCGGCCGGTCGAGGCGGTGACCGCATAGCCCTTGCCGGCGAGCAGGCTGATCGCGGTCGAGCCGACACCCCCGGCCGCGCCAGTGACCAGCACTTCCTTGCCGCCTGGCGCGATCGAACCCCAGTCCTCCAGCGCGTCGACGCAAAGCGCCGCCGTGTAGCCGGCCGTGCCGATCGCCATCGCCTCCTGCAGCGAGAACGCATCGGGCAGCCGCACCAGCCATTCGGGCTTCACGCGCTGGTATTTCGTGTATCCGCCCCATTCGGTCTCGGACATGCCCCAGCCATTGGCGACGACCTTGTCGCCGGGCTTCCAGTCGGACGAGCGCGATTCCACAACAGTGCCGGCAAGGTCGATTCCGGCCACCATCGGCAGGCGGCGGGCGATGCGGCCCTTGCCCGCCACTGCCAGGCCGTCCTTGTAGTTCAGGGTGGAGAAGGCGACTTCCACCAGGACGTCATGGTCGGGCAGTTCGGCAAGCGTCAGTTCGCGGAATTCCGCCTTCGGTTTGCCGTCCCGGTCGACGATCATCATCGCCTTGAAAGCTTCGCTCACCACACTCTCCTTGCTTTTTGAACAGGAATTCAGGTCGCGGGATTGCCGATGTCGCTTTTCTCGGCGCGCCGTTCGAGCGCCTGCACAAGCACCACGCGCATGCCGGTCAAGTGGTCGCGCAGCCGCTCGACCGCGCGGTCTGCATCCTGTTCGCGGATGGCGGCGAGGATGGATTCGTGCGAGTCCGCCGCGCCGCGGCGTTCGTACAGGCCATAGGTCAGCATGTTGGTGATCGGGATGAAACTCTCGATCACCGTGTACATCATCAGCCGCAGCGGCCCGTTCTGCGTCGCGTCGACCAGTGCCCGGTGGAAACGCACGTCGGACGCGCAGAATTCCTCGCCGCTCATCGACCGCCTGCGCTGCAGCTCGATTTCGGCCGCCATTGCGGCAACATCTGCTTCGGTCCGGTTGCCGGCGGCTAGCCTGGCGCAGACGCTCTCTGTTTCCATGCGCGCCGTCACCAGTTCCTCGACGTCGAAGGCGCCAACGCCCACCAGAAGCGTGGCTGCACCGGTGATTGCATTGGAAAGACCTTCCGGATCGGGCTTCGACACGAAATTGCCGCCGCTCGGCCCGCGCCGCGAACGGATCAGGTTCTGCGCGGCCAGCCGCTTCAGCGCCTCTCGCACTGTCGGGCGCGAGATGCCGAAGCGCTTGGCCAGTTCCTCCTCGCTAGGCAGGCGTTCCTCGATCTTGAGACGCCCGTCGAGAATGGCGGCGCGAATCTCGTCCGCCACCTGCTTGGCGAGACCGGTCCGCACCACATCGTCATAGTTCAGCGACATGCCTCTTTCCTCGCAGCGCCATGACGGTTTGTCCAGCGTTGCGTGGAAAAATATATAGGTTTGACAAATAGCACAATTCGGATAGCGTCAACTATCGGTCTGCGGCCAGGGAACCGCCGAATGACGTTCGACATTGCTCCGCGTTTCGTCGCCAGCGACGCATCGGTTTCGGTCGCGCCGGCGCTGGAACGTCTCATGCGGCAACTGCCCGGTGACTGCTTGCTGGCCGGAGACGGGATCGACGCGCGTTTCCGCGAGACGCTCAGCGACTTTCCCGCTGCCATGCCGGCCTTCGTCATGCGGCCGCGCAACGCCGCCGAGGTATCGTTATGCCTTGCCGCCTGCGACGCCGTCGGCCAACCCGTCGCCATCCAGGGCGGACGCACCGGCTTTCATGGCAGCGAGCGCGCCTGTGCGGGCGAGGCCGTGCTATCGCTGGAGCGCATGACCGGCCTGTCGGCCGTGGACTCTATGGGCGGCGCCATCGTCGCCGAAGCCGGCGTTCCGCTGCAATCCGTGCAGGAGGCGGCCGATCGCGCCGGCATGTTGTTCGGTGTCGACATCGGATCGCGCGGCAGCGCCACCATCGGCGGCAATGTCGCCAGCAATGCCGGCGGCATCCGTGTCCTGCGCTACGGCATGTTCCGCGCCCAGGTGCTCGGCCTTGAGGCGGTGCTCGCCGACGGGACGATCCTCACCTCGCTGAAAGGCCTGGCAAAGGACAATTCCGGCCTTGACCTCAATCAACTTTTCATCGGCAGCGAGGGCACGCTCGGCGTGGTCACGCGCGCCTGCCTGAAACTGCATCCGAAGCCGGCAGCCGAAGCCGCTGCCTTCTGCGCCGTCCCCTCGCTTGCGGCGGCGATTGCGCTGCTCGCCCGCCTGCGCGCCGCGCTCGGGCCGCTGCTGTCGGCCTGCGAACTCATCTTTCCCGATGCGCTCGAAGGCGCGCTCGCGCTGACCGGCGCGCCGCGTCCCGTGGCGCCGGCGGCCTTCTACGTGCTCGCCGAACTGCATGCCATTCACCCGGGACAGGATACAGAGGGTTTCGCGGCGGCGCTCATGGCCGCGCATGGGGACGGCATGGTCGGCGACGTGACCGTGTCGCAATCGCCGCGCGAGTTCCGCGCATTGTGGGAGTTGCGCGAGGCCTGCTCCAGCTACATCTTCACGCTGGAACGCATCATCGGATGCGATGTCGCCGTTCCGCCGGCGAAGATCGAAAGCTTCGTCATGGAGGCTGCGCGCGTCGTACGGGCGCTCGATCCGGCAGCGCGTTTCCCCGTCTTTGGCCATCTGGGTGACGGCAATCTTCACTACATCGTCGAGACGGACCGCAGGGAAAGCGTCGTCGAGGCGGTATACCGCTGCGTGCGGGAGTTCGGCGGCTCGATCTCGGCCGAACACGGGATCGGTATCGACAAGAAACCGTATCTGCACTTCAGCCGCAGCGATGCGGAGATCGCCGCTATGCGCCGGCTGAAGCGCGCATTCGACCCCCAAAATATCCTCAATCCCGGCCGCATCTTCGATCCACTGCCGGCAACTTCAACGCAAGGAGCCGCCGCATGAACGCGAACGCGCTCGATGCCCGCTACACCGTCACCCGCGGCCGCATCCTCGTTTCCGGAACGCAGGCGCTGGTGCGCCTGCCGATGATGCAGCGCCAGCGCGACCTTGCCGCTGGCCTGAACACCGCGGGCTACGTTTCCGGCTATCGCGGTTCGCCGCTCGCATCCTTCGACCGCGAGATGGGCGTGGCGCGCAGGCATCTGGAAGCCAATCACATCGTCTTCCATCCCGGCCTGAACGAGGACATGGCGGCGACCGCCGTCTGGGGCACACAGCAGAACGGCATGTTTCCCGGCGCACGCTACGACGGCATCTTTTCCATGTGGTACGGCAAGGGTCCCGGCGTCGACCGCAGCATGGACGTCATCAAACATGCCAACGCCGTCGGCACGGGCAGGCATGGCGGCGTGCTCCTGCTGGCCGGCGACGATCATGGCGCGGTGTCGTCGACTCTGCCGCACCAGAGCGAGCACAACCTCATCTCGGCAATGGTGCCCATGCTTTCGCCGGGCGGGCTTAGCGAATACATCGACTACGGCCTGCTCGGCTGGGCGATGAGCCGCTATTCCGGCGCCTGGGTCGGTTTCAAGGCGCAGACCGAGATCGTCGAGTGCTCGGCGACCGTCGATGTCAATCCCGACGCGCTGGCGATCGCGACACCGGAGTTCGACCTGCCCGGCGACGGCCTGTCGATGCGCTGGCCCGACGGGCCGCATGCGATGGAACTGCGGCTGCAGCGCAAGATGGATGCCGTGCACGCCTTCGCGGCCGCCAACCGGATCGACCGTGCCTGGTATCGCGACAGCAAGCCGCGCATCGGCATCGTGTCCACCGGCAAGTCGTGGCTCGACCTTCAGGGCGCGCTTGGCGCGCTCGGCATCGACGAGGCACGGGCCGGCGAGCTGGGGATCGCCCTCTACAAGGTCGGGCTGTCCTGGCCGATCGAGCCGTCGGGCCTGATCGCCTTCGCCCGCGACCTCGAAGAGGTCTTCGTGGTTGAGGAGATGCGCCCGATTCTGGAGGACCAGATCAAGTCCCTGCTGTTCAATCTGCCCGACGGACGCCGGCCGCGCGTGGTCGGCAAGGCCGACCAGACGGGCCGCCCGCTATTGCCGTCGCATGGCGAGATCGACACGATTTCGGTTGCGCTGGCGCTGGCGAAGCGGCTGCCGGCAGACGCCTCGATCGCCCGCCATGTCGCCCGGCTGGAAGAGATCGCCCGTGCAGCGCCTTCCGAGGCGGCGGCGCTGAAGCGGGACGCCTATTTCTGCTCCGGCTGCCCGCACTCCGTGTCGACCCGCCTGCCGGAAGGCAGCCGCGCCACGACGGGCATCGGCTGCCACATGATGGTGATCGGCGTCGAGGACCGCAACACCTCGACCTTCACTCAGATGGGCGGCGAGGGCGGCGCCTGGATCGGGCTGTCGCCCTTCACCGACGAGAAGCATATCTTCGTCAACATGGGCGACGGCACCTATTTCCACTCCGGCCTGCTCGCCATCCGCGCGGCGATCGCCGCCAAGGTAAACGCCACCTACAAGATCCTCTACAACGACGCGGTCGCCATGACCGGCGGGCAGCGCCATGACGGCGATAACACCGTGCCGTCGATCGTCGCGCAACTGCTCGCCGAAGGCGCCAGCCGCGTCGTCGTCGTCGCCGAGCAGCCGGAGCGCTTGCAGGGCGTCCTGCCGCGCGGCGTCGCCATCCATCCGCGCGACGAGCTCGATGCCGTGCAACGCGCGCTGCGAGAGGTACCCGGCGTCACGGCCATCGTCTACGACCAGGTCTGCGCCGCCGAGAAGCGCCGCCGCCGCAAGCGCGGCGCCCATCCGGTCTCACAGAGGCGCGCCTTCATCAATGAGCTCGTCTGCGAGGGCTGCGGCGACTGTTCGGCCGTCTCGAACTGCATCTCGGTCGAACCCGCCGAGACCGAGTTCGGTCGCAAGCGCCGCATCAACCAGTCGAGCTGCAACACCGACCTCTCCTGCCTCAAGGGTTTTTGCCCGAGCTTCGTCACCGTCGAAGGCGGCCGCCTGCGCAAGCCACAGGCGGCGGCGGGCCGGTTCGACCCGGCGACCTTGCCCGAGCCCGCGCTGCCACGGGTGGACGGGGCCTACAACATGCTGCTCGCAGGCATCGGCGGCACCGGAGTCATCACTGTCAGCGCTATCCTCTCAATGGCCGCGCATCTCGACGGCCTGTCGATCCTGACGCTCGATCAAACCGGCCTTGCCCAGAAGAACGGCGCGGTGGTCAGCCATGTGCGCGTGGCCAGCCGGCCGCAGGCGCTCGACGCGGCACGGATCGGCCCCGGCGAAGCCGACCTCGTGCTCGGCTTCGATGTCGTCGTGTCCGCCTCGCCGAAAGCGCTAAAAACCTTCGCCAGGGGGCGTACCCGCGCAGTCCTCGACGATCATTTCGCCCCGACCGCCTCCTTCGTGCAGAATACGGCGATCGACTTCCGCCAGGAGGCGACGCTGAAGTCGTTGCGGAACGCCGCCGGCGACGACGCCGTCCACATGGTCGCCGCGACCCGGCTTGGAACCGCGCTTATGGGCGATGCCATCGCCGCGAACATGTTCCTGCTCGGCGCGGCATGGCAGCGCGGCCTGGTTCCAATCTCGCTCGCCTCCATCGATCGCGCGATGGAACTCAACGGCGCCGGCCTGTCGATGAACCGTGCCGCCTTCGCCTGGGGCCGGCGTTCGGTGGTCGAGCCACAGGCCGTCAGCGCCGCCGGCGGGCTGGCGCCAGGCGCGCCGCTCATTGAGACGCTCGACGCGCTGGTGGAGCGGCGCGCCGAATTCCTGAGCGCCTACCAGGATGCCGCCTACGCCGCCCGCTACCGCGATCTCGTTGCGAAAGCCCGCGCGGCCGAAGGCGCTTCCGGCGAGGCTTTCTCCATGGCCGTGGCGAAGAACGCCTTCAAGCTGATGGCCTACAAGGACGAATACGAGGTGGCGCGGCTCCACACCGACCGGTCGTTCGAGAAGAGGCTGGCCGAGCAGTTCGAGGGCAGGTTCACGGTCCGCCACCTGCTCGCCCCGCTGGGAATCGCCCGCACCGATCCGCGCACCGGCCATCCGGGGAAGATCAGCTTCGGTCCCTGGATACGGCCCTTCTTCTCTCTCCTAAAACACGGCAAGGCGCTGCGGGGTACGCGCTTCGATCCCTTCGGCCAGACGCAAGAGCGGCGTACCGAACGACAATTGGTCGCCGACTATTTCAGCCAAGTCGAACAGCTCTGTACCGGACTTTCGCCGGCGACCCGGAAGATCGCGACCGAACTCGCCGGCCTGCCCGACATGATCCGTGGCTTCGGCCACGTCAAGGCGGCCAGCATCGAGCGCTACCAGACCCGCCGGACGCAGCTCGCGCAGAAGCTTGCCGACACCGGACACACCTTCAAGACGGCGGCCTGACCGGATAGTCCATGACACGCAAGATCATTATCGACACCGATCCCGGCCAGGACGACGCGCTCGCCATCCTGCTGGCGCTGGCCAGTCCCGAGCTGGATATCCTCGGTATCGTCGCTGTCGCCGGCAACACACCGCTCAGCCTGACGCAGGTGAACATCCGCAAGATCTGCGAAGTGGCTGGAAGGCCGGACGTGAAGGTCTTCGCCGGATGCTCCAGGCCGATGATGCGCAAGCTGGTCACCGCCGAACACGTTCACGGGGCGACGGGCCTCGACGGCTACGACCTGCCCGAGCCGGTCATGCCGCTGCAGGAGGGCGACGGCGTCGACTTCATCGTCGAGACGCTGCGCCGGGAGGAGCCCGGCACCGTCACGCTGTGCGCACTGGGGCCGCTCACCAACATCGGCACGGCCCTGTCGCGGGCGCCCGACATCGCGTCGCGCATACAGGAGATCGTGCTGATGGGCGGCGGCTATTTCGAGGGCGGCAACATCACGCCTTCCGCTGAATTCAACATCCATGTCGATCCGGATGCCGCGGAGATCGCCTTCACGGCAGGCATGAAGACAACCGTGCTGCCGCTCGATGTCACCCATCAGACACTGACGACCCGCAAGCGAGTCGCGGCAATACGCGCGCTGGGAACCCGTCCGGCCGAGGTCGCTGTAGGCTGGCTCGAATTCTTCAAGCGCTTCGACGAGGCGAAATACGGCATCGAGGGCGGCCCGCTCCACGATCCGAACGTCATTGCCTACCTTCTCAAGCCGGAACTCTATTCCGGCCGCCTCTGCAACATCGAGATCGAGACCTCGTCCGAACTGACGCTCGGCGAAACGGTGGTCGACTGGTGGGGCGTGACGCAGCGGCCGAAGAACGCGACCTTCCTCCGCCACGTCGACGCCGACGGGTTCTTTTCCCTGCTGACCGAGCGGCTTGCCCTCCTCTGAAGGCGGATTCCAGCCGGCTTTGCCTGGAGCAGTTTGCATTCGGGCGGGGTGGTTTCAGCCTGCCTGGCGGCCGGGATTTCCGGCCGGTCATAAGGCGACACCATCGATGCCAAAAAGATGCGTGCGAGACGTGTCGATGAGAAGTCCGACATTCACCGAAGCGGCCGTCGCGAAGGTTCCGTTGCAAAGTTTCATAAGCCATCGGGCCGGCCATCCGCTTGGCGGAATTCATACCATCTCCGCCTGATCACTTCCTGATTGCTGGCTAATGCTTGGTTCGGGGCCACCAGTGAAAGAGTGTATTCGCGGCGATCATGTACTGCTACTTGGGGAGGGCGACACAGCGCTCGCCAACGGCGTGGTCGAGGGCCTTGACGCAAATTCACATTCCATCCATGCGCAGCGGCACCGAGAATGGAGACTGCCCGTTCCGCATGCCTGAGCAAGGACACCGAATGGACGTCTCAGCACGTGGGTGTTACTCTGGTTACCTCCAGGGGAGGAGCATATTATGAAAAATTCGGAGTTGCTGCGCAAGGCAGACAGCCAGGTCACGGAATCCCACAACGAGATTCAAGCGCTCGAAAGCGACCCGGAACGCGCTTGGCGCGAGACCGGATCGAAACTGGTGGGACGGCAACAGAACTTCAGCGTTCCGGCATGTCCACATTGCGGCCAATCATGGCCCGAGCCGGGGAAGCAGACGGTTACGTGCGCCGGTACCTCAAACGACGCGAAGGCGGCTCCTGTCTGTGAAGTGTGTCTGCAACCCTTCGGAGGCTGAATCTCCGCTGAAAGCTTCGCGCGCTAAAATTGGGCATTTTGGGATCCAGCATGACAGAGGTTGGAAGCGACGATACGCGCGCGACAACCAGCATGACGTTTTGCGAGCAGCGAAACAGATTCTCAACTCATATGACGCAACGCCGCCAGCCGCGTGCCATCAAGCAGGTCCAAGCAGGTCTGGCCGGCTTCGCCAACGGATGCGTAGCGGCACTCCCGGACAGCACCTATCGCCGCCGCGCCGCGGAAAATCCGCGCTGGCCATTGATCCTTCGGTTATCGCGTCCGGGCCAGCCGTGCGTCATGACGTGTCAGGCATTTCCAGCGCGTACACGGCCAGCGCATGGCCGTGCGCCAGAATTTCGTCGACGTCGCGGATATTGCGCCGACGCGGAGCGTCCGGATCGTAGCGGGTAGCCGGCCGCCGGGCGGACGCCTAAGCCGCAGCGGCGAGACGCGTCGGAACGGGATCGCGCTGGGCGCCATGCTTGCCTTGCGCCATCGCGGTGGTGCGGGCTTGCCTGTCCCGCGCAAGTGCCGCGTCATTGCGCGCCTTCCAGCAGGCGAAGCGTTTTGCCAGGCTGGGCAGATCGTCGAGTGCGCGGCTGAGCGCCTCCAGCCGCACCATCAGCCGCGCCGCGCTACCAGATCGCCGGGCGACGGAGGCAGCGGGCGAAACGGCGAGTCGAAACCCAGCGACATGATACGTGGAGCGTCGTGGGCGGGCACATAGCGGCGGCCGCGCCAAACGAGAAACAGAAATGAACCCGATTAGGGCGACACGCCCTGATCAACTGCCAAGTGACAGCAGGGCGGGCCGCCTCACCGGCGGAGGAGGACATAAAATCTTATCCTTCTGTGGTGGCAATATCCACAAAATAGGGCAGATGTTGGACGTGACTCTGAAAATAATACGCTTATCAAAAAAATAATCGAGAAAAATGTTTAGTATATGTCTCGTATATCGGATATACTTTCTGTGAAAGTGACTTTGAAAGCCGCTTCCACAGAAAGATTTATTGCATTTTCCTGGCGGTTTGCGAAACAGTCAGGTTACCGAATATTCTGCCTTGCCTACTACCATGTCCACGACAGTACACATCCATATCATGTGGACGCATTCGACCACGTTGTAGGCGGAACTATCTATCCAGAAATTGATGTCGCCCAAGGCCTTCAGGGGATTGTCGAACGACTTTCCGGTAAAGGTGACGACCGTCAATCCCCGGGACTTGGCATATTCGGCCGCCTTGACGCAATTCGGCGATGTCCCGCTTACCGAGATAAGAACCAAGACGTCCCCATCGTCGGCGAACATCTCCGCGGCGCGCGCAAAGACGTCCGCGTATCCATAGTCGTTTGAAAGTGCGGTGATCAGGTTGGCTTCATTGAAGTCGAGAGCCCGTACCTTGCCTTGCTTTGAGAAATCGACCCGCCCATGCGACGCGATCGACGCACTCGCCCCGTTGCCGGCGAATATCAGCTTCTTCCCCCGCTCCCGCGTTTCCAGCGCCAGATCGCGGAACTCGATGAGCGGCGCGTAAATCGACGGCTGGAATGCGGCGGAAGTATATAGCTTGAAGTAGTCATCCAGCCAGGTGTTCATCATCATGATCAGCTCCAACATTGAAAACAGGATTCATCCGGCGGCCACAGGTGGGCCTGCCAATCGGTTCGCCTCACGGATCGAGACGGAAGGCCTACACGGATTCAACGGTCTCGTAGAGAACGGGCGCCTCATGCCGGTCATGGGCATAGATGCGGTCGATGAGATCCATCACGGCGAGTGCATTTTCCGAGGTACCGTATCGAACGCGCTGGCCGGTTCGGATCGCCTCGAAGAAATGGTTCGCCTCGAACGACCAGGAAGGGTCGATATTGTAGCGAAACCGTTGCTCATTGTCCCACTTCGCGGCCGGGGCGACCGAATGGTTTCGGGCGACCACCAGCTCTTCCTCGCCATAGGAGCCGGAGCCGGTCTTGATGCCGTTCAGAACGATGTATCCGCGCTTGAGGAAGATCTCGAACGAGAACAGATGGCGCCATTGCGTCATGGTCGAGTGCAGGGAAGCAGTAAGGCCCGTATCCCTGCATCGCATCGTTGCGAACACGTTGTCCTCGATGCCTTCCATCTTCCAGTAGAGACTGGAAACGAACGCATGCACCTCGTCAAACGGTCTTCCGGCGACGTGAAGAAACAGATCCAGCATGTGGATGCCCTGGTCGATAAGGATGCCACCACCGGCCAGTTCCTTTTTTGCACGCCATCCCTTGAGGTAGTCGGCATCGACACCCTTTCCATAGCGGCCGCGCATCCACAGCACTTCCCCGAATTCTCCCGAGTCGATCAGGGACTTGAGTTTTATCACCGCAAGGTGCTGGCGGTGATTGAATCCGTACATCAGGATGCGGCCGGCGTGGCTCTCGACTTTCTGAATTTCGACAACTTCGGCGGCATTCAGCGCCGGCGGCTTTTCGCAGAAGACATGCTTGCCAGTCTTCAGCGCGCTGATCGTCAGCGGCTGGTTCAGATAATTCGGCGTACATATGAAGACGGCGTCGATCTCGGGATCGGCGATTATGTCCTCTGCGCTTGGAGCGACCTTATACTTGGTCTCGCCAACGCCGTATTGGTCGAAGACCTTGACAACCTTTACGTCAGGGATTGCTTCGGCGGCCTGCGCCCGGATTCTGCCCATCTTGCCGAAGCCGATTATTCCTACGCGTATGAAAGACATGTCCAGTCCTCTCGAAAGAATAAGCTGTAGTTTCCCTGCTCACGTACGTTTCCCCGTCTTTTCTGTTTTCTTGCCGCTTGCGACTGTTTGTCATGGCCTTGAACGATCTCGCCAATCCGGTCAGGCCGCGACAGACTTGGTTGACAGCACTTCGCCCCGCGACACCCGCAGCGTGTCCTGGATGGTCTGCTGAGGGTGTCGTCCCATGGCGTAGGCAATGAGTTGGGCAAATTCCCTTGGGCCGCGGGTATAGAATTTGTTCTCCAGGAACCCGAAGTCGAACAGATAGGCTCTCTCGAGCTGGGCGGCGTGTCGAGCCAATTGGGCAGATCGACTTGATCCAAGTGGATCCTGCAGCGCGATCAGAATTTTTTCCTGAAGCACCTCGCGGTTTTCGACATCATAGGTGATGCCCTTGCCGACGATCTGGTTCTTGCCAAGCATAATGACCGGCTTTCCCCGCAATGCCGCCGTATAGCAAGTCTGAGATGCAATCGTCATGAAGACATCGCATCGGTCTATGCAGACGTTCGTATCGGTCGATGCAAGAATTAGAGTGTTGCTGAATT
This sequence comes from Mesorhizobium sp. IMUNJ 23232, assembly GCF_044326205.1. NCBI lineage: Bacteria > Pseudomonadati > Pseudomonadota > Alphaproteobacteria > Hyphomicrobiales > Phyllobacteriaceae > Mesorhizobium > Mesorhizobium sp. IMUNJ 23232. Next base: position 22,258 of record NZ_JBIRCY010000014.1, read on the forward strand.
CGTCGGCGCGAAGAAACGAATATTTATCCCGGTCGAGCGGATGCGGCTTGAAAACAACGACCCAATCGTTCAGTTGCGCGAGCCGGTCCAGATCATACAGCGGTTCCAACGAACTGGCGTACAAGGGAGAGTGGATCAACCGGCGTTCTCCATCGGGCTGAATTCCGGCGTGCCAGTCGTTCTGACCGGCATAGAAGATCATTTTCTTACCGCCGAGGCCGGCGGCCTCTATTGCTTCGGCTACCAGTATCTTTTCGACCTGCTTATGCCGGCTGAGGCTCTTGTCGGTAACCATGCGAAGGAAGTCGCTGGCGGCAGCCAACTGGGCGTCGGTGATCGGAATCTCATTGAGTTCGTCGTGGCGGATCGACACCCAGCTTCCGCCCATTTCCCCGTCGAAGTCGAGCGCTATGGATCCGGGCAGAACGCCGTCGTGAAAGAAGCCTACGTTGATGCCCCTGTCGCGCAGGTAGGCTTCCGCCACGTTGTGGAACGCATTGAACTGGTTCCAGAGGTAACAATATCCGGGGCGGTACTTTTCGACAGCCTCTACAAACCGTTCGACCCGGCGCAGAAAGCCCATTATGTGGCGATCCGCGTTGCCTCCCAGAGCTGCGAGCTCGGATATTGCGTGTTCGTACAAGGCCCCGGCGCGGTTGCCGAGCAGGCTGAGGAGGCGAAGACGCAGACGGTCGCGGGCATTGGTGAAGGGTTTGGGCTTTTCGTCGTAACCCATGATGACCTGGAAACTCGCGGTAGCCTGACCCGAAAGGTTGAAGGCAATGAGCTTGACGCCAGGCGGCAGGTTCGCATGCACTTTCTCGAGAAAGGCGATGCGCTCGGGATTCTTTAATTGATCGAAATGGGCTGACAGCAAAATGTTCACGAGCCGGCCTCCAGGTATTTGAGGGCGCCAGGATTTCCGCGACACACGCCAAGGAATTCACACGGCCATGGGGCGCAAATCGATCCGGAACGGTTGCGTTCCATCGTGTCGGCAGGTCGTGCAGGCGCGATCGGGGTCATTTTGCCTGGCCCTGTCAAGCACCGAAGCCGGCTTCGGCCAGGGCCTTGACGATCTTGTAGTCCTCCTCGGTTTTGACGACCATTCCGGACGATCGGGCCAGCGGAAAGAAGCCGACCCGGCCATGAAATGTTGCGCATTCTCCAGCTTCGTATGCATCCATGTAACTACGCGCCTTCCATCCGGTCATGGTCCACGAGATCCGCTGAAGGGGCTCCAACTCCTGCGTTGCATTCATCGAGGCAAAGGAAAAGTTGAGCGGCTCGTCGCGGATCATGCACTGAATTTGCTCGTTTACCCCGGATAGAAGCGTGTCGAAGCGATGCTCCAGCAATGTATCGACGAAATGCTCGATCTCCGCTCTGGTCAACAGTGGTGCGATCGAGTGCACCTGAACAAGATAGTCGCAGGGGTGACTCGTCAGAAACTCGTATACAAACTGCTCGCTGGTCGAATTGTTGTCACCGAGATGTTCCGGCCGCTTGTGAAAGGGCACGCCCTCCCGCCTCGCGAGGTCGCCAAACACCTCGCTTTCCGAATTTGTCCAGACCTCATCAAAGCACGGCAGGCTAGACACTTTCCGCATCGCGCGGACGAACATCGGCGTTCCGTCGATCTCGAGGAGGTTCTTTTGTTTCAATCGTTGAGATCCCAATCGGGCTGGGATCATCGCGATAACTTTTGTCATGTGGCGCTGTTCCTGAGAATTGTTGGATATGTGACGCTACTTCAGCAACCATCCTCGGCTCCCCAGCGATACTGAATATGTTATTTCCTTGCGCGGCATCGCCGCCCGCCTTCAACGGGAACAGACTTTCGCGTGTCGCGAGCGTGTAGGCCGCACCGGCTTCCCGGCAGATCAGCCAGCCGGCGGCGTCGTCCCAAAGCTTGGCCTCGCGGTTTATGACGAGGCGCAAACGACCCTCCGCCGCGTAACAGAGCTGCAGCGCCTGGCTCCCCAGGATCCGCAAACGCGGACTGGCGCGGCGAAGGCGAGCAAGCAGCCCAAGCCCAGGGGTCTGGGCGTCCAGCAAAACGGTTCCGCTCGATACCGAGATCAGGGCACTCTGGGCGCGGCGAGGATCGAACGTAATCGCGACGCCATCCCGGGCGGCTCCACGACCTGCTTCCGCGTCCCACACGGTAGCCATCGTGAGGTCGACAACCATCGCCAGAAGCGGAACACCATCTGCCAACAGCGCAATGGAGCAGGCGCAGAAAGGCAGCCCCGATACAAAATTTACCGTGCCGTCCAGAGGGTCGGCGATCCACATCAGACCATTGCTCGGGTCGGCAATATCCGCGAACTCTTCTTCGCCAACGAACCGCGCGGAAGGCAGCAGGGACGTCAGCGCCGTCTTCAGATAGGTCTGGATGGAAAGATCGATATCGGTAACGAAATCGTGGCCAATGAGGCCATCCTTGGACGTTACCTTTGCGGGTGCGGTGCGCGCCAGTAGCAATACTTCGCGCGAGACATTGTTGCGCAACTCCTCTCTCAGGCCTTTCAGACTTGTCGATGCCGAGGATGCCATCGGACTACGCCTCATCAAAATTCCCCGCACACCATCAACACGCCGGTGCCATCACCACACACACTCGCACACCTACTAGAGGCTTCGCCCGCGGTTCGTCCTAGCGAAGCTCTCCCTTCGCCGATTGTTGCAGTGCAATATGCGTGCCAAACCGATTTCGCCGACGGTCCTCGCGTTTTGCGGCTGGGAGGAGCGTGGGTGTTTGGACGATCGGTCACTTTGTGTGCATTTGCTGCCTAAAAAGAGATCGCACATCAAAACGGGCGGATGGGATGGCGCCGAATGTACGGTTCAGGGGCAGGGCACAGGACTGGGACGCTTATGGCGCAGACCCAGGAGCCTTGACGAGCCATCCAGAAAATGGAGAAGTGACGCATTCTTGCTATTGGTGACCATGCCGCGCGGCGATCAACTCAGAATGCAATTTCATCCGATCCAAGATCAATTAAGACAAGGAGATAATGAGTATTTTCAGGGTAGCAATGTCGAGTGGGAAGGCAACATTCGTAAGCAGGAATGTTGGTGGAGTTACTCGACTTATACTTGAGAGCGGCCTTCGGCAGTTTACTGCAACCGCCACGGCCGCGAGACTGCGAACGGCCACTCTGTCGGCCGTTTTTCTGGATCGCCTTGCGGCTGCCGGCGCACTGGATATCGCGGATAGGTTGCATCTGGGAAGTATTTGGCGATTGGCCGTCGCCAGGCTTTTGGCTCGTTTCGGTCGGGTAATCGAAGCGTGGTCTCTATGTGACGAAGTGAGAGCGACAAATGGACGAACGGTTGCCGCCACGCTTGCGGAAGCAAAGGTCTTTGTGGCGGCTGGAGAGCTTGCCGCGGCCCTCGTATGCATAAGATCAGCGCCTCGACCAACCAACCGGGCTCTTCAGCGTGCTGAGCGGATGATATCGAACAGACTATACCGGAAACCCCGTGCGCGCCTTGAGGGCATGGCAATACCCTCGCTGGGCAGCAGCAGCGCAGTCACAGTAAGGCCCTCGACGTGGCACGACCTGAATCCGGGCCAGGCTATCAGGAATTTGCCGCCTCTGAGGAACAGCCGGGCGCGATTGAACCTGATGCTGCGGGCGCTTTTCCGGCGCCGCCGCCTCAACTCGATTCTGTGGTGGTCAAGAAGAGCCGTAAGTAGAAATATTCTCCAGGAGGGCGAATGCCTGGTTGCCCTCGGGAGGTTCGATGAAGCCGAAGAGCTGGTCTCGACCGTCGAAGTCGGGAGACGATCGACGCTGCATCTTCGAATCCTGAGTGAGGTGTATATCCGGCGCGCCGATTTCGATGCTTTCCACCTGCTTCTCCTGGAAGCCGTTCGCCATCCGCCCGAGCGAATGAACGGAGTTTCGCCTTTTGGCTGGATGGCGGAATTCTATGGCAATCATCCGGACCCGGCGGCTTTGCTCCCAAAAGGCTCTGTCGGCAGCCTCATGACGCTTGTCAGCCGCTTCGAAAGCATCCGGGTTCAGAAGCGCCTCGCTATTCTTTTTCTCTCGCGATTTGGTCAGCGGCTGATTGAGATCTCTGTCTGTGACGATCCTTTGCAGCTTGCCCGAATTCCTCGCTTCCATCTTCTGGAAACGTGGGCACTGTCGGGCAATTCGGGGCATGCATCGAGCCTCACGAGCTACGCTTCGGCGGTGGCACGGTCGAAGTCGCTGGACGCAAAATCGTGGCAACATGTCTCGCTGCTGGTCGATTCACTGCTTGAAAGCGGCGAGGTCGAAACGGCGGAAGAACTGGCGCGCGTTCATATAGAAAACCGGCTTACTGGCAGGTTCGTACCGGTTCCTTTTACCGAGATGCGGGCATTGGCGTCCCGTTTCCCGATGTCGGTCGCCATGACGCAGCGCTTCGTGGATCTTGCGGAAAGGAACGGTCGCCCGCTTGTCGCCCAACACGGACGCGACTGGATCGAGAGGCTCCGTGCAGGGGACTGGTCGCACCTGATCGGCAGCGCGCAAGGCCGGCGTTGCTTCATCGTGGGAAGCGGACCGTCGCTCAACCTCCTGCCGCTCGACCGGATCCGCGGAACCGATATCATCTGTGTCAATCGCGGGCACGAGGCGATTGCCCAGGGACTTCCTCCTCCCCGATTTCTGGTGGTCTCGGATCACCACGTCTATGGAACGCACAAGATTTCGATCGATGCCGCGCCTGTGGAGCGTCTTTTCCTCCATGGTGGGTGTGTCTGGAGCCGGCCGGCATCGCTCCCAGCCAACGTTGTACCATTCGGAACGTCTTCCCACCGCTTCTCGCGCGGCCCCCAATCATTCGCCCCCTGGGTTTTTCATCGAGGCGAGACGGTTGTCGTCATCGCCGCGCAGGTGGCGGCGGTTCTGGGATATGATGAGATCGTTCTGATCGGTGTCGACCTGAACTTCGGTGGCGCAACCACGCATTTCTACGGCGGCGGCATCAGAGATAGGGAGCGGCTCGACAGTTTTCGCACGGGCGGGATCGGGCCTGCCGTCGCAAACGCCGCGTTCCGAAATCTGGCTGTCACGCTTGCGGCTCAGGGAAAGCGAATTGTCAATGCAACCCCCGGGGGTAATCTGGAAAGTATCTCCCGTGCAAACTTCGAAGAATTAGTCTGAAAACAATCCGAAAAACGTACCCTGCCGGGATGCGGCGAAAGTGAAGCTTGGAACAGATCATGTCAATCCTGCCGAACAAAGTCATCGATTGGTTGTCTCGCGCAATACTGCGACAGAAGCGGATTTTGCTTTCGGTGATTCGTGTTATCTCCAGGGATGAGCGGTATCTTGATGAGCTGATGACCAGAAATTCGATTGTAGCCAACCTGGGGAAGAACACGGCTTTCATTCGAAAGCTGTTGAAGGCGCCGGATTCTTTCGAGTTCATTGTAAAATTCATTGCGACGAATTCGGAGGCGTTGCGTAAGGTTCTGACGCACCCCGAGATCCACCATCGAATCGGAGGCCAGGCGGAATTTCTCGACCGTCTTGCAACAAGCAAGGCTGCGACGCGACGGATCGTCTCCAGCGACAGTTTCTTTGACACTTTGTCTCAACTAGGCGAGGACAGACAAATCGCTCCGATCGCATCCTTGCTGAGAGAGCCGCGGGTCTTCGAAGCTGTCATCGAGTTCATGGTTTCCAAGCCGGATGCGGTACATCAATTCCTGCTCAGGACCTGCAAGTCCAACGCCTTGAAGGCGCAAGGCGAGTTCCTTGAAATGCTTTCGTCAGATCCCGACCTGATGAGCCGATTGCTCTCGACCGAAGCCGCGGCAGATACTTTTTCTCGCGAGTCCGAGGGAGGGCCGGATCCGCTGGCGGCCCTGCTCCGTCATCCCGCCGTCCATGAACGCGCGAAGCGCCTCGTCGGCGATGCTCAAGGCGAGCCGGTCAACTCGAACGATCGGGAGATGGCGGGATTGCGGTCCTGAACCGACAGGTTGCAGCGGGCGGATGGTCGATCCGGTTCGACGTCAGAGTCTTCAACGATCGCCCGACAAACGATCCGGACGCGGATAGGCCAATTCCGTTCCGTCCGGCGCCCGTGAATTTCCGAGCACAATGTTTTCCAGGTCGTCATCGCGCACCATCGCAGCGGGATCCAACCCGACAAACCGATTGTCCAGAACCTGATTTTCGCGAGCCTCGTCGCGCTCAGACTGTGCCGCCGTACCGGTTGCGAGACTGCTGCCCAGATTGAACCCGTCGTCGAGAATGCATTGCTCGTGCCGTTCCGAGCGTTTCAAATTGCGTGACCCTATCCAGATCGTCGGCCTTTTCGGCATTCGAGATCCGCTGTTGGCGAAAATGTTGTTCCGGATGACATTGTGCATAGGGGCTTGAACGCGAACACGGCCCCGCTCTCCGCAGTTGCGGTATATGAAGACGCCGCCCATCTCCACATTGGTGAAGACATTGTTTTCGATGGTCACTTGGGCGGCTCCGTCGATTGCGACCTGCTCCCGGCGCTTCGCAATGGCGAGGAAGCGGCTGCCGCGGATTTGAATCCGCGCAGCTTCGTCGCTCAAATAAACGGACACTCCGACCGCATCGCCCTCGAAGATTGCGTCGCTGATTGTCACGTCGGTCACGCCGACGCCGACAATCAGCTTGAAAAGCTTCGCGCTTCCCACGAAGCGGGTGTTGCTGACGAGAATATTCCGGGGTGCCGCCGACTGCGCGCGCTCGGTGTGCCCGCTTTGAAGTGACGACAGGCGCGCCGGCTCCCCCGCCATGCCCTCGATCCGCATCGTGCCTTCAATACGGCAACCGGAAACGAGGATGTCCCGGGGAGGGCGCCACGTCCCGTCCTTGTCGTCATGGCGCGTCCGGATGACCAAGCGGTGCGTACCGCGGGCACGGCTTGCCCTGCCAACATTGCCGAGTGTCGCGTTGTTGCATTTGAACTCGACCTGACTGGCCTCTTCGCCCTCCAGGTACACTTCCTTCTCGATCACATCTCCGGCGGACAGACTTACGCTGCAATCGACAATGACTTGCCATTGGTCCGCCGTGGCCGGGCTGCGCAGTTCGTCGAGCTTTTCGGGCGAACAAAGCGGCTTCCTCGGCACGCCGACCCGCGCGTCGTCGGCCAAAGATACATTTGCGCCAAGCAGCGTATGGAACACGGTCAGAAGGCAGACAGAAAGAACATGGACGCCCGCACGGCCAATTTTTTCCGATAGATGCAATCTCTAATACGCCATCAGGGAATTCAGGACCGCGGGCACGTCGGGACGAGGATCCGTCAGGCCCATGGTGCAGATATCGTAGAATTTTCGATCGATCCGGGTAAGCTTGCGGACCCCCTCCGTCGCCATTATCGCTTCGACGAGCGGGTCATCGATATCGCCCGTGCGAGGGAAATCCTCGCCGGCATCGAGAGAGACGTCGAGCGCATCCGCAACCGAAGCCAAAAAAAGTTCCTCGGTATCTTCGGTGCCGATAAGATCAAAGCGTCCAACGATCGAAAGCGCCGTCGAGAAATCGACAGGCGTAATGGAGCGTCCCAAGGGCGCGGCGGTAATGTGGTGGATCATCGGGTTTCTGAGATACTGAAGGGTTGCGGGAGACAGATAGGTTTCCCACGTCGCTAAAGTATCTTCGTCTTCGAAATCTATGTCAGACAACTGCTCGCCAATAGTGTATAAATTTTCGTGCTGCTCTTTCTGAATGTCATCCTGGGATAATTCAAAATATTCCAATATCCGCACGATATGCCGTGCAAGAAACCTCTCCGGACGAACTAGGAAAATGATCGGGACAAATTCTGAGCGTCTTATGAAAGTTTCGTACCGTTCCCAATCGATCTCCCCAGTAATTGCAATCGAGTTGGCATTGCTAGTGTTGAGTATATTTATTATTGTTTCCCGGGATTGTCCTTCAAGCTGATTGTACGGAAGGACGTGCTGCTCGACAAGCGCCTCAAGATAAGGATGCAGAATGTCGATCGGCGACTGATACACAAATGCCTTGGATTGAATGTACTTCATCTCGGCATGCTGCCGATGCAGCAGTATGCCACTATTTACCTCGTAGATTTCACAGCCGTCCGCTTGCGTGATTCTCTCCATAAGGCTTTTCGGGAAGGTGAATCCACAATTGCCAGTGCTGTGCAGACCGGAATCCCTGACTGTCGAGTTATGACGATCGCAGCGGACGTCCACGGAATCCGATTCTGAAAACACCACCCGCAGCGTGGCTGTTTGATCTCTGTCGTCGTGGAGAAAAAATCCCCTGTAGGCGCCACCTGTGCTGCTGAACGCCCACCGCATAGCCTGCTCCAGAATAAACCAATTAGCTGTGTCGGACTCCGTGCGCAGCATCCGACAGCGCTTGTCGAGGCAAAGGCTCACGCTTCTCGCCGCCCATGTCAAGGCGCGGGCAACCCCTGCCTCCATCGCCGGCGGGTTCGACGGTCGAACGGCTGCTTGCCGGGCCAAGCGTGGTGAAGAAGATAGAGCGTCGCGGTCTCTGCGTTGCGCAGCGTGTCGCTGCCGCCAGACAATGCGTCCGACCGGTTCTTTCATCCGGGCAGTCGTTTCCATCAAACCCCCGGTGGCACGTCGGATAGGCCCGTTCCCGTGATCGTATCCGACCCCATGAGGGCGATGCCGAATATGCCAACTGTGACGTTGGCGTGCGCGCAGGAGGCTCGTGGTGTCGTCGGGCAGTAGTGCGACCCGTCGTTTGACATGTCGTAAAGTGTAAGATACCACTTTTGGGTAGAATCCCAAGTAAGATCGAAATATCGCCAAGTCCGGTAAGCGCAATGTTTGCGCAACTGCTCATTTTGTAGGTTGTCTGCTCATTTTATATGCAAATGGACTGCGTCGATTTGATGCATCTACGCCGAGGAGCGTGACGCCAATGCCTGCTTACACGATCGACGGCAAAGACGACATTATCGTCGGGACGCCCGATGACGACATCGTGACGGGATCAACCGGAGGCACCGATCAGATCGATACGGGCAGCGGAAGCGATACCGTCACGATAACCCGCGAGGCCCTTGTGTACGAGATAGAATACGTTGATGAGGACGGTAACGTATACATGGACTATGGCTACGACGGCATGGCGGCGCCGTTCTCAGGCTCTCTGGAAGGCGGGGCCGGTTCGGACATCCTGGTCGTCAGCGTGCACAACCCCTACCCGCAATATCCCGTACCGGAGGCCCCGTTCACCTTCGAGCAAGCGACCGTTTCCGGCTTCGAAATACTCGAGGCGTGGGACCGTACCATCGTTTCCATCGCCCAACTGAATGGATTCGGGTTCGTGCGCGGCCAAGGCTCGGACGTTCTGGATCTGGTACTGTTCGGCGCCGGAGGCAGTCTTGATTTGAGCGCCAGAAGCGACAAGGCCAGCGAGACGGGAATAGATGCGCGCAGCTTGACATCGGGATTGCGGCTTGAGGGCTCGGCCCGCAGCGATGTGGTCTACGACTCCGCATTCGACGATCACATCAAGGGCGGCCTCGGCGATGACGGGATATACTGGTCGGCCGGTGTCGACTATCTTTCCGGCGGCGAGGGCGTCGATACTCTCCACATCGACTGGGCCGAACCGGCGTCGCTTCTGTTCAAGCCTGTCGGCGTTCAGGGCGTGCTTCCGAACGGAACCCAGTTTGTAGGCTTCGAACAATATGTCGTAAGCGGCGGGAAGCTGGCGGATGAAATAACCGGAGCCGCCAACGATGACATTCTGCGCGGTGGTATCGGCGACGACATCCTCTACGGTCTGGGCGGCAATGACGAGCTGTTTGGCGGAGTTACCTCCAATGAAGTCGGCCTGACTGGTCGCGACGAACTTCATGGCGGCGACGGCGACGACAATCTTTATGCCAACGGCGATAGCCTCGGATACGGCGGTACCGGGCGAGATACGCTTTATGGCAGGAACGGAGACAATGTCCTCCACGGCGAAGCCGGCAATGACACGCTTTACGGCCAGGATGGACGCAATGTCCTTTACGGCGGAGTCGGCTATGACTCGCTTTCGACCAACGGCGGAGATCACCTGTTCGGCGACGCTGGCGACGACCAGCTCGTCGCCAGAGGCAATGGTTCGATGCTCCACGGTGGTGCCGGGAACGACCGATTTTATGTCGATTCGTCGCCCTCTGACGAGACCGAACTCTATGGAGACGACGGCGACGACTTCATGAATGCCAGTGGGCGCGGGATACAGAGGCTGGATGGCGGACGCGGCGCGGATGAGATGCGGGGAAGCCGCGACGACGACACCTATGTCGTTGATCAGCATGGGGACGTCATCATCGAACTCGTGAACCAAGGGACCGACACGGTCGAAATTCGCTACAGCTACATCCTCGGCGCCAACCTCGAAAACCTTTTGCTCACCGGCACGGCCGACGCCAACGGCTGGGGCAACGAATTGTCGAACACGTTGACCGGCAACGATGGCGGCAACCGGCTGAACGGCCTCGGCGGCGCCGACATCATGAAGGGCGGCCTCGGCAACGACATCTATGTCGTCAACCTTGCCGGCGACCAGGTCGTCGAAGGCGGCGTGCAGGGCTCCGACACGGTGCTTTCGTCGATCGACTATTCCCTCGGCGCTGCCGTCGAGCATCTGACGCTGCTCGGATCGGCGGACCGTACGGCCACCGGAAATACGGGCGCCAATCGCCTTACCGGGAATGCCGGCGACAACATCCTTGTCGGCAATGGCGGCGCGGACGCGCTGAAAGGCAATCTCGGCGCCGACATTTTTCGCTATCTCGCGCTGTCGGACAGTTCGGTGTCCAGCATCGACCGGATCGACGATTTCGGCCTGTCGCAAGGGGACGTCGTCGACATTTCGGCGATCGACGCGAACGCGCGTGCGGGCGGCGACCAGGCGTTCAATGCGGAGATCGGGGCCGGTGCCACGTTTTCCGCCGCCGGCCAGTACCGCTTCTCGGCCATCAGCGGCGGCTTCCTCGCGGAATTCAACGTGGACGCCGATGCCGACGCCGAATTCGCCATTCGCTTCCTGGGCGCGGCAGCGCCACAGGCTGGCTGGTTTCTGCTGTAGGTAGCTGGCCGGCGGAATTGCCGCGGCGTTCGTCCGACTTGCCGCAGCGTCGAGGCTAATCTGTCAACAGGCGACGGCTGTGTTGGAGCCCGGCGTCGCCCGAGGAGAGCAAACAATGCCAAGCTACGATATCACCTATCACGATGGGCCGCTGACCGGAACGCAAGACGCCGACACTGTCACCGGCATCGCCAATTCGTTGGGCGGTGGCGCCGACAACACCAAGGAAATCAAGATGCTCGGCGGCGATGATATCGTCAGCATCGACCGCGACACCGAAGTGGACACCAGCCTGGGCGTTATCATCGTCACGCCCTGGGTACCCTATGACGGCACCATCGACGGCGGCGCCGGCATGGATACACTCAGCCTCGGTGTCTATGCGTCTCTCGGCGGCGATCCCTACGACCATAAACGCGACATCGCCTTCACGCTGAAATACGCGACGGTCACCGGGTTCGAAGTCCTCGAAACGCGGTGGCAGACCGAGATTTCCCTGGCGCAGCTTACCCAGTTCCAGACGATCCGCGGCGGGGTGGCAAGCACATTCGATACCGATCACCTCTGGCTCACGCTTTTCGGCGCCGGCGGGAAGCTGGATATGGCGGCGCTGAGCGACACGGCGCCGGTACACGATATCGATGCGCGGCAGCTCACCTCCGGTTTCACATATGTCGGGACGGATCGGCAGGACAACGTGCTCGACACCGCCCATGCCGACGACCTGCGGGGATACGAGGGCGACGACAGGATCTCCCACTCCGCCGGAGCCGACTTTCTGTCCGGGGGCATCGGCACGGATACGCTGGAGGTGGTGTGGGGCGAGACGGGGCCGCTCGTCTTCAATCCGCTCGCTGGGCAATCCGTCCTCTCGAACAGCGCGCGGTTTTCGAGTTTCGAGCGTTTCGAGGTGACGGGTGGATCGGGCAACGACGAGCTTCGCGGCCGCGCGCTCGACGACCTGCTCGTCGGCGGGCTCGGCAACGACATGCTTTATGGAATGGACGGCAACGACAAGCTCTATAGCTTGCGCGAGAGCCAGCCGTCTGGTGCGTCGGAATTCGACCGGCTCTACGGCGGCGATGGGAACGACCACCTCGCGATGTCGGGCGGTGGCGAAGCTTATGGCGAAGCCGGGAACGATTACATCGTCGGTCTCGGAACAGGGGCCAGACTCTACGGCGGGGCTGGCGACGACACAATCTCGGTCAGCAACCTGGCTCCCGCCGGGAGTTACAACGAACTCTATGGCGGTGATGGAGCCGACATACTGGATGGCGGTCGCCGGAACGAGCGGCTGGACGGCGGGCGCGGGGCGGATCAGATGAAAGGAGGCAGCGGTGATGACACCTATGTCGTCGACCGGCACGGGGACGTCGTCGTAGAGCTTCTCGACCAGGGCGCCGATACGGTCGAGATCCGATACAGCTACATCCTCGGCGCAAATCTGGAAAACCTCCTGTTCACCGATTCGGCCGACGCCAACGGCTGGGGCAACAACTTGTCAAACACGTTGACCGGCAACGCCGGCAACAATCTCATCACCGGTCGCGGCGGGGCGGATCTGCTGACGGGTGGCGGCGGCGGCGACACGTTCCGCTACGTATCGCTGGTCGACAGCAACGTCTCGGGCGGCATCGACCGCATCGAAGATTTCGACTTTGGCGAGGGTGACCGGGTCGACGTCTCGGCGATCGACGCGAATTTCGGCACGACGGGCAACCAGGCCTTTACGACGGAGATTGCGGCGGGTGTCGCCTTCTCGGCGGCGGGCCAATACCGGTTCTCGCAGGACGGCATCTCCTCCCTGGCCGAATTCAATGTTGATGGCGATGGGGATGCCGAACTGGCAATCCGATTCCAAGGCGCGGACCTGCCGGATGGAAGCTGGTTCCTGCTGTGATACCTGTTTTGCGGTGCCCATGAACTACGGGCCGCGATGGCAAGCATCTTGGCCGTCGCCGGGCCCAAAGGCGGATGCCTGCAACAGCACCCGCGACCCGGTCGCGGCAAGGTGGCTGGGTTTCTTTTTTCGGATCGGCGCCGTTGACTGCACAGGGGCGCGTGCGCCATGATTTGTATACCTGGGGAGGGCAACTCAGGACGCGAAGCATGCCGGCGGCAAACAGGATCATTCCACCGCAATATTCTGTCGATCACCCGCTTTATCAGGCAACCTGCCGCTTTGCGCTGGAGCCATCGGTGACCGGCCTGTTGGACATGGCGACCGCAGCAGGGTGGGATGAAGAGCAGATTGCACTTGCGGTCATCACGCTCGTCTCGATGCACATCGATCCCATACAACACAATTGATCGCCTTGAACGGTCCGGCGCATCGCCTCCGGATCGTGAGGGTGGTCGAGATTTCGGCAACCGGTTCGACTTTCTATCCTTGCATGTGCGCCAGTCAGCCACGCTGAGCATCTCCCCACGAATTCGGCTACTGCGAGATGAGGATTGTCCGGTGGGATTAGCGGTGCGATCAACGTCAACCAGCCCAGGAGCGCCAATGTGCCTCGCCTTTGACTCTTGCTTTTTGAGAGGAGAAAAAAGCTCTTTTCGCAGTGCAGCAAACATGCAAGGATAAGAATCCGATTTCCGCTAGGAGCAGCCTTCCGTGGGCGCTGATGCTGGCATGCGATTGAGATCGCGGAGACCGCTTCCCTTTTCGATGAGGGCGACCGGATGAGCGCAAGCGACGCTGCGTCCAGGCAGGATTTTCATCGTATCACCAGCCACTGCGCGCACGCTCGCGCGTTCTACAAAGAGATTTCCGACGGTATCTATCGCAATCCCAGCCGGTTTTCCCTGTCTGATACCGACACGCCGAATGATGGCGCGATCAGGCTGGTTGCAGCGCCTCCACCCAAAGTGCGGCAAGGCAGCCTGATGCCTTGGACTGTGGGCGCCATCTGTCTTTTGTTGACCGCGTTGGCCCTGCTTTTCCAAGGCTTTAGTTCGTTCAACCGGCATTCCGCGCTTGTGCATTTGAGGTTTTCATCTGATTTTGTGGACTTGGACAATCTGCCTTCGGCAGTGAGCCTGAGAATTCGCGAACTCGGTTACTTTGCGGCGTCCGAAGCAGCCGTTCTCAGCGATTACATTGTCAGCGAGGCAATGGTCGAGGCTGTCAAATCGGACGTTGCTCTCGCGGGAATTCTCGACGGACCAAGCCAGACTGCGGTGCTTGGCAACAACGCATGCATCGACTTCAAAGATTTGGTTGATTGCTGGAAAAGTATTGTTCTTGTGTCGCCGGACCAGTTGTCGAGAAGCCTGACAATCGATGTTTCTACCTACGACATGGCAGGGTCCAGATCGATAGCACAAGCGATAGTTTCACATTTGCAATTGAATGCGGATCGAATCGTTCGACTGGGGAGTACCGATCTTGTGGGCCGCGTTCAAAGTCACATGTCGGCGAAACTGCATGATTTGGATGACGTAGACGCAGGAATAAATCAGATAACCGAAGCATTGGAGGCTATGGTTCGTCAGCACGGCGGCACTCCTCTGTCTCAACTGGTTAGGCTCTTTCTTAAAAAATTCGAGCTCGAGGTTCGGTTGATACAAGCCAGAGAAGAGGCGGAACTCACCAGTATCGATGCGTCCTACAATAAGCAGTTTGCGGTGGAAAGAGAGATATCAGACGTCGCCGATGGGATTCGAAAGGCGATTGGAGACATTCTGGATAGCACGTCACGTTCTACATATGGTCCCGCAGTTCAGAATCTGCTGACCCAAGAGCGCAAATTTGATAGCTTGGTCGAAAGAAAGGCTTCTTTTTCTAAAAATGTTCGTGTCGTTCGACAGAGCGTGTTGGAGCTGGAGCAGTTTTTCTCCAAGCAAAACGACGTGCGATTTGAGTCTGAAATCGTCGATGGGCCGACTTACCCTGCGGACAAATCTGTATGGATGACCTCGATGCTTCTGGTCGCCGCAATGTTGTTGGCAGCGTTTTCGGTGCTGGTGGTCCAGATTGGGAAACGTCTGCATTCGCACGTTGACAGCCGGCGTGGAAAATTGGTGCTGACCCACGTTTGATCGGGGTTAAGTGTGTCGACAAGAATTGCGATTGGAGAGCAGCGTCCCTTCGCTTCTGGTCTTCGGGGTTGGCACCGCTGGCCACGGGCTTTGCCAGGCGACGAGGATGCTCGTCGATAACGGCTCGCTGTCACGCGGCGCGCGGCGCTGAGCCCCAGCCTGACGATTTTGATGACCGTCGTTCGAGCAATTCGCAACGGTGATCGTTGCGGTGATCGGCAGACTGCGCCGCCCGAACAGAGAGTCGCACAGACTCGAAAAATGCGGGGCGTCCCGGAAAGTGGCCCGGATATTGCTTCGATTTCGAGGCGAACTGCGTTCCGGGTCTTGTTCCCTCTAGAGGTGCGAAAAGATTGTGCATTTTGCCCCGTACGAGCCACGACTGATGCCAGGGGACTTTGGGTCCGATTCCTGGATATTCGACCCGCTGATCGGGCAGGTCGATGCGCGCGGAGAACACGCGGACTTTCGCGGCGCCTACAAAGTCTGGCCCGAAAACGTTGCAGCGAAAGACGATTGTTTCCGCATAATGGTGATCGGAAACGAGGCAACCTCCTGGCCAGATCAGGCATGGAGCTATGCCTTGGCGCGCTCGCTCCGCAACAAAAGTCGAGATTTGCCGATCGTGTACAATGGTTCGGGGCGCCGTAGTGGTTCACCCCAGGAACTGTTGCGTATTCTGCGGGATGCGCGCGGCATTCGCCCGAACATAATCATCGCGCTTTCAGGCGCCCCGGATGCCGCATGGGGCTACACGAAGCGGCCCTATCCGTTTCACCTGGGAAAGCCCACGGCCGTTGACGCGCTGGTAATGCAGTCTGGGTTGGCCAATGCGGTCAACCTGGGTTATCCGGATGATGAAACTCCCGCGATGGTTTGGTGCCGCAATCAGCGCCTGGCTGCTTTGGCGGCACGGGAATTGGGCGCTCATCTTCTTACTATTCTTCAGCCGGTCGCGGGGCTTGGTGCTCGAAGCCTGACCGAGGACCAACGAAAACTATTCACCGAATCTGGAATACGCGGTGAGCGAGAGCAGGATATTGCCCATCGGAACATGGCATATTTCTACGAATACGTCAGGTTCATGATCGGTTCTGCGCCTGAAAAAATTGGGCATGTGGTCGATGCATCTGAATTATTTTTGGATCGACCTGAGACCTTCACCGGTATTTGGACGGTGGACGCGGCGGGACTATCGGCGCTCGGCAAAAAGATCGGCACTGTCGTGGCGAGCCGGTGGGATGAATTCTCTACCCGCCCCGAGCCAGCCTGGCTGCCGCCGGAGGTCAAGCCGCGGCTTCCTGCTGTCGTGGAGTCGCGGGTGCCGCTTCGTACGGCACGGGTAATGCTGTGCCGCACTTCCGGCGCCCAGGCCCTTTCCGGCATAGCCGAGTCCATTGCGGGCGATCCGCGAATTGTGACGCGGAGCGAATATACACTTTGCCCATCCAGCGTCGTCGCCATGACGCAGAAGCTGGACGAGGCTGACTTTGCGAGCTGCGACGTCTGTGTCATCGAGTGCAGTGCAAAAGAGGAAGTTGCCCTGCATGCGGGGCGTCTGTCGATTCACACCGTGCTAAACCCGCTGCTCCAGATTTCCGACCACGCCGGTCGAGCGGGTTGCCGCGTTGTTGTCGTGGTTCTTCCCTCCAGGAATCGTTTTCGCGTTGGCAAACCACTCTGCGAACTGCTCACGACAGAGCTGAGGCCCTTGGGGATTCCAGTTCTCGATCTTTACGCATTGCTTGACCAGGTCGCAGCTTCCCAGAGCGTCGAAGTGGGGTCCTTCTTCGACAACCCCTTGCAACTCTCCAAAGCTGTGGAACGTAGCATCGGTCACTTTTTCGTGGAGCAACTCATCGAGATCGCGCAGTCGTCTCCGGCCAAGCCGGCGGGCGCCTCGCACCTACGCTACTACCCCAGCCGTTTCGTCGGCATCGACGAGATACAGGCAACACGTGTGGTGGGCACGATCCAGGCGGATCAGCGCCGCGGTACGCCTGCCGCTGTCCGGCTCGGCGATGGAACTCGGCTGAGCATCTCCGCACCAATCGTCGGGCGGTTGGAGGGAATAGTGATTGCCCCACATTTCAGCGACGGGCGTCTGTTGGTTGGAGGAGAAGAGATCTGGCGAAGTGCGGCACCGGCGAGCCCGATCGAGACGCGAAGATACCATGTTCGCGCGGAACCCATAGCTTCGCGGCCCTCGATCAACTCCGAATTCGACCAACTGGTCGTCGAAGCTTCAAGAGGCTCGTCGAAGCTTGGCGAGGTGACTCTCGCAGGCTTCCTTGTCAGCCTATCCGAACAGGCATGCCACCCGGTCGTCGTGGCCGGCGAGGCGCGACATCTCGTTGTTGAAAGTGCCGCCGACGCTGAAGTTCTTCGCGGCATTGCTTCCTCCATCGATGAGGCATTGCCCAGGCGTTCTCCCCCTGGCGGTTTCGGGCCGGCAGGTGATCCTCCTTTGTCAGGCTTACGAGAAGCGAGCGATCCGGAAAGACATGGCATCTGGCGTGGAGCTTGGGACGCTGTCGCAAATATTATTGGTGGCGACTCAGCCTTCCCCGGAAAGGGGAAGCGCAATTTTGACCGACAAACTGCAATTGGAGATCAGGAATTGTCCGAAGTCGAGACTCAATCGATTGGCGTATTCGACCCGTTGCTCGGTCAGGTGAATGCGCGTGCGGCTCATCCACATTACAAAGGCGGATACAAAATATGGCCCGGCGTAACGGATGCCGCGCAGGCCAAGTTCAAGATCATGACGATTGGAAACTCGACGAGCCTCTGGCCAAGCTATCCCTGGAGCCTGTTTCTCGGACAAAACCTGGCGGACAAAGGCTATTCGGTGGCCATCTACAATGGCGCTGGAAAAGGACATTCCTCGTCGCAGGAGGTCATCCGCGTCGTTCGTGATGCTCCGGCGATCAAACCCGATCTCATCGTGGCTCTCTCAGGCATTTGCGACATTGGCTACCTGGTCAATGCCAAGGGTTATCCGTTCCTTCACAAGTACAGCCGCGATCTCACCGATCTGGTGAAAGCGACGGGTTTCGCCGCGACGACCAATCCGGGATATCCGGACCCGGCCACACCGGCCGAGGTCTGGTGCCGAAATCAGCGATTGGCCGGGGTCCTCGCCGCGGAACTGGGCATCAACTACCTCACGATCCTCCAGCCCGTGATGGGCTACGGGAAGTACACGCGCTCGTCCGGAGAGGACGCGATGTTTCGTCAGAAGGCGGCGGTCGTGCTCAAATCATATGATCGACCGTACGGAGAGGCCGTAAGTGCATTCTATGACGAAGTTTTCGAACGGATGGCTGCGGAGCCAACGCGTTACGCCCATGTCGTCAGCATGGTCGACGTTTTCGACGGACAGAAGGAGGTCTACAAGGATCACCGCCATCTGACTGAACTAGGTTGCCGGAACCTCGCCAACGCAATCGAGAAAGTAGTGGTTTCGCGGTTTGGGGTGCCGCTTGCCCGGGCGAGCTTCAAGACGGCGACAGGATCGCATCTTCCGGCAATCGCCAAGCAGCCGGATATGCGGGTCGAGTCTGCCCCACCCAGGAAGGTCGCGAAGGCCAAGAACGAAGACAGTGCCAAAGGCGCAACGCCGAAGAATTCCCAGAACGCGGTCGAGGTCGCGCAAGGCGGCCCAAAAGGCAGAAGCGCCCCCCAGAGTCCGCTGAAGATAGCTCTGACGGGAACATCGAATTCGCTTCTGACGCAAGGCTTCGCCAGTGCGATATCCAGCGATCCGCGGGTCGCGGAGTTCGGCAATTATTCGCTGGGCGCCTCCGGTACAGTCGCCGTCGGGTATCATCTGCCTGCGATCGATTTTTCGAAATATAACGTTTGCATAGTGGATTATTGTGTGAACGAGGAGGTGTTTCTCCTGATGGGGGAAACATCGATTCAAGAAACCATCAATAACATGCTTAACCTGATCGATACGGCGGCCAAAGCGGGCTGTCGTTGTGTCTTTGTCATATTTCCAAGCCAGAATAGATTTGACCGGAAACTCCCATTTCAGCAATGGCTGATGGTGACGCTTGCAATTCGCGGTATACCCGTCATCGATTGTTACAAAATTCTGAAGGCTGTGGTCGATGGTGGGACTGTGGAAACCTCGCAGCTCTTTCTCGACAACGTCCATCTCAAACGTGGCGTTGCCCGCGTCCTGGGCAAGCACGTTGTAGGCTTGGCCGAAGGCATCCTGAAATCACCTGTCGCGGCCCGCATCGAGGACGACACGCTGACGCATCAGCAGGTTGTTTATGTGCCTGCGGCATCGCTTAAAGTCTCGCGTCACGCCCGGCTGAGGGAGCGTTCAAGCCGCCTTCTCTCGGTTCAGGTCGTGGAAGCGAAGGCAGGCTCCACCTTCGGGTATTCCAACGGTACGGCGGGGCAGATCTGCGGTCTGGTCTTCGATGTCGCCGACAGTCAGGGCCGGATCGTCCTGCCCGCCACCGGTGAGGTCATCTATGAGACCAAGAAGCAGGCCGACCCGGAGAGACAGGGTAAGCTGACGTTGGTCGCGCATCCCTTGCCGAGGCCCGTGCCCTATAATTCCGATGGCTTTGATTTGCTGGTCGAGAACAGGGCGAACCCCGCGGACAGATTCAACATTGCGGGGTTTGTGATCAAGCCGTCGGCGGCATCCTCCAAGTCGAGCTTCATCCCGGTGTCTCAGGCGGTGATGGAAGCGGTCGGCATGGCGCCGCCCGCGCTGACGGCCGAGATTTCGAAGGCAGCCCTGTCGGAGTAGTCGCTGGTTACAGGTGAGAAGATGTATGTGACTGGGTTGGATGTCGAGATAGGCCGCGAATACAAGTCGATCCTGCAGCATGCCATGAACAGGAATGCCGGGAAGAAGTTTTTGCGGATATCAGAACGTTATGCCGAAGGCGCTTGGAAGAGTGCGGTGGAGAAGATCGACGCGTTTGTCGATACCCTCGCTGGAAGCGTTGTTTTGGACTGCGGCAGCAAGTTTGGTCACCTTACGCCATTACTTCTGAAACAAGGGGCAAGCAAGGTATATAGCGTGGACGTAGGGCGCGATCACACCAAAGAGGGCGCCGCGTTCATCGGCGCCGCTTATGGGTCGGAATATCCCAGATTCGACGAGGGCTATCTGGAGGTGCCATCGGAGTCTGTCGACAAAGTCCTGGTCAACGATGTTCTGAGCAGCTTGAACACGGAGTATGAGCAGGCATTTCTGGCGGAAATTGCGCGTGTATTGAAGCCGGATGGCGAAGTCGTCGTGTATGAAAACTATAATCTGAATCACGGCAAAACGATCTCTGGGCTTATCGATAGCTATACCGTTATTGAACTGTTCGGCGCGGACGGCCGGAATAACGAAACCAATACCGAGACCAGGGCGGGTTTTATCGCCAGAGCATTTCCGGTGTTGTCATCCGATAAGGTCCGGTACGTCGCTGAGAATACAAGTGGATTGTGGGGTGACCGCCTGAAAGCCGTGGTCAGGCGGTTCCTGGAGAATGGAAATCTTATCGAGAGGCCGTACAGCCCAGGCATGTATCCGATACATCCCGTGTCCGGGTCGCCAATGAAGCGCGGCTTCTTCCCGGCTCAACTGGAGCTTTCGCTGTGGGCGTATGGAATAGATGCTGTCCAGATCGTGGAAGGTCTGCCGATAGCGTCAGAGCAGGATCGGGGAAGGAAGAAGAACATCATCGTCAGGGGCAGGAAGGCGAGGGTGGATCAATTGAGCAAACGGAGATTTAAGCCGCTCGAAAAGAAGGCGGCGGCGTCTGTTGTCAAGAGGGAAGAAGCGCACGGAGGGAGTGAGAATCCAGAGCTAGCCACAAAGGATGGAATTGGTATGGAAAAGCGTGAAATTGAGATGATCGGCGCGGCCAGGTTTGCGGCGAAGCTCGGCGGCAAAAGCAAGGCAACATCGTCGCTTCTGAGTGAGATAACACTTGCAGCAAACACGGCAAAAGCGTCGGGGCGGGTCGATGATTTCATCGAACTCACATACGCCGCCCTGTCTGTCGATCGAGACAATCCTGGTGCGAAGAAGCTCGCGTCAGCCGTCCTGGCGCTTGCCGTTAGTGCGGGCAAGGAGGCGGATCGGGCTGGAGATGCCAATGAAATCTTCAATCGCTGGCTCTATGTTCTTCATATCTCGCCAGGCGACGGTTTTGCGACAAGACGGGTGCTCAAGGCCGCTACTGATCTGACGGCCGACGGCGGAGCGGATGCGGAATTCGAGATATACCAGCAGATAATCTCGGTAGCACCTCGAAGCGCGGTTGGCGTACGAAAGCTTATCAGTTCGGCGCTGCGGGCGCGCAGTTTTCAACCGGCACTCGATATCCTAGTGCTGTACGACGCGGGAGATGTGGCCCCGGATATGTTTATGAAGTTGAAGGCGGCGGCCTTCACCGCGGCCCGGCTCGAATACCGGGAAGGCAAGCTGGTTGAGTCGGCCAGGATATTGGCGAGTTTGCAGAGTGCGAAATTTGTCGACGACAAATTTAAGCCGATCTCGGACGCGGTCAGAAAGCGGGTCGCCAGTGCCCTGAGGGCTGCTCTTTCCGCGGATTCGAGGGAAGACGCCGCGAAGCTCGCTGAGCCACTGTCCCTCTTCGACCCGTTGACCGTTGACGAAAACCAGGTCCTTGCACGCTATCTTGGAAAATATGGCGATGCCAAAGACGCCTTGCCGTACCTTCTAAAGCTAAAGGATCTCGAGCCCGAGAGTGCTCGCAGGTGGTTTGACCTGGCGCGTGGCCAGCGTCGTGCCGGCGAAAAAAATGCTGCGCAGAAGTCGATTCGCATGGCGCAGGAGATCGATCCCAAGGACAAGAAGATCCTCGAATTCGCTCAGAAGCTTCAGATGTAGCGGTGTCGTCGGAAAAGCGTGCGTATGGGCAGAAGGTGTTAGACGGACACCTTCGCGTCCACGTTGCCGCGGTTTGGATCTGCTTCGCCTCAGCCCAGTGCATCGGGTTCGAGCGGGAAGAATAACAATGCAGCGATCAGAGGTCGCTTTTGTTTGACTGTGGTGCTCCCTCGATCACGCAAGTCTGTTGGGTTGAAAACCCCGTTTCAGCCAAATGCCAAAGGCTGCCCAAGCGACGAGGACTATGTACAAAATGAGTCATAGTTACCGGTCGCCCTTGCGGGACCCGACCAGTTTCATCGTGACCGATGTTGAGGTTGATGGCCCAGACCCCGGCGTCCATTCGATGCTGAGCCTGGCATCGGTAGCTGTTGACCATGATGGGTGCGAACTGGCGGAGTTTGTCGTAAATCTAAAGCCTTTGGAGGACGCTCGGCAAGACTCCGGAACGATGGCGTGGTGGGAATCTCAACCTGCCGCATGGCAGGAGGCGACAAGCAGCCCGAAGGATCCGGCAACAGCCATTCGCGCCTGGACGAAATGGATCGCCGATAGACCCGGCAAGGCGATCTTCGTCGCCCATCCTATTTCGTTCGATGGGGCGTGGGTCGATTGGTACCTCAAGAGATTCGTCGGGGCTCGGCTTTTCGATCGCCCTCGCGAGCCAGGCGTGTGCGGCGGGGCGGGACTTGATATCCCCTCGCTGGTTGTGGCGAGCATGGGATGGGACTACCGGCGCTGCAGCCGCGAAAACTATCCGGCCGTGTGGCTGGGCGGCCATAGTCATAGTCACCGCGCAATCGACGATGCCAAAGGTTATGCCCACCTGTTCTCGCTTTTGCTGACGAAAAGACTTCCAGAACGGCTGGACTGATGTCGAATAGTAGTCACTTGCAAAAATGGGCCTGTTTCATTCTAAGCTATCAAAAATCGGGTGCTCGCTATGAATTCCGCGATTGCCGAAGACAAGCAGAACGTAATTGTTGCAATGGATGAAGCGAAAAATGCGATTCCACTCCAAAGCCGAATTAAAAGCTCAAAGCCTTACAGAAAAATTGATTGTAGTTGTCCAATTTTGTGTCCTTAAGAGCCTTTATGGCTTTGATATCTAGCTTAGATTTAAGTCTTAACGTGGAGACAATAGATGGATGAATTCAGCGATACAATATCGTGGCTTAAAAACAGGAAGGAAATCGCGCAAGGGGACCTAAAAGAACTGAATTCTGGCAAACGGTATTTCATAAACGGAAACGACATCACTGCAACAATGCGACAACGGACCGAAATGGATGTATCGAAACTTGACGACCTGATAGCCGCTTTCGAGTCTTACAGATATAACGATGCTCAGGCATGAGTTGGTGTCCTCGCCGAGGCGCCTGCGGTCCGGCAAACGCTGCCGGCGAAGCGGTCTCTGGAATCTATGCGCCTTTCTTGCTTGCGAGAGTTGGCCATGTCCATCTGACAGCGCGTCTGAAAACAGGCGCAGGCTGAAACCAGCTTTAGGCGGCCGGTCGCGCTGCATTCCGTGTTGCGAAGACGCTAAGCGAATAAGGGTGGCTGGCGCGGGTAAGCGGGCGTTCAGCGTGGGCGCGTTCGGACCAAGGGGAACGGCCGACGTGGACATAAAAGCCGGCCTGTTCCAGTACAGCCAGCGTGCGTGTCAGAAGGCTCGGAGTTTCGCCATGCACGGGGTGTACCTCGCAGAAGATGTTCTCGACCACGGCAAGTCGACCGCTTGCCTCCTCGAGGACATCGGCTTCGGCACCTTCGATGTCCAGCTTCAGAAGGGCAATCGGCTGATCGAGATAGGTGGATAGGCGACGGACGGCCGTTGGCTCGCATCGGATGTTATCTTTTGCGTTCCTGGGTGAAAGCGACCCTGCAAGCGGCCGGTCGCTGGAGAAGTAGAAATCTGCCTCACCATCCGTCTCGCCAAGCGCGGCGTTGTGGATCTCTACGCCGGTGAAACGATTGGCGGCAACGTTTCTCACCAGGCGTTGATAGCATTCAGGGTTGGGCTCGAAGCAGATCACGCGAGATGTCAGCCCCATTCGCTTTACATAGTATGTAGCCATCCCAAAATTCGCGCCAGCGTCGATAACCAGTGCGTCCCTCTGGTTGGTTCGAAAATAATACTCCTTACGAAGTATTATCTCGTCCACTACGGTGTGAAGTGCTGTCAAGTCGCCATATTCCCAAGGACCGGACCACAACCAGATCTTCCCCTCTTCTACTAAAGGTGCAACTGCCTCGGCGACCGGACTGAACGACGTTTGCAACTTCAGAGTCGCATGCGCAGCTTGACGGTAGGCGTCGAGATGGCTCGGCGGTACGTGAGGGGCAAAGGCAGCGGCGAGTCTTCGAAAGGTGGCGCGGGATGCATCCAGGTCTTGGCTTCCCAGCTTCGCCATGTCGGACAACCACACTTTTCGATCGGATCCTGTCTGCATCGCTCCATCACTTTTCGAACGTCTGAACGCTTAAGAGCCTGCCCCGAAAAGAATCGGGCGATTTCAGTTGGATGTGATTCAGTTCGGTTGCCAGACTGAACGGAGCCACCTATGCCCTAGACGAAAACCACTCGTCGCGAGTATGCGCGGACGTCAACGCGGTACGCAAGCGATCTCAACGACCGGGAACAGGGTCTCGTCGGTTCGTTCCTTCCGGTTGTCCATTCGGACAGGATAAAGGAGACGGTAGTGGGTCAGTTTGACCAAACTGACCCACTACCGTCTGAATTCTTTCGGAAGGCGCGCCCCAGCAGGTGGGATTTTGCCTCAGGGCCTTTTAGGGCCGTAGATTGGGCGAGGAAGCGCTTGCCTGATGTGGCAAGCCCCTCGTCATGACGGCTGGTGGCGCGCGGGATCGGACTGCATTGATCTGCCGGGTTCGGGGTAGAACTATTGTCGGCGAAAACCATCGAGTGTCGGAATGCCGCAAGCCTTGACCAGCCGGATGCGCAACGAGCCGACGGCGAGCGCCGCGCCGATCAGCTTCGCAGTGCTGATCTTTCCGGGCTTTCCGATGATGGCGTTCAGTTCGGTCATCGAGCCGCTGCGCGCCGCCAATGTTTTGGCGCGGCGGCAGTGCTATCAGTGGATCACGGTCGGCGCGGCGCGCGGAAGGATCGAGGCGTCCAACGGCGTTGTCATCGAACCCGGCTTTTCCGTTGAAGACGCGCCAGAGGTCGATCGCATCGTCGTATGCTCGGGGGGCGATGCCGATCATGTCGTGGCCGACAATGCGGTCAACTGGATTCGAAAAGGCCTTCGGCGCGGCGCCCGTATCGGTGCGGTTGCCGATGCGGCATTCTTCCTCGCCAGGGCCGGCCTGCTTGACGGCCATGCCTGCACCTTGCACTGGACCAGCCAGGCGGCGTTCAAGGAAGCCTTTCCGGAGATCGAGCTCAGGCGCGATCTCTATGTCATCGACCGCCGGCGCTTCACCTCCGCCGGCGGGGTTGGCAGCCTCGACATGATGCTGGAGATCATCGCCAGCGACTGCGGCGCGGAAATCGCCGCCGGCGTCGCCGAATGGTTCGTGCACAGCCCCTTGCGATCCAGCGTCGACCGCAAGCTGATGCCGCTCAGGCTGCGCACCGGCGTCCGCAACGAACTGGTCCTGTCGGCGATTGCCATCATGGAGGATGCGGTCGAGGAGCGGCTGGCGATGTCCGACCTTGCCGGAAGGCTCGGGGTCTCCCCCGACCGCCTCGAACGCAGCTTTGGCGCCGAACTCGGCATCTCGCCCAACGGATATTACCGCCGGCTGAGGCTCAAGCGTGCCGCCGACCTGCTTGCCCATTCGACGCTGCCGGTGCGCGACGTGGCGACGGCATGCGGCTTCGCCAGCATGTCGAGTTTTGCCAGGGCGTTCCGCGAGGAGCACGGCCATCAGCCGTCTCAGGCGCGCAGGCGGTAGGAGAATCGGCGACTTGCGGAAATCCGCGCTCCACATGCGGATTTGTGCACAGCACTGTGTCGCATAAGACGGCATGTTCCCCGCGACAAGGAGCATCCAATGAGCATTGTCGTTTTCGATCCGGATCGCATCGACGAGGTCGATTTCGCCGATCGCATGCGCCACCCCGCTGCCAGCGATCCCGGCGGCGGCATGTGGCTGTCGGACACCGAGCCCTCCTATGTCGACGCCGACGCGCTGCGGCACGGCCGGTTGAACAAGCTGCGCGCATGGATGACGCGAGCAGGCTACGGCGCGGTCGTGCTGTTCGATCCGTACAACCAGCGCTATGCCACCGGCTCGCGCAATATGTTCGGCTATTTCCTGCGCAATTCGACGCGCTATTTCTTCATCCCGGCCGAGGGGCCGATCGTGCTCTTCGAATACCCGCAGAGCTACCATGTCTCGATGGTGCTCGACACGGTCGACGAGGCGAGGCCCTCGAAGCTCGTCTGGTCGTCGGTGTCGGGCCGCGATGACGAGACCGCCGGCCCCTTCGCCGACGAGATCGCCGACCTGCTGAAGACATATGGCGGCGGCTCCATGAAAATCGGCCTCGACCGCTGCAACCATCTGCATGCGCTGGCGCTGCAGAAGCGCGGCTGCGAGGTGAAGGATTGCCAGGGCGAGATTCTTGGCGTGCGCGCCGTCAAGACACCCGAGGAAGTCAAATGCCTCCAGGTCTCGATGGCCGGCGCGGAAGCCGCCGTCGCGGCGGTGCGCGAGGCGATCCGGCCGGGCGTCTCGGAAAACGACCTCTTCGCCATCATGTATCACGAGGTGATCCGCCAGGGCGGCGAGTTCATCGAGACGCGGCTGCTCACCTCCGGCCAGCGCACCAACCCGTGGTTCAACGAGGCGAGCGGCAGGAAGATCAGGCCGGGGGAACTGCTAGCGCTGGATACCGATACGATCGGCTGCTACGGCTACTACTCCGACTTCTCGCGCACCTTCCGCTGTGGTCCGGGCAAACCCACCGCCTATCAGAAGATGCTTTACCGCATGGCCCATGACCAGGTCCGTCACAACATCGGCATCGTCAAGCCGGGCATGGCGTTCCGGGAGATTGCCGAGAAGGCGTGGAAGATTCCCGAGCGCTTCGTCGACCAGCGCTACACCTCGGTTATGCACGGCGTCGGCATGCATGGCGAGACGCCCTTCATCGCCCATGCGATGGACTACGACACCTATGGCCGCGACGGCCACCTGGTTCCCGGCATGGTCGTCAGCGTCGAAAGTTATATCGGCGAGAAGGGCGGGCGCGAGGGCGTCAAGCTGGAGGACGAGATCCTGATCACCGAGACCGGCACGGAGATCCTGTCACGTTTCCCCTATGAGGACGAATTCCTGGACGGCGAGATCTGAATGCGCAAGCACCTGTCCATCGATCGCCGCAAGGCGGCGGCGTTGTTCGTCGACCTGCAGGAAGAGCACCGCAAGGACAGCCGCTACCTGGTCGAGGGGTTCGAGGCGATCGTCGCGAATGTGCAGCGCCTGCAGCAGGCGGCACGCGCCGCGGCCATTCCGCTGATCCATTCCGCCTATATCGTCGACCTTGGAATGGAAGGGGCAAAACCCTTCCATCCGGTAATGGAAGACGGCGCCTCCGCCTTCAGCAATGCCGGCGATCCGCTCACCGCGATCTGTGCCGAGATTGGTCCGATCGACGGCGAGCCGTTGCTGGTCAAGTCGGACGCGAGCAGCTTTGCCAGCGGCGAAATGGCGCCGCTGCTCGCCGGACAAGAGATCGAATGGCTGTTCGTTTCAGGCGTGTGGACCGAGGCCTGCATCGCGGCGACGGTGAAGGACGCGGTCGAACTCGGTTTCCGCGTCATCCTCGTCAAGGATGCCTGCGGCAGCGGCAGCCAGGCAATGCACGAGACAGCGATCCTCAATCTCGCCAACAGGCTGTACGGCGGTGCGGTGACGGACACGGCCGGCGCCTGCCGGCTAATGGCCGGCGAAACGGTCGATGTGTGGATGGTCGAAGGCTCGGTGCCGCTGCGCTTCAGCTACGCCAACGCCGCGGACCTTTACCGGGACCTCTGACCGATGGCGTTCCGGCATCGGGTGCGGAGAGCCATGAGATGATGCCCGGCAAGTACGAGACGCTGCTCGACCCGGAAACCCACGCCTATGTCGATCAGGTCAACCGGCTGTTCCCATCCGCAGCCGCCGACCTGCCGATTTCGGAGCAGCGCGTCATCTATGATGCGATGTGTGGCGCATTCCATTGCGGCTACCCGGCTGGAGTTGTCGCCAGCGACGCCTTGATAGACCGCTCGATCCCAATCAGGAGGTATCGCGCCGAAGGTCGGGCGCCGATCGCGACGGTCGTCTATTATCATGGCGGCGGCTTCGTCTTCGGCGGTCTCAACAGCCATGACGACATCTGTGCCGAGCTGTGTGCCGGCTCGGGCTGCGACATCGTCTCGGTCGACTACCGGCTCGCACCGGAGCACGTTCACCCCGCCGCCTTCGATGATGCCCGCGCGGCGTTCGCATGGGCATCGGCGACGGCCGACCTGCCGCTGCTCCTGTGTGGCGAGAGCGCCGGCGGCAACCTCGCGGCAGCCGTTGCGCATGCCGTGCGCGGGGAACCGCACCGGTTGATCGGCCAGGTTCTGATCTATCCCGGCCTGGGCGGCGACACGGCCGCGCGGTCCTATGTCGAGCACGCCGAGGCACCGCTGCTCGGCGTGCGCGACATCGAATTCTATCGCTACATCCGCACGGGCGGCGCGGCCGCTTCCGAAGATCCGACGCTTGAGCCATTGCGCGACCGGGATTTCAGCAACCTTCCGCCGACCGTGATCTTCACGGCCGAGTGCGATCCGCTTTCCTCGGACGGCAAGAGTTACCGCGACCGCATCCTTGCCGTGGCAGGGCGGGCGTTTTGGTTCGAAGAGCCTCGCCTGACACATAGCTATCTGCGCGCGCGAAGCACTGATCCGCGAGCCCGCGCAGCCTTCGGACGCATCGTCGATGCCGTGGCCGCGCTTGCCAGAGGCTATTGGCCTTACTGACAGGCTGCGGAGCGCTGCACGGAATCTGCGGAATCGCGAACAGCTTGGACTTTTCCGCAGCCCTATCATTTTTCAGCGAGACCGGCGCGATCACATCCGCATCTGGCAACGGACGAGCCGGGCGTCCGACAAAAGGAGGGGTCCAATGACCAGACTGATGCTGACCGACAGACCGCTGCATCCCAAGGCCGAGCCCGTGGCAGGGGATTTTCGCAAAGGTCTTATCGGCCGGCGCGAGTTTCTGGCCACCATGGCGGCGCTCGGCGTCAGCGCCGGCGGCGCGTTCGCCCTCGGTGGCATCTTGCCAGGTCCGGCCGCTGCCCAGGAGGCGAAGCGCGGCGGCACCCTGCGGGTGGCGATGACGGTAAAGCCCTGGCGCGACCCGCGCACCTTCGACGGTGTCGAGATGTCGAACATTGCCCGCCAGTGCAACGAATATCTTGTCCGCTGGAACCGCGACTTCTCCTTCGAGCCCTGGCTGCTGGAAAGCTGGGAGACCAGCGACGACGCGCGGAAGCTTACCCTCCATGTCCGCAAGGGCATCACCTGGTCGAACGGCGACATCTTCAACGCCGACGACGTCATCCACAACCTGACGCGCTGGTGCGATGCTAGCGCGCCGGGCAATTCGGTGGCCACGCGCATGTCCGTGCTCATCGATCCAGGCACCAAGAAGGCGATCGACGGCGCAATCAAGCGTGTCGACGACTACACGGTCGAGCTCAACCTGCCGAAGCCCGACATCTCCCTGATTGCCGGCATGGCCGACTATCCCGGGCTCATCATGCACCGCAGCTACCAGGGCGGCGACGATCCGCTCGACGCGCTGAAGATCACCACCGGCCCCTGCGAACTCGTGCGCTGGGACACGGGTTCCGGCGCCGAGGTCCGCCGCAAGCAGGCGCCGTGGTGGAAGGGTGATTTCCTTCTCGACGCGATCACCTGGGTAGACTATGGCGGCGATGCCACCCCGATGTTCGCCGCCTTCGAATCGGGCGAGATCGACACCAACCATGAGACGGCAGCCGACGCCATTTCGCTGGTCGAAGGCATGGGGCTTCAGAATTCGGAAATAGCGACTGGCTCCACGATCGTCGCGCGCTTCAGTGTCGCCGCCAAACCCTATGACGACGCCAGGGTAAGGCGGGCCGCCCAACTGGCCGTCGACAATGGTGCGGTGCTGACGCTCGGCCTGAGCGATCACGGCAAGCCGGCCGAAAACCATCATGTCGGGCCGATGCATGCGGAATATGCCGACATCGGAGCGCATGTCCGCAAGGTCGATGAAGCCAAAACCCTGCTTGCCGAGGCCGGCATGGCGGACCACGAGTTCGACCTGATCTCTGTTGAGGTCGACTGGCAGAAGGCGACCGCCGACGCCATCGCCGGCCAGATGCGGGAGGCCGGGCTGAAGGTCAAGCGCACCGTGCTGCCGTCCGCGACGTTCTGGAACGACTGGAACAAATATCCCTTCTCCTGCACGGAATGGCTGGGACGGCCGCTGGGCGTCCAGGTGCTGGCGCTGGCCTACAGGTCGGGCGTGGCATGGAACGAGAGCGGCTACTCTGATCCCGAATTCGACGCGCTTCTCGATGAGGCGCTGGCCACACCCGATGCCGACGCGCGCCGCAAGATCATGGCGAAGATCGAGCTGAACCTGCGCAACTCCGGGATCATCATCCAGCCCTACTGGCGTTCGGTCTACCGGACCTACCGTAAGGGGGTAAACGGATGCGAGCAGCATCAGTCGCTCGAACAGCATTTCGAGACGGTTTGGCTCGACGCGTGACCTGAACCACTTGGCCAGATGGACGCGAGACGGCCTCACCGTATCCGCGCAGGCGTAGAGGTCGGAGCGCGGGAACCTTGTCGCCGCTACATCCCCCAGCGCAGGGCCGCAGTATGGACTGGCGCGTCCCATAGGCGCGCCGCCTCGTCGTCCAGCATCGACAGCGTGATCGAGCAGCCAGCCATGTCGAGCGAGGTCACGTAGGAACCCACAAGCGAACGTGCGATCGTGATGCCGCGCTTCTCGAATTGCAGGCGGGCGCTGTTGTACATGAGATAGAGTTCCATCGAAGGCGTGCCGCCAAAACCATTGACGAACAGCAGCGCATTGCCCTTGGCGGCCGCACCGAGATCGCCGGCGATAGCTTCGCAGATTTCCTCGGCGATGGCGTCGGCGGAAGCGAGTTTCGCGCGGCGGCGGCCGGGTTCGCCATGGATGCCGACGCCGAACTCCATCTCGTCGTCGCCGATCTCGAAGTTGGGCTTGCCGGCGGCAGGCACGGTGCAGGAGGTGAGCGCCACGCCCATGGAGCGCGTCGCGCGGTTGACGCGATCGCCAAGCGCCTTCAAGTCCTTGATTGCGCGGCCTTCCTCGGCGGCCGCGCCGACGATCTTTTCGACCACAAGCGTGCCGGCGACGCCGCGACGGCCGGTCGTGTAAAGCGAATCCTCGACCGCCACGTCGTCATTGGTGACGACCTGCATGACGCCTTCCGACATTTCCGCCGCCATGTCGAAGTTCATGACGTCGCCTTCATAGTTTTTGACGATGAACAGGCAGCCGGTGCCGGTGTTCACCTCGCCCGCCGCCGCCATCATCTGGTCGGGGGTTGGCGAAGTAAAAACCTGGCCGGGGCAGGCGGCGTCCAACATGCCGAACCCGACCAGCCCGCCATGCAGCGGCTCGTGGCCCGAGCCGCCGCCGGAGATCAGCGCAACCTTGCCGGGTTTCAGCGCCTTGCGGCGGATAAACTTGTGGCCGCCGCCGAGCGCGAGGATGTCGGCGTGCGCGGCGGCGAAACCGTCGAGGCTTTCGCTGAGCACCGTATCGACCGTATTGATGAATTTTTTCATTTGTTCCTCCTCCGGTTGCTTGGCCTGCCACGGTCTGGTTTCGGCTGCGCTAACCGCCTTTACCGGCGATGCTGGTGATCCTGTGGATGAACTCGTTGATGGCGCGGTCGAGCGCGGCGTTCTGCTTGTCGTCGCCGAGATCCGGCACCACCAGCGAGATATGGCGGGTACGCCTGAGTCCCGCTTCCTGCGCCGCCTTGCCCGGATGGGCGATGCGGTAGTCCGCGAGAAAGGCGTCGCGCTCCTGTCCGCTGAAATGGCAGACGGAAAAGATCGCCTGCAGATGTTTCGACGGGATCGGCGTCGAATAGGTTGGGCTGGTGATCTGGGTGACAAAACTGCGGTGTTTTCCCAACGCGTCGGCAAGGCGCTGGCGCGTGCCGGACGGCCGCTGGTCGATCACGGTGGACAGGATGGTCTTGTAGGCGCGGATCGCCGCCTCGGCGTCCTTCGGCTCGGGCTGCGGCTGCTTCGCCATCGTCAGAGGGTAACGCCTGCGATAGCCGCCTTGGCGAGCGCCAGTTGCGCGGGCACCACGGAGAGGTCGCGCAGGCCGGCCTCCAGCAGGGCGGGGATCGCGGCCGGATCGCCGCCGGCGTCGCCGCACAGGCTGACCGGAATGCCGTTCGCCTGCCCGAAGGCCGCCACCGATGCGATCAGCCGCAGCACGGCCGGGTTGTGCACGGAATTGAGCGCCGCCACCGCCGTGTTGTCGCGCGCCGCCGCCATCACGTACTGGGTGAGGTCGTTGGAGCCGATGGAGAAGAAGGCCACATCGGCGAAAAGCTCAGGTGCGATTGCCGTTGACGGCACCTCGACCATGATGCCGAGCGGCGGTATGGCGTATTCGCCACCGGCATTCGCGAGAGTTTCCGCCTCCTCCGCGAAAAGCGCGGCGGCAATGGCAAATTCCTCCGGCACAGCGACCATCGGAAACATGATTTTCAGGTTGCCGTGGACGGCGGAGCGCAACAGCGCGCGGATCTGCACGCGAAAAATCTCCGGCCGCGCCAGCGACAGGCGGATGCCGCGCAGGCCGAGGAACGGATTGCCTTCCTCCACCGTGTAACCCGGCACCGGCTTGTCGCCGCCGGCGTCGACGGTGCGGATCGTGACCGGCTTGCCGGCCGCCCATTCCAGAACTTTTCGGTAGGCGCGGTACTGCGTCTCCTCGTCCGGCAATCCACCCGCCTTGCCGAACAGGAATTCCGTGCGCATCAGCCCGACGCCGTCGCAGGTGGCGATGTCGATGCGCTCGACGTCGGACGGGTCGGCGACGTTGATCAGCACGCGCACCGGCGTGCCGTCGGCGGTCGCGGCAGGGTTTGCGGAATTTTCCTCCGCCGCGCGGCGGCGTACCGCGAAAGCCTCCGCTGCCCTGTGGAAAAGTTCTTCAGCCTCGCCGCCTGGGCCGAGCAGGACGTGCCCATGCTCCGCGTCGAGAAAGACGGGAAGATCGAAATTGCTTGGCACCGGTCCGAGGCCAACCACCATGGGCACGCCGCGCGCCCGCGCCAGCATAGCGACATGGCTGGCCGAACTGCCCTTCGCCAGCGCGATGCCGCCACCCTGCGACCAGTCGACCGCGAGAAAACGCGTCGGCGCAATGTCGTCGCCGACCAGAATGGCGCCGGATGGCACCGCCAAACTGCCGGCCGGGGCCAGCGCCTCGAGCACCTGCTGACGGATGTCCTTGAGGTCCGCGGAGCGGGCGCGAAAGTATTCGTCTTCGGAAGCTTCGTAGCTGTCGATCTGCTCGTCCAGGGCATATGACCATGCCCCATCGGCCGATGCGCCCTGGTCGATCAGTGCGAAGGCGGGCGCGGACAAGGATTCGTCGGCGAGCATCGCAAGCTGGAATTCCAGCATGTCGGCTGCTTCGCCTACTGTCTTTGCGGCAAGCGCCGCCAGTTGTTCGGAAGCGCTTTCGATCGCCAGCGTGAGTGCGCGGGCTTCCTCTTCCGGATGGCCGGTGCTGACATGGGCCTGCGAACCGGTGTCGAGGTCAAACACCGGACCTTTCGCATAGCCATGCGAAGCGGGGATGCCGGTGAGCCTATGCGGTCCGGACATTGGCTTCGGCCTCGTCGAAATCGCGCTCGACCAGCGCGACCAGCGCGTCCAGGGCAAGTTCCGCCTCCTCGCCGCTGGCGCGCAGGTGGAGCACGGTGCCCTTGGGCGCCTTGGCCGCCATCACCTTGACGATGCTCTTGGCGTCGAACCACGGACCGTCCGCCGCCAGCGCCATCTCGATCGAGGCGGGGAACGACTTCGCCAGTTTCGTGAACTTCACCGATGGCCGGGCGTGCAGGCCGACCTCGTGCTTGATTTCAACCGCCTTTTGTGTAAGCGCCGTCATCAAAAATTCCGATCCATTCAAGCCGGCGCCAATTCGTGCGCCGTCGCCACGACTTCTTTGAGCGACGCTCCTCCCGAAGCCTCCGTCGCAGCCATCACCGCGCCCTCGACGATCGGCGCGTTGCAGACAACGATCCGATTCGCCCTTGGTTCGCCAATCATTTCGATCGCCATCTCGCTGTTGGTCTCGGCGCCGCCGAGATCGACCAGGATGGCGACGCCGGCCTCCGACCAGGCGCGGTCGATCGCCTGCATGATCGCTTCCACGCTGGTTCCCAGCCCGCCTTCCGGGTTACCGCCGCACCAGGCGAGCGGCACCTCGTCGCCCACCATCTGGCGCACCATGTCGGCGGTGCCTTCGGCGACCTTGGCCGAATGCGAGACGATGACGATGCCGACATTTTTCATGCGTCCCGTTCCAGGGTTTTTGTGACGGCGCGCACGATCAGCGCGGAGGAACGCGCGCCGGGATCGATGTGGCCGATCGAGCGGTCGCCGAGGAAGGAGGCACGGCCGCGTATCGCCTTCAACGGCTTGGTGGCTTCCGCTGCCGCGTCCGCCGCGTCGGCGATCTCGGCGCCGGTCTTGCCGGCGGCAAGGGCTGCCTGCACGGGATAGAGCACGTCGAGCATGGTCTTCTGCCCCGCCTGCGATTTTCCGCGCGCCGCCACCGCGTCTACCGCCTTGCCGAAGGCGGATGCCAGTTCGGGCCCGCCGGGTTCGGCGGGCAGTTCCTTGCCGAGGGTGAGAAAAAGCGTGCCGAACAACGGGCCGGACGCGCCGCCGACCGTCATGACCAGTTTGGTGCCGATCGCCTTCAGAGCGTCGGGCAGGGGCTTTTCGGCAAGGGTAGCGCTCTCGGCGCGCACCGCCTCGAAGCCGCGCTTCATGTTGAGCCCGTGGTCGCCGTCGCCGATTGCCTGGTCGAGCGCGGTCAGTTCGTCGGCATGGGCCGACACGGTGTCCGCGACGGCGGCGATCAGGGCTGGCAGGTCGATCCTGTGCATCGTCGTATCCGAACTCATCCCGCGATCCTGTTGCCCGCGCCGTCGAAATAAAGTGGCGCCCGGAACCGCACGGTCACGCGGTCGCCCTTCTGGAAGGAGGTGTCGGGGTCCGTCAAGGTCACAAGTCTGCGGTCGCCGACGGTCAGGTGCAGGTGGTTCTGGTCGCCGAGATGCTCGATCCAGTCGACCGTGCCGTCGGCATGGCCGGTCGCCGCCTTCTCGATCTTCAGGTGCTCGGTACGCGCGCCGACCGTCTTGGTTCCCGCTGGCGCGGCGTCCGGCAGAAGACCGGCCGGCAGCAGGTTGATCGCCGGCTGCCCGAGCCGCGCCGCGACATGCAGGTTGGCGGGTTGCGTATAGATTTCGCGCGGCGTGCCGATCTGCACCAGCCGGCCTTCGGCGAGGATGCCGATGCGGTCGGCCATGGTCATCGCCTCGATCTGGTCGTGGGTGACATAGAGCAAGGTGGAGCCCAGCTCCGTCTGGATGCGTTTCAGCTCCAGCCGCAACTCGGCGCGCAGTTTCGCGTCGAGCGACGACAGCGGCTCGTCCATCAGGTAGATCGCCGGCCTGCGCACCAGAGCCCGGCCGATGGCGACACGTTGCATCTCGCCGCCGGAAAGCCGCGTCGACTTGTTCTCCAGCTTGTGGTCGATGCGCACCAGCTTGGCGATCTCGGCGACGCGGGCATTGATCTCGTCCTCGGAGCGTTTGCGCGTCGGCGAGCGCAGCGGGAAGGCGAGGTTTTCGTAGACCGTGAGATGCGGATAGAGTGAATATTGCTGGAAGACGAAAGCCACGTCGCGCGCCGCCGGCTCCAGTTTCGTAACGTCGCGCCCGGCGATCACGATGGAGCCTCGTTCGGGCCGCTCAAGCCCGGCGATCAGCCGCAGCGTCGTCGTCTTGCCGGCGCCGGTCGGCCCGAGCAGCACGACGAACTCGCCATTGGCGATGTGGAGGTTCAGTTCCGAAACGGCCTCGGTCTCGCCGAAACGTTTGGTGACGCCGCGCAGCGATATGTCAGCCATGCGCCGCCCCCTCATGCAGTCCGGTGCGGATGGCGCGGCCGGATTGCCGCTCGAACAGCGATACGCGGGCGGCGTTGAAAGCCAACCCCACAGGCTCGCCGGTCCGTAACTGGACTTCCGCCGGCACGCGCGCCTTGACCATTCCGCCGGCCGTCTCGACCGCCACGATCTGCGTCGTGCCGAGATATTCCGTGCCGTAGATCGCGCCGCGCAGTTTCGAGCCGTCGTCGAAGCGGATGTGCTCGGGCCGCACACCGAGCGCGAATTCGGCCGGCGAAAAATCCTCGCGGACTTCAGGCACGGCGACGGTCGCGCCCTGCACGACGATCTCCTTCGTCCCGCGTCGCAGCCCGCCGTCGAATTTGAGGAAGTTCATCGGCGGCGAACCGATGAAATCGGCGACGAACATCGAGGCGGGCCGGTCGTAGATTTCCTTCGGCGTGCCAAATTGCTCGATGACGCCGTGGTTCATGACCGCGATTTTGTCGGCCATCGACATGGCTTCCAGCTGGTCGTGGGTGACATAGACGGTGGTTGCGCGGATGCGGTTGTGCAATTCGCGCAGTTCGTGGACCATCACGTCGCGGAATTCCGTGTCGAGTGTGCCGAGCGGTTCGTCCATCAAAAAACACTTCGGCCGCCGCACGATGGCACGGCCGAGTGCCACCCGCTGGCGGTCGCCGCCTGCAAGTCCCGACACCGGCCGGTCGAGCAGATGGTCGATGCGCAGCAGTTTTGCCGTCTCCTCGACGCGCTGGCGGATCTCGGCCCGTGCCATGCCCTGGGCGAGCAGCGGGAAGCCGATGTTCTTGCGCACGTTCATGTGCGGATAGAGTGCGAAGAGCTGAAACACGAAGGCGATGTCGCGCTCGCGGGCGCGCAGCATGGTGACGTCTTCGCCACCGAGCAGAATCTGCCCGCCGGTGGGCAGTTCGAGCCCGGCGATCATGCGCAGCGTCGTCGTCTTGCCGCAGCCCGAGGGTCCCAGCATGACGAAGAACTCGCCGTCCTGAACCACGAAGTTGGAATTCTGGACCGCGATGAACGATCCGAATTCTTTCTTGAGATTTTGCACGCGGATTTCGGCCATCGTCCTATTCCGGGAATTTCGAGACGATGATGAACATGACAGTGCCGGCAAGCATGGTGACGAACGACCAGGTGTAGAGCATCAGCGTAAATGGTTGAAAAAGCATCAGGAATCCGATCCCGATCACCACGGTGGCGATGTTTTCGAGGTAGCTGCGGCGGAGAGCGCGGGGCCAGGCGGAGCGTTTGACGGCTGGGGGGCGGGTCATGCCCGGCCTCCCGCAATTTCTGGTGAGCCGCGCCAAGCTGGAACACCCCTCATCCGCCTCGCTTCGCTCGGCACCTTCTCCCACAAGGGGAGAAGGGGGAGCCTTGCTTTTCCGCTTCGGCAAATCTCGAACGTCGGCGATTGGCAGAGGCGCAGATGCAGTGCTCCCCCTTCTCCCCTTATGGGAGAAGATGTCGAGCCCGAAGGGCGAGACGGATGAGGGGTGCTGCGAGGAGTGCTACGCGTGCTCATTTCCGCACCGCCCCAAACGTAATCCCGCGCAGCAACTGCTTCCGCAAAAGGATGGTGAACACCAGGATCGGCACGAGGAAGATCGTCGTGCCGGCGGCCACGGCCGGCCAGTCCTGCCCACCCTCGCCGATGATAGTCGGGATGAAGGGCGGCGCGGTTTGGGCGGTGCCCGAGGTCAGAAGTGCAGCGAACGCATATTCGTTCCAGGCGAAGATCAGGCAGAAGATGGCGGTGGCGGCAATGCCGGTGGTTGCCTGCGGCAGGACCACGCGCCAGAAGGCCTGCAGCCGCGTATAGCCGTCGATCATCGCCGCTTCCTCATATTCGCGCGGGATCTCGTCGATGAAGCCTTTCAGCAGCCAGACCGCGAGCGAAACATTGACGGCGGTGTAGAGCAGGATCATGCCGAGCGCCGTGTCTGAGAGGCCGAGTTCGCGGTACATCAGATAAATCGGGATCGCCACGGCGATCGGCGGCATGAAGCGCGTCGACAGGATGAAGAACAGGAGATCGTCGGCAAGCGGCACCTTGAAGCGCGAGAAGCCGTAGGCGGCCAGCGTGCCGAGGAACACGGCCAGGAACGTCGAGCCGAAGGCGATGACAATCGAGTTCAGGAAGCGTGGCAGGAAGTTCGACGGGCCGGCGATCACCATGTTGCGCTTGCGCGTGGTCTCGTCGCAGAAGCTCGTCGCCGGCGGCAGCGAATTTATATACTCCGGCGTCTGCCGCGTGCGCGTCGTGAACAGGTTGCAATAACCCTCGATCGACGGCGTGAAAACGACCTTCGGCGGGTAGGCGATCGAATCCGGCGGCGTCTTGAAGCTGGTCGCGAAGATCCAGAATAGCGGGATCATCGACACGACTGCGTAGACGATCACCAGCGCAGCGGCGACGCGCTTCGAGGTCGTGCTCGGCTCGACGACGGAATGGGCGGCGGCGCTCATCGGCTCTTCACCCGATTCAGAACTTTCACGTAGATATTGGCGAGCCCGAAGACGGCGACGAACAGGATGATGGCGAAGGCCGAGGAGAAGCCCGTGCGCCATTTCTCGAAGGCTTCGCGCTTCAACGTGATCGAGGCGACCTCGGTGGTCGAGCCAGGCCCGCCGCCGGTGAGCAGGTTCACCATGTCGAACATCTTGAAGTTCTCGATGCCGCGGAACAGCACCGCGAGCATGATGAAGGGCAGGGCCATCGGCAGGGTGATCGACCAGAACTGCCGCCAGTTCGATGCGCGGTCGACCTCGGCCGCCTCATAGATGTAGTCGGGGATGGAGCGCAGTCCCGCGAGGCAGATCAGCATGACGTATGGCGTCCACATCCAGGTGTCGACGATGATGATCGCCCAGGGCGCCAGCTTCACATTGGACAGCATCAGGATTTCAGTCGTCGGGATGCCGGTGAAGAACGACACGATGTAGGTGAAGAGGCCGATCTGCGGCTCGTAGAGGAAGCGCCAGAAATTGCCGACGACCGCCGGCGACAGCATCATCGGGACGAGGATGATGGTCGTCCAGAAGGCGTGGCCGCGAAACTTGCGGTCGATCAGGTAGGCCAGCGAAAAACCGATCAGCGTCTGCAGCAGGATCGTCCAGAACACGAAATGCGCCGTCGTCTGCATCGCGATCCAGGTGTCCTGGTCGGTCAGGATGCGCTCGTAGTTCTGCAGGCCGATGTTCTTGACCGCCTCGTTGGGCCGGTTGGCGCGGTAATTGGTGAAGGAGAGCTGGATCGCCCAGATCAGCGGAAAGATATTGATGGCGAGCAGCAGCAGGATGGTCGGCGCGATGAACAGCCAGGCGACCATCCGATCGGACAGCCCGCGCACCGTCTTGGCCAGCGGCTCCGGCGTTGCCCGGGCGGCGGCCTCCATGGTCCGATCCAAAAGGGAAGGGTGGGTGTCGGTCACGACGGGCTTTCCGGCGGGCAGGTCTTGCATGATGAACGGTCTCCGTCCCGCGCCAGATTAACACGGCGCGGGACGGAGTTGGGAGGACGCGGGCTTACATCTTGCCGTCGTCTTCGAACACTTCGGTCCAGTCCTTGACTAGGCCGTCGAGCGCTTCCTTGGCCGTGCCCTGGCCGGCAACGACGTAGTCATGGAAGCGCTTCTGCGAGGCTTGCAGCAGCGAGGCGTAGCTCGGCTCGGCCCAGAAATCCTTCACGATCGCCATGGAGTCTAGGAAAGTCTGCGCATAGGGCTGGCTGGCCGCGAAGCCAGGGTCTTCCACGACGGCCTTCAAACAGGAGAAGCCGCCGAGCGACCACCACTTTTTCTGCACGTCGGCAGTTGCGAACCACTTGATGTACTGCAGCGCGGCGTCCTGCTTGTCTGAGTAGGAAACGACCGAGATGCCCTGGCCGCCGAGCTGGGCGAGCTTTTCGCCATCCGGACCCGCCGGGTTGGCGAAGAAGCCTACTTTCTCGCCGCCTACCATTTCGTCCTTCTGCAGGCCCGGCCATGTGAAGGCGAAGTTCATGTGCAACGCCACCTGGCCGGATTTGAAGGCGTCGATGCCTTCGCCCATGTAGCTGTTGGAGGCGCCGGGCGGCGTGCAGCAATCGTAGAGCGCCTTGTAGAATTCGAGGCCCTTCACCGATTTCTCGGAATTGACAAAACCTTCCATCTCGTAGGGCTTGTCCGGGTTCTCATACTTGAAGCCGAAGGAATACAGCACATCCATGACGCCCATGGTGACGCCCTCGGAGCCGCGCTCTGTGTATATCGAGGCGCCATACACCTTCTTGCCGTCCACCTCGCGGCCCTGGAAGAATTCCGCAATGTCCTTCAACTCGGCAAAAGTGGCGGGCACGGCCAGATCACGGCCATATTTTTCCTTGAACGCGGCCTGAAGTTCCGGCTTGGCGAACCAATCCTTGCGATAGGTCCAACCGACCACATCGCCAAAGGCCGGCAGCGACCAGTAGTTCGGCGTGTTCTTCGGCCACTGCGAATAGCCGACGACGGTGGCGTCGACGAAGTCGCTCATCTTGATCCCTTCCTTGTCGAAGAAATCGTTGAGCTTGACGTAATGGCCGTTCTCGGCGGAGCCGCCGATCCACTGGCTGTCGCCGATGATCAGGTCGCAGAGCTTGCCCTTCGAGTTCAACTCGTTGAGGAAGCGGTCGGCATAGTTGGTCCACGGCACGAACTCGAACTTCATGCCGATGCCGGTCTGCGCGGTGAAGTCCTTGCTGAGCTCAACCAGAGCGTTCGCCGGGTCCCAGGCGGCCCAGCAGAGCGTCAGGTCCTCGGCCTGCGAAACGCCCGTCATGGCGGTCGAGGCGGCAAGCCCCGCAGCCAGGCCGAGCGACACTTTCAATGTCGATTTCATGCCTACCTCCCATTTGCGAAACCGTCCGGATGACGGCTTCAAAAAAGACCAGTCCGCCCCTCCCGAGGGCGCCCACACGCATCGCGGCGTGTTGAGTAATTTTGTTTAGTTGAAACAGAATTTACTAAACACGCAAGAGGGAAAATGTGCTGCGCTGCACAATCAATTTTCCACGCCTCCGACGATCTGCTCGCCGCGTGTCGAACCTTCGCCGTATTGACATACGCCGTCCCGGCCCCACTATTTCCACAACAGGGTCACGCATCCACGCGAAACGAAACCCTGGGAGGAAATCATGACCACCTCGATCAAGCTCTTCCGGGGCGCGTTCGGGCATGTCTCCGTTCTCAACGTCGCCAGCAATTTCGTCACGCACGCCCATGCCGAGGCGCACATGATCATCTGGCTGGACGGCACAGCGGGAGAGATGACCATCGGCGGGCAGACGGTGCGGCTCGGGCCGGGCATGGCCGCCTGCATCAATGCGTTCCAGCCGCACAGCCATGCGCTGTCCAGCGATGGTGCGCCCGGCCAGTTCCTGGCCTTCTACATCGATCCCGAATGGGCGCGCCGCCGGCTTGGCCTCGCGCCCAAGGTACCGCTGTTTTCGGTGGCGTCGCTGCCGCTCGACAACTGGCTCTACCGGGCGGCCGTCGGCCTCTACGATGAGTTGAACGACGGGGCAGGGGATGAGCTTGCCGGATACGAGACCGAGCGGCTGATCGACAGCCTGATCGATGCCGCCGACATGGCGCGCCCGCGGAAGGCGCGGATCGCCGGCCACGGCGCCATGCAGGACTATCGCGTGCGCAAGGCGATCGAACTGATGAAGCTAAACGTCGGCGAGCGCATCTGCTTCGACGACGTGGCGCGGTGCGTCGGCCTGTCACGGCCGCATTTCTTCGCGCTGTTCAAGGAGCAGACCAACCTGACGCCCAATGTCTATTGGAACACGCTGCGCATGGAGGAGGCGTTGAAACAGCTCCAGTCGGAGGACTCGCTGACTTCCGTCGCCTGCAATCTCGGCTTCACCTCGCAGGGTAATTTCACCCGTTTCTTCCGCGACCATGCCGGCGTGCCGCCGACACTTTACCGAGAAGCGGCGCGGGCGACGGCGTGACTTTTTCAGACGCTTCGATAAGCTTCCAAGACTGATTGATAAGCGGCGACTGGCTAGCCGGGATAGATTTCTCCCAACGTGCAATCTGGGAGGAGCGCCGCATGGCTAGTGTTAGGATTTCCAGCGTCATCGACGCGCCGGTGGAAAAGGTCTGGGCGCGCATCCGCGACTTCAACGGTCTGCCGAACTGGCATCCGCGCATGGTCGAGAGTCATATCGAGGATGGCAAGGCCGCGACAGACATCGGCGCCGTGCGCAACTTCAAGGTCGCATCGGGCGCGACGATCCGTGAAAAGCTCGTCGCCTTCTCGGACGACGATTTTTTGACCACCTATTCAATCATCGGGCATCCGGCGCCGATCTCGAGCCATACGTCGACGCTGAGGCTTGAGCGCGTCACCGACGGCGACCGCACCTATGCGGTGTGGACGGCGGAGTTCGATGCGCCGGCGGAGAAGGCCGACGAGATCGCCAAGGGCATGGGCGAGAACGTTTTTCAGGGCGGATTCAACGCGCTGAAGAACCATTTCGGCGGCAGCTTCGTCGGAAACGGCTGAAATTCGCGGCCGGCTCG
Organism: Mesorhizobium sp. IMUNJ 23232; assembly: GCF_044326205.1. Classification (NCBI taxonomy): domain Bacteria; kingdom Pseudomonadati; phylum Pseudomonadota; class Alphaproteobacteria; order Hyphomicrobiales; family Phyllobacteriaceae; genus Mesorhizobium; species Mesorhizobium sp. IMUNJ 23232. The sequence goes on from NZ_JBIRCY010000014.1 coordinate 65,094, forward strand.
GGGAGGAAACGATGCCGCTTGCACTCAAGACATTTGCCAATGTTAACGACGCGGGCGCGGCGCTCAAAGCCGACGGCGCGCGTTATCTCGGCGGTGGCACGCTCGTGGTGCGCGCCGCCAACGAGGGCGACGTCTCGCTGTCCACCTTCGTGCGCTCGACCGATCCGGCGCTATTGGCGCTCTCGGTCGAAGGTAGCCGTGTCACCATCGGCGCGTCGGTGACCATGGCGGCCATGGCGCGTCACCCGGCTCTGGCGCCGATCGCGTCGGCGGCGCGTGCCGTCGGCGGGCCAGCGATCCGCAACATGGCGACCGTCGGTGGCAATCTGTTCGCGCCGGCGCCCTATGGCGATTTCGCCGTGGCGCTGCTCGCGCTGGACGCTGAGGTGCTGGAGGGCAGCCAGGCGACGCCGATCGAGGCGTTCTTGAAGGCCCGGGACCCCGCGGCTGGCCGCATCGTCAGCGCGGTGCGTTTCGACGTGCCGGAACCGAAAAAATTCCGCTTCGTCAAGGTGGCGCGCGTCAAGCCGAAGGGGGTTTCGGTGCTGAGCATCGCGGTCCTGCTTGATGAGGCGGCTGACGGGACGATCCGCACCGCGCGCATCGCGCTGGGCTGCATGGCCGATCGGCCGATGCGGGCGAAGGCCGCCGAGCAGGCGCTGGTCGGCCGCAAGCGCACCGCCGAAGGCATTACGCCGGCGTTGGCGGTCGCTGCCGAGGGCACGGCGCCGATCACTGACGCAATTGCCAGCGCCTGGTATCGCGCCGAGGTCCTGCCGGTCCATCTGGGTAGGCTGCTGCTCGGCTAGGGTTGTTACGATCATGTCGGAGACACTTGCGCAGCCCCTCATCCCTCTGCCGGGACCTTCTCCCCGTAATGACGGGGAGAAGGTGATTGGCCGCAAAGTGGACGTTACCCTCTCCCCGTTCTTCACGGGGAGAGGGCAAGGGTGAGGGGCGGCGCTAGCGCTGCTGGATGATCGCACAGGGAGGAAGCATGGCGAAGGTACCTATCCAGTTCGTGCTCAATGGCGACGAAAAAGCCGAGTTCGTCGAGAGCGGCTCGACGCTTCTGAAAGTCCTGCGCGAAAAACTCGGCGACACTTCGCCCAAGGGCGGCTGCCATCAAGGCACATGCGGCACCTGTTCGGTGATCGTCGACGGCGAACTTCGGCTGTCCTGCCTCACGCTGGCCGAGACTTGCGAGGGCGCGACGGTCACCACCACGGCCGGATTGGCGGAGGGTGGCGTGCTGCATCCGCTCCAGCGCGCCTTCCAGGAGGGGTTCGCGACCCAATGCGGTTTTTGCACGCCGGGCATGATCATGGCGGCCAAGGCGCTGCTCGACCGCGTGCCGAACCCGACGCGCGAGGAGGTGGTCGACGCCATATCGGGCAATATCTGCCGCTGCACCGGTTACGAACCGATCATCCGCGCGATTCTTTCGGCGGCGCGTTCCAACTCGCACCATGCGGCTTGAGGAGTTTTCCGCAATGGAACTGCGCAAAAACTACTTCGCCGACGAGCGCAAGGACGATTTGCACGAGATCGGCCAGAGCCGCCCGCGTTCCGACGCACCGGGCCACGTTACCGGCAAGACCGCCTATTTCGCCGACCGCACCTTTCCGGGGCTGCTGCACCTCAAAATGGTCCGCAGCCCGTATCACCATGCGCGCATCAAAGGGATCGACACGTCAGCAGCGGAAAAGCATCCGGGCGTGGTCAGGGTGCTGACGGCCAAGGACATCCCGCACAATCTCTATACCATCCTGATCCTCATCCAGGTCGGGCCGGAAGACGAGCATGTGCTGGCCGAGGACAAGGTGCGCTGGAAGGGCGAGGCGGTGGCGGCCGTCGTCGCCGAGACCGAGCGCGCCGCGCAGGAGGCGGTCGACAAGGTCAAGGTCGACTATGAGGTTTTGCCGGCCGTCTTTGACATGGAGGAGGCGCTGAAGCCTGGCGCGCCGCTGGTCAACGAATATCATCCCGGCAATTTTTACCTCTACGACAGCAGCGACCACCGCAAGGTGCGGTTCGGCGACATCGACAAGGGTTTTGCCGAGGCCGACTATATTCTGGAGCAGACTTATTACTCGTCGCCGATTGAGCAGGCGCCGACCGAGACCACCGGCTGCGTCGTGGTGCCGGAAGGCAACGACCGTTTCACCTGCCACACCAACACGCAGGCGATGTTTTTCACGCTGGACAACACCTCGATCATCCTGCAGATGCCGGGCCACAAGCTGCATATGGTCGGCGGCACGGTGGGCGGCGGTTTTGGCGGCAAGGTCGATGTCATCGTCGAGCCGATCGCCATCCTCGCGGCGCGGCTGACCGGCCGGCCGGTCTCCTTCATCTATGGGCGCTACGAGGAGATGCAGATTTCCTCGCCGCGCGCCGCGGAAAAGATCACCATCAAGGACGGGGTGATGAAGGACGGGCGCATCGTCGCTCGCAAGGTGACGGGCTACACCGATGCCGGCGCCTATTCGCGGCATTCGCCCTATGGTGCGCAGAAGGGTGCCGCGCACTATCCCGGCCCCTACACGGTGCCGAATGTGTGGATCGACACCTACTGCGTCTACACCAACCGCACGCCGTCCTCCGCCATGCGCGGCTTCGGAGTCACCATCGCCGACTTCGCGCTGGAGGTGCAGATGGACAAGCTGGCGCGGCTGATCGGCATGGACCCGCTCGAATTCCGCTTCATCAACGCTTACCGCGACGGCGACATGAAGGCGCATCGCCAGCCGACGACCGGCGCGGCGCTGATCGAGTGCATGCAGGAGGCGTCGCGCGCCGCCAACTGGCCGGTCTCCGAAAAATATCTAAAAATGTCGTCCTACAAGCAGGAGGCCTGACATGGCGATCCGGCGTGGCCGCGGCGTGGCGGCGATCAACTACCCGACCGGCATGAACCTCGGTGGCGACCCCAGCCAGGCGCTGGTGCATTCGACGCCGACCGGTAATTTCATGGTGACGCTGTCTTCCGTCGATTTGGGGCAGGGGCTGAAGCAGGTGATGGCGCAGATCTGCGCCGAGACGATCGGTGTGCCGACGGAACAGGTGATCATCGATACCGCCGACACCGACACCGGGCCGCATTGCATGGGCACCTTCGCCTCGCGCGGCACGCACCGTATCGGCAATGCCGTGGTGCAAGCGGCGCGGGAGGCGCGGCAGGTCATGCTGGAAGTCGCGGCCGAGGCGCTGGAGGTGAATGCAGACGATCTCGATACCGACGGCACCGGCAACATCCACGTGAAGGGCGCGCCGCAAAAATCCATCTCGATCTTCGACACCGCGCTGACCGCGCATTTTAAGCTCGGCCGCTCGATTTCGGGACGCGGCATGTTCCTGGTGCCGCGCTCCTATCCGGAGGTCGAGACCGGGGCGATGAAGCCGTCGACCTGCTACGCCCATGCCTGCACGGTCGCCGAGGTCGACGTCGACGACGAGACCGGCGAGGTGACGGTCGTGTCGGTGAAAAACGTCTTCGAGATCGGCCGCGCTCTGAACCCGAAGATGGTGGAACAGCAGCTTGTCGGTGGCTCGTGGATGGGGATTTCGCATGCGCTCTACGAGACCACTGAGCCGTATTACCCCAGCCGCGACCATGGCGGCACGGACTTCAACGAATATCTGATGCCGGGCCCAGGGGACCTCGCTGACACCGAGATCATCGTGCTGGAACGGCCGGCGGCGGATGGGCCGTACGGCGCCAAGGGTCCGGGCGAGATGTGCGCCAACCCGCAGATCCCGGCGGTGGCCAATGCCGTCTTCGACGCGGTCGGCGTGCGCATCGACATGCTGCCGATCACGCCCGAACGGATTCTGAGAGCGCTGACGGAACAGCGGGCGGCGTAGCCCGAAGCAAGGTCCGATGAGCGTATCCGCCGAACAGATCGCAGCCTCGCCGGAAGTTATCGCGGCGGCGCTGGAAACCGCTCGCTATATCGCCGACGAAGGCCTTGCCACGGCGGTGTTCCTGGCGATCCGGCTGGGAAAGCCGTTGCTGCTGGAAGGGGCGCCCGGCGTCGGCAAGACCGAGGCCGCCAAGGCGATCGCCGGCGTGCTCGGGCGCGATCTCGTGCGGCTGCAATGCTACGAGGGCATCGACGCCGCGCATGCGCTCTACGAGTGGAACTATCAGCGGCAATTGCTCGCCATCCGTCACGCCGGCGATCATGAGATCGACATCTATGACGACCGTTTCCTGATCGACCGGCCACTGCTGCAGGTGCTGCGCGCGCCGGAGCGGCGGGTGCTGCTGGTCGACGAGATCGACCGATCGGACCACGAGTTCGAGGCGCTGCTGCTGGAGTTTCTTTCGGACTTCCAGATCAGCATTCCCGAGCGCGGTACGCTGACCGCCGCCAGCCAGCCGGTCGTGGTGCTGACCTCCAACCGCACGCGCGAGCTTGCGGAAGCGCTGCGACGCCGCTGCGTCTACCATTGGATCGCCTATCCCGACGCGGAGCGTGAGGCCGCCATCATCATGCTGCGCGCCGGCGATGTCGCCGAGGCGACGGCGCGCGCGGTGGCAAAGGCGGTCGGCGGCATCCGGGCGAGGCCGCTGGCGAAACCGCCCGGCATTGCCGAGGCGGTTGAATGGGCGAATGCCGCGACCATGCTGGAAAAGGCCGGGTCGTCCTGGCCGCTCGCCTTCCGTCGCGCCATCGGCGTGCTGATCAAGGACGAGGAGGATCTTTCCTATATCGCGCCGGAGCTGGATCGGATCGTCGAGGAGGCATTGGGGTGAGCGGTATTGAAAACCCTTTCTCCCTGTTTACCGGGAGAAGGTCCCGGCAGGGGGATGAGCGACTGCCGCCCGCCGCCGTGCCTTTCCTCACCTTCGCCCGCCACCTGCGAAAATTCGGCTTTCCGGCCTCGCCAGAACAAGTGACAAGTTTCATGCAGGCAGTGACGCTTCTCGGACCGCGTTCGATGCAGGACATCCGCGAGGCAGCCTATGCGACCTTGGCCCCGCCGCCGGATCGCCGCAGCGAGTTCGACGCGCATTTTCGCGCCTTTTTCCACGGCGAGATCGAGACTTTTGTCGAGGCGGATGGTGAGGAGGAGACAGGCGTCAAGGACGATGGCGGCGAGCAACGGCAAGAAGTCGAAATCCGCCGGGACGACGAAAGCGGCGAAACCGCTTCGGTCGTCGAGCGACTCGGCGTTCGCGGTTTCGGGCGCGGAAAGGACACGCTCGCCGCGTTCCGTCATGCGCTGCCGGGGGCACTGCCGGTCCGCCGATCGTTCCGCACCGTGCGGGCGCATACACGGGGCACGCTCGACCTCAGGCGTTCGCTCCGAGATATCGTGCAGGCGGACGGTGACGTTCCGTCGCCGCTGCTACGCAAGCGGCAGCTTGTCCCGCGCAAGCTGCTGATCCTTATCGATATTTCCGGCTCGATGAAACTTCATACCGACGACTATCTGCGGCTGGCGCATGCGGTCGTGCAGGCGGCGCCAGGCGCCGAAATCCTTACATTCGGCACGCGGCTGACACGGATCACATTTCCGTTGCGCCTGCACGACCGAAAACAGGCGCTGGCGCGAGCCTCGGCGCTGGTCGAGGACTGGGATGGCGGCACGCGCATCGGCCCGGCCTTGCTCTCCTTCCTGTCGGTTCCGCGTCTTTCCGCCTTTGCGCGCGGGGCTGCGATCGTGGTCTTGTCGGATGGTTTGGAGCGGGGAGACCATGCCGAGATGGAGACGGCAATGAAGCGGCTCTCGGCACGAGCCTGGCGGCTGTCGCTGGCGACACCACTGGCGGGCGACGTAAGGTTTCGGCCGCAAACCGCTGCCCTAAAAGCGATTTTGCCGGTCCTTGACGATCTGGTGGACGGCTCGTCCTTGGCCGCTCTGACAAAATTCATCCTCTCACTCGCCCGGCCCGCGCCGGTGGCCGAGACCGTCTGGAAAAGGGTTTCGTGATGCAGAAGGCCATCGATTCTCACTTCCACATCTGGCGGCAACAGGACCAGCCGTGGCTGGTCGGGCCGATGGTTCCGCGCATTTTCGGTCCCTACGAGCCGATCCGGCGAGACTATCCGATCGAGGAGTTCCTGGCCGACCAGCAAGGCGCCGGTGTCGAGAAGGCGGTGTATGTCCAGACCAACTGGGCCAAGGAGGATTTCGAGAAGGAGGTCGCCTTCCTGAGCGAGACGGCGCAGCGCAGCGGATGGCCGCATGCCATTGTCGGATATACGGATTTTACCGTCGACGACATCCGCCCGCAGATCGACTGGCTGACAAAATATCCGCTGCTGCGCGGGGTGCGTATGCAGCTTCACTGGCACGAAACGCCCGCTTTTCGCTTTGCCAGGTCGGCCGACCAGGTCATCGATCCCACGGTCAGGAAAAACGTGGCGCGGCTGAAGGAGTATAGGCTTTCATTCGACCTCCAGCTCTTTCCGGCGCAGATGAAAGACGGGCTGCAACTCGTTGGAGAGAATCCGGAAATCAATTTCATCCTGACCCATGCCGGCATGCTGACGGCCAGTGACGACAAGACGGTCGAGGAGTGGAAATCCGGGTTGCGCACGCTGGCCGAGGCGCCGAACCTTTATGCAAAACTGTCCGGTCTGGGCACGTTCGAGCATCGCAACGACCCGGGTCTGATCGCGCTGATCTATGATGCAGCGGTCGAGATTCTGGGCAGCGACCGGCTGATGTTCGGCTCCAATTTCCCGATCGAAAAACTGTGGACCACACATGCCGAACTGATCGCCGCGCACCGCGCCGCGGCGGAGCGCAAGAGCTTGAAAGATCAGGAGAACATTTTTTGGAATACGGCGGAGAAGGTTTATCGACCGGTTTGAAAGCCTGACAGGCGGCGATGTGCCGGAGGGTCAATGCAGCGCGCCGACGCCGAGCAGCCGTTCGACCGTCTCGGGCTCTGCGGAAAGATCTGCCGGCGTGCCCGCCCAGGCGACCCGGCCACGCTCCAGAATGATGACACGGTCGGCGAAGGCGAGCGCGCTTTCGATGCGCTGCTCGACCAGCAGGATGGTCATCTCGCCGGTCGAGGCGAGGCGAGTGAAGGCCACCATCAGTTCTTCGCAGATGACGGGCGCCAGTCCTTCCAGCGGTTCGTCGAGCAGCAGCACCGTCGGCCGGCCCAAAATGGTACGGGCGGTGGACAGCATCTGCTGCTCGCCGCCGGAAAGCTGGTTGCCCATGTTGCGCCGGCGCTCCTTGAGGCGCGGGAACATTGCGTAGGCTTCCGCGATCGCCGAGCGCTCGCGGCCCTTCAGCCCGACGACGAGGTTCTCTTCGACCGTCAGCGACGGGAAAACGCAGCGCGCTTGCGGCACGTAGCCGAGGCCGAGCCGGGCGCGGGCGGAACTTTCAAGGTGGGCAATCGCCGTATCGCCGAGACGGATGTCGCCGCCATGCCGGCGCGTTTGGCCGGCGATGGTGGCGAGCAGCGTGGTCTTGCCCATGCCGTTGCGGCCGAGCACGGCGAGCCGGGTGCCAGCGGGAACCGAGAAGGTCACCTCCTCGATGACGCGGGTCGGCCCGTAGCCGGCGCTGAGGCCGGAAACGTCAAGCGGTGCGGCGGGCATCGGCATAGCTCCCGAGATAGGCTTCGCGCACGCGCTGGTCCGCCGTCACAGCCTGCGGGGAGCCGTCGAAGATGACGGCCCCGCCCGCCAGAACGATGACGCGCTTGGCGAAGCGGAAGATCAGGTCCATGTCGTGGTCGATCATCAGCACCGCCAGGTCCGGCGGCAGGCCGGCAAGGGCGGCCTCGATGCGCGGCGTGTCGCTTTGCGGCACCCCGGCCGCCGGTTCGTCGAGCAGCAGCACTTTCGGCTGCAGCGCCAGCGCCAGCGCGATCTCCAGCAGCCGCTGCTGGCCATAGGCGATCTCGCTGACACGGTGGCCCGCCACGCCGTCAATACCGAGGGTCGCAAGCAGCCGGTGCGCCTCGGCGGTCACGTCGGGCATGGACTGGAAATGGCCGAACAGCCTTCCCGACCGGCCCTGCCGCTGCAGGATGGCGAGTCCCACATGCTCCTGCGGCGTCATCTCGGAGAACAGCCGCGTCACCTGGAAGGAGCGCACCAGGCCCTTCTTCACACGCGCGGTCTGACCGAGCTCACTGACGTCCTCGCCGGCGAGGAAAACCTTGCCGGAATCCGGCCTGACCAGCCCGGTGACCAGATTGACGAAGGTGGTCTTGCCGGCGCCGTTAGGCCCGATCAGCGCGACGCGGTCGCCGGGTTGCATTGCGATCGAGACATCCTGCGTGACCGCCAGGCCGCCAAAGAATTTTTTGAGGTGCTCGACCTGGAAGACGGCGCTCATGACCGGCGCTCCCGGAACCGTTCGGCGATGAGGGCGGCCGCGCCGAACAGCCCCTTCGGCGCGAACAGGACGACGGCGATCAGCAGTGCGCCGACGATGGTCAGCCAGTGGAAGGGATTCGCGGCCGAGACGAAATCCTCGAACAGCATGAAGGCGACGGTGCCGATCAGCGCGCCGTAGAGCGACCCCGTGCCGCCCAAAACCAGCATGACCAGCGCCTCGGCCGAGGTGGTGAAGCTCAGACTGTCGAGCCCGACGACCTGCGTCGAGATCGCAGCGAGCGCGCCGCCGGCGCCGGCCACCGCACCGGAGATGGCGTACATCTTGAGCAGCGTGAGCCGTACCGAGATCCCCATGGCGGCGACGCGGATTGGGTCTTGGCTGATGCCGCGGCAGAGCATGCCGAATGGCGAGCGCACCAGTTGCCTGAGCAGCAGGAAGACGATGGCGATCAGCGCGACGCCGAAGACATAGGCGGTGCGGCCCCAGAGGTCGAACTGGAAGAGCCCCAGCACCGGATCGGGCGAGATGCCGGACAGGCCGTCCGAGCCGCCGGTCCAGGCAGAAGCCTTGTTGGCCGCCTCGTGAAAAAGGTGGATGACGGCAATCGACAGCACCAGTTGCGACAGGCCGTGGCCGCGCAGGATGACGAAGCCGGAAACAAGGCCGGCGAGCGCACCGCCGATGATGCCGACCAACACCATGGCGAAGGGATCGCTGATGCCGAAATGCGCGGCGCCGATGCCGGCTGCATAGGCGCCGGCGCCGAACAGTGCGGCATGGCCGAGCGTGGCGACGCCCGAATAGCCGGTGACGAGGTCGAGCGACAGGACGAGCAGCATCAGCGCCAGGATTCTGGTCAGCAGCGCGAGGTTATTCGGGAACAACACGTAGCCAAGCGCTGCCGCCGCGAGGAGGATGCCGAGGCCGGCGAGATCGCGCACCAGCCAGCTATGGCGGGCGGATGGCCGTGCTGCGCCGGTATCGTGGCTGATCGCCGCCATCTACCGCGACCGCCCCAGGAGACCATTCGGAAACACCGAAACGATGGCGATGACGGCGAGATAGAAGAAGAACTCGCCATATTCGGGCAGCAGGTAACGGCCCGTCGTATCGATCGCGCCGAGCAGCAGGCAGGCGACCAGCGCGCCGGGGATGGAGCCCGCGCCGCCGACTGACACCACGACCAGGAAGGTCACCATGTAGCGTAGCGCGTAATAGGGCTCGATCGGCAGCAGTTCCGCGCCGACGATGCCGCCGAACGCCGCCAGCCCGACGGCAACGGCGAAGCTCACGGCGTAGACGACGCTGGTGCGCACCCCAAGCGAGGCGGCCATGGCGGCATTGTCGACGGATGCGCGCAGTTTCACGCCAAAAGCGGTCTTCTCGATCAGGAACCAGAGCGCCGCCGCGACCGCGACGCCGCAGAAGACGGCGAAGAGTTTTTGGGCGGCGATGGCGCGGAAGCCGATATCGACGGGACCTCGCAGGGGGTCGGGGAGCGGAATGGTCTTCAGCGTCGGCCCGAACACGTAGTTGGCGATACCGATGACGCAGAAGGTGATGCCGATGGTCATCAGCACCTGGGTCAGTTCCGGCTGGCCGTAGATACGGCGGTAGAGGAAACGTTCGACGGGGATGGCGATGATGATCGTGCCGGTGACGGCCAGAAGCACGGCCACGCCATAGGCCAGACCGAGATCTTTTGCGGCATAAGAGGCGATGTATCCACCGATCATAGCAAAGGCGCCATGCGCGAGGTTGACGACGCGCATCAGCCCCATCGTCACCGACAGGCCGATCGAGATGACGAACAGCACCATGCCGTAGGCAATGGCGTCCGCCGCTATGCTGAGGACGGTGTTCATGGATGGGTTCCGGCGTTTGCTCGCTGGATTATATTACAGTTGCCGGTTGCTCTTTGCGATCTCAGTGCGAAGGGACGCCGAGATCGCCAAAACAAACGCACCTTGAAACCAAGAACGCGTCCGCACGATCGGTCGTCGCGAGCGCTACTTCACCGCCGCCAGCCCCGGGTCGCCCATCTTCTCGAACGTCTGAATCTCCTTGTTGTAATAGGTCCCGTCTTCTGCCTTGGCGACCTCGCGCAGATAGATGTTCTGGGTGATGTGGCGGCTGTCGGCGTCGATCGCCACCGGCCCGCGCGGGCTTTCCCAAGCGAGGCCCTTGACGGCGTCGACCGCCTTCTGTGCGTTCTGCTCGCCGCCGGTGGCCTCGATCATCTTGTAGATGACATGCATGCCGTCATAGGCGCCGACGGATGGGAAGGAGAGTTCGGCAGGATTGCCGATCGCCTTGCGCGCCGCCTCGACGAATGTCTTGTTCTCGGGGCTGTCATGGGCGATGGAGTAGTGGAAGGTGGTGAGGATGCCGAGCGCGCTGTCGCCCAGCGCCGGCAGGTCGGATTCCTGCGTCAGGTCGCCGGGGGCGAGGAAGGTGACGCCGGCCTCCTTCACGCCGTTTTCGTTGTAGGCTTTCACGAAACCCAGCGTCGTCGGGCCGGATGGCAGGAAGGCGAAAACGGCATCCGCGCCGGAATCCTTTACGCGTTGCATAATCGGGCTGAAATCGTTGGTCGACAGCGGCATGCGGATGGATTCCACCACCTCGCCGCCATCGGCCTTGAACGTTGTGGTGAAGGCTGTCTCGGCGTCGACGCCAGGGCCATAGTCGCTGACCACGGTGATGACCTTTTTCACGCCGCGCCCCTTGGCGACCTTCGCCATCGGCACGGAGGTCTGCCACAGCGTGAAGGAGGTGCGCACGACCAGCGGGCTTTTGGTGACGATCGCCGAGGTCGCGGCGTTCATGATGACCAGGGGCACGTTGGCCTGTTCGAGGATCGGCGTCACCGCCATGGCGTCCGGCGTGAAATAGAAGCCGGCGAGATACTGCACGCCTTCCTTTACCACCAGTTCCTGCGCCAGCGCCTTGGCCTGGGCGGGGTCGGCGGTAGGGATGTCGCGGTAGACGATCTCGATATCGTCGTCGCCGACCTTGGCGCCGTTGAGCGCCATCCAGGCGTCGATGCCGGCTTTGAAATTCTTGCCCTGGATGGCGAACGGGCCGGAGAACGGGCCGACCACGCCGACCTTGATCGTGTCGGCACTGGCCGGGCCGACAAGCGCGATGGCCGCGACCGCGGCCAGCAACAGATTTCGCATGGGACCTCCACTCGCAGACGATCGGCAGAGCCTCCCCAGGCACGCGTTTCCGATCGTGGTTTCGATTTTTCCCATGTCGATCAGGTGATGTAAAATGAAAAGAACACGGGAATTCATAACTCACGGGTTGTTATCGCGGAAGGCCTGACGGCACCTGGCGTCGTAAACGCGTCACACCGGCAGGCCGACATAATTTTCCGCCAGCGCCGCCGAAGCCGCCCGGGAATGGACGAGATAATCGAGCTCGGCTTCCTGGATGCGCTGGCCGAAATCGTCGGTGTCGGGGAAGCGGTGGAGCATCGTGGTCATCCACCATGAGAAGCGCACCGCCTTCCAGACGCGCGACAGGGCGCGTTGCGAATAGGCGTCGAGGCCGGCTGAAGACCCCTCGGCATAGTGATCGCGAAAAGCCTCGAAGAGGTAACGCACGTCGCTGGCGGCGAGGTTCAGGCCCTTGGCACCGGTGGGCGGCACGATATGCGCGGCGTCGCCGGCCAGGAACAGTTTTCCGAAGCGCATCGGCTCGGCGACGAAGGAGCGCAGCGGCGCGATGGATTTTTCAAAGGAGGGGCCTGTGGTGACAGCGTCTGTGACGGTTTCGGGCAGGCGGCGGCGCAATTCGTCCCAGAAGCGCTGGTCGCTCCAGTCTTCGACCCGGTCGTCGATCGGGCACTGGACATAGTAGCGGCTGCGGGTTGGCGAGCGCATGGAGCAGAGCGCAAAACCGCGCGCATGGTTGGCGTAGACCAGTTCGGCGTCGGCGGGCGGAACTTCGGCGAGAACGCCCAGCCAGCCGAACGGATAGCGCCGCTCGTAGGTTTTCAGCGCCCCGGCCGGCGCGGCCTGGCGGCTGACGCCATGAAAACCGTCGCAGCCGGCGATGTAGTCGCAGTCGATGCGGTGGCTTGCGCCGCCGTGGTCGAAACTCACGAAAGGCGAGGAGCCGTCGAACCCTGCCGGAGCGACGTTGGTCACCTCGAAACAGGTCGCAAGTCCGCCGGCTTCGCGCGCCTCCATCAGGTCGCGCGTCACTTCCGTCTGGCCGTAGACGGTGACGTGTTTTCCGTCGGTCAGGGCAGAAAGATCGAGCCGGTGCAGGCGGTTGTCGAAGGCGAGCGAGATGCCGTGGTGCGGCAGGCCCTCGGCACGTAGGCGGCGGGCGACACCGGCCTGTTCGAGCAGGTCGACCGTGCCTTGCTCCAGCACGCCGGCGCGGACGCGGGCGAGCACGTGGTCGCGGGTCGAGCGCTCGAGGATGATGGTGTCGACGCCGATGCCTGCGAGCAACTGGCCGAGCAGCAGGCCCGCCGGTCCGGAGCCGATGATGACCACCTGGGTGCGCAATCTTTGACCGGCGGGGCTCATATCAGGCTTTTCCAGCGAGAGAGGTTTCGCCGAATTTTTCGATGCCGGTGGCGAGGTCGATGGCAGTGCGCAGCGCGGCGGCAGTGGCCACCGCCATCTGCGGCAAAAGCAGCCATTCGAGCGTCCAGGCGGAGCCCGAGCGCTCAAGCTCATGGACCAGCGACTGGTGCATGCCGGAAAGCTGCACGGCGTTGAAGCGGGCGAGCGTCACCAGCGTCTCCGCCTGCACCGGGTTCTGCTTGTGCGGCATGGCCGACGATCCGCCGCCGCCGGCAAGTTTTATCGTGCGTCCGTCGAGTGCCATCAGGGTGACGTCCTGACCAAATTTTCCGAGACTGCCGGTGACCAATGACAGCCAGCCGGTGAAGTCGGCGAGGGTGTCGCGCTGGCTGTGCCATTGCGGCTTGTCACCGAGGCCGAGTCTTTCGGCCAGCGATTTGCGCACTGGCAAGGCCTTGTCGCCGAGAGCTTCAAGTGTGCCGACCGCACCGCCGAACTGCACGGTGAACAGGTCTTCGGACAGGTGGGTGAGGCGGTCGCGATGCCGCCGGAGAGGCGCTTGCCAGACGGCGATGCGGTCGGCAGCGCGGATCGGCAGCGCCGGTTGCATGCGGGTGACCCCCATCAGCGTATTGCCGCCGAATTTTTCGCCAAGCGCCCCGAACTGACGGTCTAGCTTCGCTAGCCGAGCATCGAGACCGGCAACGAGGCTCTTTAGCCGCAGGACCAGCGACGTGTCGATGACGTCCTGGCTGGTCGCGCCGAAATGGACTTTTTCGCCGTGCGGATCGCCGACGGCTTTCCGCAACTGGCGTACCAGTTCGGGCACGAGCATGCCGTCGCGCGCGGTGGCCTCGCGCAGTCTTGCGATGTCGGGCTGGAAGCCGGCGATGGCGGCGATGATTGCTTTCGCCGTGTCCCTGCCGATGACACCATTCTCGGCTTGTGCTTCCGCCAATGCGCTTTCGAAAGCCAGCATCGCGGCGAGTTCGGCCTCGAAGGAAAAATGCTTCGCCGCCGTCTCATCGCCGAGCAAGCCGGACTGGATCGGATGGTCGAAGGGCGAGACGGTCATGGGCGGTTAGCTGTCAAAGAACACCGTCTCATCTTCGCCCTGCAACCTTATGTCGAAGGCGTAGCCATCGGCGGTGCGCTCCGCGAGCAGCGTTTTCGCGCGCGAAAAATGTTCGATGCGGGAAAGGATAGGGTCCTCGGCATTGGCGGCGGCCTCGTCGGCAAAATAGAGGCGTGTGTGCAGGCCGATATTGATACCGCGCGCCACGATCCAGAGCGTAATGTGCGGCGCCATCAGGCCGTTGCCGTGCGGCACGCGGCCGGGCTTGATCGTGAGGAAGCGGCATTCGCCGGTCTGCATGTCGGTTGCCTGCCGGCCCCAACCGGAAAAGTTCGGATCGGCTTTTCCGCGCGTGTCGGAGGGCGAGTTATAGAAACCCTGCGCGTCGGCCTGCCAGATCTCGACCAGCGCGTCGCGCAGCGGCGTATCCGCGCCGTCAAGCACGCGGATGGTCAGTGCGATGCGTTCACCGACAGTCTTGTCGTTGACCATACCGGCGCCGAGGTCCGTGGGATAGACGCCGCCGATGCCGCAGAATTCCGGCGTCAATCCGATATGCACATAGGGACCGGCTGTCTGTGAAGGCGTCTCCTTGAGCGGGTGATCGACCATCAGTTGCCCTCCGGCCGGTTCTCGAACGGCGTGGAGCGGCGCCCGCGCAGCACGATGTCGAAGCGGTAGGCGAGGGCGTCCATGGGGATCGCCGCCTGCATGTCGAGCATGGCGATCAGCATCTCGACCGCCGCCTTGTCGGGGATCGTTCGCACGATCGGGCAGCGCCAGATCAGCGGGTCGCCCTCGAAATACATCTGCGTGATCAGCCGTTGCGCGAAACCGTGGCCGAACACGGAGAAGTGGATGTGCGCCGGCCGCCAGTCGTTGGGGCCGTTCGGCCAGGGATAGGGCCCGGGGCGGATGGTGCGGAACGCGTAGCCGCCGTCCTCGTCCGTAATGGTGCGCCCACAGCCGCCGAAATTCGGGTCGAGCGCGGTGAGGTAGCCATCCTTGACATGCCGGTAACGGCCGCCGGCATTGGCCTGCCAGAATTCGAGCAGCGCGCCGGCCACGCCCTTGCCGCGCTCGTCGACGACGCGGCCATGGACGATGATGCGTTCGCCGATGGCGCTTTCACCCGGCCGGGCGAAATTGTGGATCAGGTCATTGTCGAACTCGCCGAGCATGTCGTGGCCGAAGACCGGGCCGGCGATTTCGGACAGCGTGTTGTCGAAGGAGAGTAGCGCACGCTGCGGCGAGCGCAGCACCGAACTCTTGTAGCCCGGCGCCAGGGCCGGCGGATGCCAGGTCCGGTCGCGCGGATAGAAGCCGCCGGTCTCCTGGCCCCCGTTGGAACCGGGCCTAGCGGCCATGGCCGTCCGCCTCGCGGTCCATCTCTGCAAAAGCTTCCTTGGCGATCTTGAAGGCGCGATTGGCCGCCGGTACGCCGGCATAGATCGCGACGTGCAGAAACGCCTCGCAAAGGTCGTCGCGCGAGGCGCCGGTGTTGGCGGTGGCGCGAACATGCATGGCGAGTTCGTCGTCATGGCCGAGCGCGGCGAGCAGGGCGAGCGTGACGATCGAGCGCTCGCGCTTCGACCAGCCCGGCCGCGCCCACACCGTGCCCCAGGCCGCCTCGGTGATCAGTTGCTGGAAAGGGCGGTCAAATTCGGTGGTGTTGGTCTCGGCGCGGTCGACATGCGAATCGCCGAGCACCGACCGGCGCACGGCAAGGCCGGTCCTGTAGCGGTCGGGGTTGGCCGGGATCTCGTTCATGTCATGCTCCGGAGGCGACAAAGCCGCGGATCAGAGCGGCAAGCGCGTCCGGCTGCTCGACGCAAGGAATGTGGCCGGCGTCTCGGATAATATCGAAGCGCGAGCCCGGGATCAGATTTGCCAGCGAACGTACGAGGTCCGGCGGGGTCGAGCCGTCCTGGTCGCCGACGACGCAGAGGGTGCGGACGGCGATGTCAGCGGTCGCGTCGGTATAGTCGGCGTCGCGGATTGCCGCGCAAGTGCCCGCATACCCCGCGACCGGCTGGCGGATGAGCATGTTGCGATAGCCTGCCAGTTCCGCCGCCCGGTTCGCGTGAAAATGCGGTGTGAACCACTTTTCCATGACACCATCGGCGATGGCGGCCATGCCTTGCGCTTCGACCGTGGCGATGCGCGTGTTCCACATCTCGGCGGTACCGATCCTGTGTGCGGTGTCGCAGAGGATCAGCGACGCCACCAGCTCTGGCCGCCTCTGATAGAGCCGCTGGGCGATCAGCCCGCCGACCGACAGGCCGCAGATGATTGCACGGCCGATGACGAGACGCTCGAGGAGCCAGAGCAGATCGTCGACATGATCGTCGATGGAGCGGATGCCGTCGCCAAGGTCGGACAGGCCATGGCCGCGCTTGTCGTAGACGAGTGTCGGAGCCTCGTCCGCGAGATCGGCTGCAACGGTATCCCATATGCGGAAGTCGGTGCCGAGCGAATTGATGAAGACGATCGGCTCCGCGTCCGCGCTCGACGGCGTGAAACGATAATGCAGCGAGACGCCGCCGATCTTGGCAAACGACACGGCTTGTTCCTCCAGAGCGCATCTCAACAGGCCTCCACACACGTTGCACCACCTGTTTGGTTCAGTAAAATGATATTTTTGGGCCTTTCGCTAACTCCAGGGTTATAACATGGTCGATACCCGCGTGCGGTTCCGGCATCTCCAGACCTTTCTGGAGGTAGCCCGGCAGAAGAGCGTGGCGCGGGCAGCCGACCTCCTGCATGTCAGCCAGCCGGCGGTGACAAAGACCTTGCGGGAGCTGGAGGACATCCTCGGCGTGGCGGTGGTCGAGCGCGAGGGCCGAGGTATCCGCGTCACCCGCATGGGCGAGATTTTTCTGCGCCACGCCGGCATGTCGATCAGCGCGCTGAAGCAGGGTGTGGATTCGGTGCGGCAGGGCGGCTCGGGCGACCGCAACCCGATCCGCATCGGCGCGTTGCCGACGGTGTCGGTGCGCGTCATGCCTGTGGCGATCGACCTGTTCCTGAAGGAAAAGACCGGCGCGGCGATCAAGATCGTGACGGGCGAGAATTCGGTGCTGCTGGAGCAGTTGCGGCTGTCGGCGCTCGACATCGTCGTCGGCCGACTGGCAGCGCCGGAAAAGATGACCGGCTTCTTCTTCGAGCACCTCTATTCCGAGCCGGTCAAGTTTGTCGTCAGGGCCGGCCATCCGTTGCTGGAACCCGGCGAGAATGTTTTTGCGCGGCTGGCGCAGTTTCCGGTGCTGATGCCGACGCGCGAGTCGGTGATCCGGCCGTTTGTCGACCGGCTTTTCATCGCCAACGGGCTGGCGGCGCTTCCGACCGAAATCGAGACGGTTTCGGATTCATTCGGCCGCGCCTTCCTGCGCGGCAGCGATGCAGTGTGGATCATCTCGGCGGGCGTGGTCGCCGACGAATTGCAGCGCGGCGTATTCGCAGCGCTGCCGGTCAACACGGATGACACACGCGGCCCCGTCGGCCTCACGATGCGCACGGACACGCCACTATCGCCGGCGTTTTCGGTGCTGTTGCAGACGCTGAGGGAGGCGGCGAAGAGAGGGCAGTAGGCAGTAGGCAGTAGGCAGTAGGCAGTAGGGGCTACCGTCGCGGCTCAAAACCAGATCAGCCAGATGAGCTGCAGGACGATCAGCACGATGATATCCCAGAAGATCATTTCTCCGATCGTGAACCAGCGGCGCTTGCTGTTGAACCGATAGAACAGCCAGGCGAAGAGCGCCGTGATCGGGAAGGGGATGAAGACGATCAGGGCGCTCACGGCAAGCGCATTCCGGTCTTTGCATCGAAGGCGTGCAGGGCGCCCGCCGGGAAACGCAGGTGCAGCAGTGCGCCATGTTCGGGACCGCGCCTGCCGTTGGGTGCGCGCACGATCAGGCTGCTGGCGCCGCGCCGTGCGAAGATCAGCATGTCCGGTTCGACATGCTCGACCACGTCCACCTCAAAAACTACGGAATCCGCCGCCGAGGCGTCGACCAGCTCGATCTGTTCGGGACGAATGCCGAGCGTGATCGGTCCGTTCGGCAGGTCCGGCACCCGCCATTCGAAACCCGCCGCCCGGAAGACGCCGCCGTTCACGGTGCCGTCAAACGTGTTCATCGCCGGCCGGCCCATGAATTCGGCGACGAAGCGGCTGGCCGGCTTGCGGTAAACGGTCTGCGGCGTATCGAACTGCACGAGCTCGCCGTCGCGCAGCACGGCGACGCGGGTGGCGAGCGTCATCGCCTCTTCCTGGTCGTGGGTAACGAACACGAAGGTCTTTCGCAGTTCGCGGTGCAGGCGCTTCAGCTCGGTGCGCATGTGCAGCCGGAGCAAGGCGTCGAGATTGGAGAGCGGCTCGTCCATCAGGCAGATGTCGGGCTGCCAGACCAGCGCGCGGGCGACCGCGACGCGCTGCGCCTGGCCGCCCGAGAGCTGGCCGGGCTTGCGGTGGAGGTAACGGCCGATCTGCAGGAGGTCGGCCATGGCCTTGACACTGCGCTCGATCTCGGCGCGCGGGATTTTCCGAACGCGCAGCGGATAGGCGATGTTCTCGAAAACCGTCTTGTGGCTGTAGAGCGCATAGTTCTGGAACACCATGCCGATGCCGCGCAGGCGCGGGGGCAGGGCGGTGATGTCGCGCCCTCCGACCAGGATGCGGCCGCCGGTCGGGTTCTCCAGCCCGGCGAGCACCCGGCAGGCAGTGGTCTTGCCGGAGCCGGACGGCCCGAGCAGCACGATGAACTCGCCCATCTCGAAGGCGAGGTCGAGCCCGTGCAGGGCCGCCGTGCCGTCCGGAAAGATCTTTGAGACGCCCTCGAAAACGATGCCCATGCACGATCAGCCCTTGACGGCGCCAAATGTCAGTCCGCGGACCAGTTGCCGCTGGACGATGAAGGTGAAGACGACGATCGGCAGCGTGGCGACGATCGCCACCGCCGCCACCTGCCCCCACAAAGTGCCGTGCGGCGTCACAAGACCAGGAATGCCCACCGTCAGGGGCCGGCCCTCGAAGGCGACGAGGATGAAGGCGTAGAGGAATTCGTTCCACGACAGGATGAAGCAGAGCACCGCGGTCGCGGCGAGGCCGGGCGCGGCGAGCGGCACCACGATGAACAGGAAGGCGCCGAGCCGCGAGCGCCCGTCCATGACCGCCGCCTCATCGATCTCCCTCGGAATGTCGGCGAAGAAGCCGCGCATCATCCAGACCACCAGCGACAGGTTGAAGGAGGTGTGGGCGATCACCACGGCGTAGATCGTGTCGATCAGCCCGAGCGCGGTGAAGAACAGGAACAGCGGCACGGCGATCGAGATCGGCGGCGCCATGCGGGTCGTCAGGAAAAAGAAGAACAGGTCTTCTTTGCCCGGGAAATCCATGCGGGCGAAGACGTAGGCAGCCGGCGCACCGATGGCGATGCAGAGCGCGGTCGATGAGGTGGATATGACCAGCGAATTGATGGCGAGCGGCCAGTAGTCCTTGCCGATGAAGACGGCGGGATAGTTGGCGAGCGTCGGCGTGAACGTCCATTTGGGGATGGAGGCGAACAGGTCGACGCGATTCTTGAACGACGCCAGCACGATCCATAGATAGGGCGTGAGCGCGATTACCACCGCGACGGCCAGCACGGCCCATGCGAATACGATCCACGGACGGCTTGCTGGGCGATCCATCAGGAATGCCCTCCGAGCGGCGTTGGCCGGTTGGCCGACCAGTAGATCGCCTTGTAGAAGATCGAGCACAGGATCAGCACGACGAGGTAGACCATGAAGGCGACCGCCGCGCCGTAGCCGAGGTCCCAGTTCCGAAAATTGACGCGGTAGGCATAGATGGAGACGAGTTCGGTCAGCGTGCCCGGCCCGCCGCCGGTCATGATGAACACCTTGTCGAATTCCTTGAAGGCGTCGATGCCGCGCAGGAGCAGCACCAGGGCGATGATCGGCCGAAGCAGCGGCAGCATCACGTCGAGGAAGATGCGCAGCGGGCCTGCGCCGTCCATCATCGCCGCCTCGATCGGCGAGCGCGGCAGGCTCATCAGCCCGGCCAGCATGACCAGCGTCACGAATGGCGTCCACTGCCAGACGTCGATGGCGACGATGGCCGGAAAGACGAGATCCGGCGACGACAGCACGGCGGCGTTCTGCGACAGCAGGCCGACCTTGCGCATGTAGTAGGTCACCATGCCGAAATCGCCCTGCAGCAGCAGGCGCCAGATCAGCCCAACGGCGACGGGAGCGATCATCATCGGGATGAGCAGCAGCGTGGTCAGCAGGCGCTGGCGGGCAACAAATCTGAAGATCAGGAAGGCGAGCGCGAAGCCCAGCACGAATTCGACCGAGACGGCCAGCGCCACGAACCGCAGTGTCAGCAGGAACGAGTCCCAGAACAGCGGGTCGTCCCGCATGAGTTTGCGGAAATTGTCGAGGCCGATGAAATTGCCGTTGCGGCTGGCGTCGGCAAAGCTCAGGTCCGTCGTCGCGGTGTACATCATGTAGTAGAACGGGCCGACGAGGAACACGACGACGAGTAGCGTCGCCGGCAGGACCAGCAGTGGTCCGACGCCGCGGTCGAGCAGGAGCGTTCCACGGGTGCTGGCGGCTCTTGTGGTCACGGGTAAACCGGCCTCGAACGATGATGATAAAAAGGGGACGGCCGCCCAAAAGGGCGGCCGTCGCGCGGCGTCACGAGCCTACAGTGCCGGATGGCTCATGGGCGCGCAGGAGCCGAGAAGTTCCGAGATTTCCTTGGCGGCCGTGTCGAGCGCGGTCTTCGAACTCTTTTCGCCGGTGAGCGAGGAGGAGAGCTCGCGCACGAGGATGTCGGTCATCTCGGAGGATTGCGGCAGCGTCGCCTTCGGCCTGCCGGCTTCGTGAGCGGCCATCGAGGCGTTGGAATAGGGCAGTTTTTGCACCTCGGCCGCGGCATAGACATCGGGCCGGCCGGTGGCGCCGCCATGCAGGTGCTGGTCCAACTGGCGGTCGTAGCCCATCATCCACTGGATGAAGAGAAAGGCGGCCTGCTGGTTCTTGGAATAGGTTGGCACAAGGTAGGTCCAGCCTTCGATCTGGCCGACCTTGCCGCCTTCGCCCTGCGGGGTGATGTCGAAGCCGACCTTGCCGACCACCGTCGAGGCGGTTTCGTCGACGGCGACGGCGTAGGTGGCGTCGTTCCACATGATCAGCTCGGCGACCTTGCCCTGCTGCATGAGGGCCATCACGTCGTCCCAGAAATAGTTCAGGCTATCCGGCGGTGAAAAGGCGAGCAGGCTCTTGTAGTAGTCGAGCGCCGCTATGGCCTGCGGGCTGTTGACGACGACCGGGCCGCATTCCGAGCCGCTCTTCACGTCGAGCACGTCGCCGCCGAAGGAGTAGAGGAAGTTCAGCCATTCATACCACAGCGCCTCGTGGCGCTTGGCCTGCAAGGCGGTGCCGTAGAGGCCCCGGTCGGGTCGATAAAACCATTCGGCGATATCGCGATACTGGTCCCAGTTCTGGGCGGGGGCGAGGTCGTAGCCGTATTTTGCCTTGAAACCTTCCATCTCCTTGGGATCGGAGAGCAGGTCGGTGCGATACCACATGAACAGGTTCAGCACGGTGAACGGAAAGCCGTATTCCTTGCCGTCGTACCAGGAGATCTCCTTCCACGGCTTCTGATAAAGTTGCTCTTCCGGCTTGAACGTCGGGTCGCGGAGCGCCGGATCATTCATGAAGCCGCTGAGTTCCAGAAGATGGCCGTTGGTGGCGAATTTGCCGAGCTCGCGATGCGGCTGGATGATGACGTCGTAGCGGCCGCGCTTCGAGTTGAGGTCGAGCTGCACCTTGTTGACCGCTTCCGAATGCTCGTACATCTCGACTTCGACGTCGATGCCGGTGGCCTGCTCGAATTGCGGTGCGAGTTTTGCCAGCGCTTCCAGCGGCGGCAGTGCCTCGCCGACCACGCGGATGGTTGCGCCGCTGTAAGGCTTCGCGGCTTCTTCCAGTGTCCATGCCCCAGCCTGTGCGACATGCAACAGGACTGAGGCGATGCCTCCCATGATGAGGCGGCCTGCCAGGCTCTTCATGACGATCTCCCGAATGTTCCCTTTTCGCAACGCTTTGTGGCATAGAATGTGCCATGTCGCAAACAAAAATGTGGCAAGTTGCAAAGTTCTGTGACACGATGCTGGGACCATTTTGTGCGGGCCGGGATCGACGCGCGGCCAAAAAGAATGCAAGGTGCCACATCGTGATGGATTTCATTTTCATGCTGACGCGCGACGACCGCACGGTCGAGGACAGCCTTGACCTGATGAGACTGATCGAGCCCGTCGGTTTGAAACATCTGGGCTTCAAGGATATCGGCGTGCCGCCCGCGGTGCTGAAAACGTTGGTTGCAGACATCCACGGGGCCGGCGCGGTCTCCTACATGGAAGTGGTCTCGACCACGTCGGAGGCCTGCCTGCAATCGGCGCGAATTGCTAGGGATCTCGGTGTGCAGCGGCTGCTCGGCGGCACGCAGGTTGACGAGATCCTCGAGGTTCTGGATGGCAGCGAAACTACCTATTTTCCCTTCCCCGGCAGGCCGGTCGGACATCCGACAAAACTCGGCGGCACTGCGGCGGATGTGGAGGCCGATTGCCGGGGATTTGTCGGCAAGGGCTGCGCCGGATGCGATATCCTCGCCTATCGCGCGACGGAGGCCGACCCGATTGATCTGGTTCGCGCCGCGCGAAAAGGGCTGGGACCGGACAAATATCTGATCGTCGCCGGTGCGGTGACGTCCGTTGAGCGGATCAGGGCGGTCAAGGCAGCGGGCGCGGACGCCTTCACCATCGGTACGGCGGTGTTCAACGGCTCCTATTCGCCGTCGAAGGGTTCGATCCTCTCGCAGCTTCGCGACGTTCTCGCCGACTGCGAGAGCGCCTGAGCGTGGCGGTTATTGGCGTCGACCTCGGCACGCAAAGTCTGAAGGCGATTGTCGTCGACGACCGCTTCAGGCTGCGCGGCGAGGCGGGCGTGCCATATCAGCCAAGTTTCCCGCAGCCGGGATGGGCGGAGCAGGACCCGGCGCTGTGGCTCGCCGCGCTGCGGCCTGCAATCCGCAAGGCGCTGGAAGCAAGCAAGCTGAAGCCGCGCGACATCAAGGGCATCGCCGTCAGCGGCCAGCTCGACGGCTGCGTGCCGGTGGATGCGAACGGCAGCGTGCTTTCGCCGTGCATCATCTGGATGGACCGCCGGGCCGAGGCGGAGGTGGCGGGGCTTGATGGCGGGCACATGCGCGAGCGCACCGGACTGGTGCTCGACGCCTCGCATATGGCGGCAAAAATCCGCTGGATGACACGCAACCTGTCTGAGACTGCGGCCTGCCGCACCTGGCACCAGCCGGTATCGTTTGTAGTCGAAAGATTGTGCGGCGAGGCGGTCATGGACCATGCGCTCGCCTCGACGACCATGCTCTACGGCCTCGAGGAACGTGACTATGCCGACGACCTTCTCGACCTGTTCGAGGTCGAGCCCGAAAAGCTGCCGGCGATCGGCGAGGCGTCTTCCGCGGCCGGAACGCTGTCGCGGGCGGGGGCCGAACTCACTGGGCTGCCGGCCGGTATAACAGTCGCGGTCGGCACCGGCGACGATTTCACCAACGCCATCGGCGCCGGCGTGGTCGAGCCGGGCACGGTATCGGTGAGCCTCGGCACCGGGGAAGTCATCGGTGCGGTGTCGGACGATCTCAAGCTCGATGGTGAAGGTCTGTTGCAGACCCACGGTTATGTCGGCGGCCGCTATTATCTCGGCAATCCCGGCTGGCTGGCCGGCGGTTCGGTCACCTGGTTCCTGTCGACCTTCAGCGTTGGCACGCCAGCCGAGCTTTCGGCGCTGGCCGCGAGTGCTGCGCCTGGAAGCAGCGACCTGCTGTTCCTGCCGGCACTGAATGGCGCGATGGCGCCGCGCTGGATCGCCGGTGCCCGCGGCGCTTTCTACGGGCTGACGCCTGCCCATGGCCGGGCGGCCTGCGCCCGCGCCCTGCTGGAAGGCTGCGCCTTCGCCATGCGCGACGTGGTCGACCGGCTGGAGGCGATGGGCGTTGGCGCCGGCCGCATCCGCCTGTGCGGTGGCGGCGCGAAGAGCCGCATCTGGGCGCAGATCCGCGCCGATGTCAGCCGCCGGCCGGTCGAGGTGCTGAACGCCGCTGATACGTCGCCGATCGGCGCCGCCATCCTTGCCGCCGTTGCCGTAGGCAATGCCGCGAGCGTCGCCGAGGCTGCGGCGGCGGTGCCGCGCATACTGGAAACGATCGAGCCCGACGCGACGCGCGCCGACCTCTACGACCGCTGCTATCGCCGCTACCGGATGCTGTTCGAGGCGCTGGCGCCCCTCTATAGCGAGGGCGCGTGACCATGGTTGGCGACAGTCCCAACGATTCCCTCATGTTCGGCTTCTTCCCCAACGGCGTCGGTGTGGCTAATGTGCTTGATTTCAGGGATGATTTGCCCGCGCCGCCGGCCTATGTGGCTAAACATCGAGGCGCGGACGGATTCGCCGAACTCGCGGACATGCTGATCGCGGCAAAGGGGCAGGAATGGACAACGGCAGGCTGACCAAGAAGGAGAGGCACGAACTGATCCTTTCCGAGATAAGAACCTCGGCCGCCATCCGCATCTCGAAACTCGCCAAGCGTATCGGCGTCGCCGGCGAGACCATCCGCCGCGACCTGATCGAACTCGGCGACGCCGGCCTGATCAACCGAACCTATGGCGGCGCCACCATCTCGCTGGTGACCAGCGAACCGGCGATCTCCGAGCGCGGCCTGACCCTGGTCGAGGAACGCGCCCGCATCGGCCGCGGCACGGTCGGGCTGGTCGAGAAGGGCCAGATCGTGATGATCGACGGCGGCTCGACCACCTACGAGGTGGCGCGCAACCTGGCGCAGTTCAGCCGCGACCTGACGATCATCACCAATTCGACCGGCATAGCCTCGGTTTCCGGCGGCAATCCGACTTTTCGCGTGATCCTCTGCCCCGGCACTTATGACAATCGGGAAGGCAGCGTGCTCGGCGAGGACACGGTCGAATATGTCAGCCGCTACAATGCCGACATCGCCATCATCGGCGCCTCCGGCATAACGGTGGATGGTCCGAACGACATGATTTCGGGTGCTGTTGCCGTGAAGCGGGCGATGATCGGCCAGGCCATGTCGACGGTGCTGGTCGTCACCCACGACAAATTCGGCCGCGCCAGCTTGCAGCGCGTCTGCAAGCTCGGCGACATTTCCGATGTCGTCACCGACGCCGAGCCGCCTGCCGGGTTCCGCGAGGCGATGCAGCAGGTCGGGTCGGAACTGCATGTATTCGAGGGGCGCTGACGGCCTCTTGGTGCTGCAAACAGCCGGCGTGACGCCGTCCCTCATCTCGTCGTCGCCACCTCGTGCCTGTGTGGATTTGCACATATGAAAGCGTAGCTTCAGCGGCTGTCTCATCGTGGGCGTTCATGGTCTGCTTCAGCCAGTCGCTAATGTTGGCAACCAAGCAAGTCTGGCTAGCTTCGCCAACGGATGAGCAACGGTCCTCGCGGACAACACCTATCGCCGCCACGCCGCGGAAAAATCCGCGCCGGCCGGTAATCCTTCGCTTTTCACATCCGGTTTGCCGCCGTCAGGACGTATCGGGGCGCGCCTGCTCCAGCGCGTCCAGGGCCAGCGCATGGGCGTGCGCCAGGATCTCGTCGATCTCGCGGATGTTCTTCCGGTGCCGGGGATCCGGGTCGTAGGGCGACAGCTGGCCGCCGGGCGGCCGGCCAAGCCACAGCGGCCGTGTCCGCTGGAACCGGATGGTGCCGCGCTTCGTCCTGCCGCGCACCACCACGGCGCTGCCAAGCTGCCTCATTTCCGCGACCGCCGCGTCGCAGCGCGCCTTCCAGTGTGCAAAGCGCCTTGCCTGTTTTGGCAGGTCGTCGAGGGCGGCGCCCAGCGCTGCCAGCCGCAGGCCGAGCCGTGCCGCATCGATCGGATCGTCCGGCGACGGAGGCTTTGGCTGCGGCGGCAGCGGAGCCCGTTCGCTGAAGCCGGGAACCGAGATGCGCGGTACGCCGCGCGCCGGCCCATGGCCGCGTCGGACGCGGAACGGATACTTTTGGGGATCGAACAGCGGCAGGCTCATGGTTCGGGGCCTGGCGTTGCGCCGTTCGGCGGCTTTCCGCTCGGCTTCGTAACGGGCAAAGTCCCGCTTCGACAGGGTGACGGCGAGGCCGAGGCGGCGCATGGCGGCCACCGTGTCGGAAATTTTTGGTTTCGGCTTTCGCGGACGTAGCGGCGGGAGCGTCACGACGATGTCTTGCGCCGCCGCGATGACGAGGCGCCGCGCGGCGGATTCGGCCGGACGCAGCAGCCGCAGGATTACGCGGTAGAGATGGCGGGGGAGGGTTGACGCGCCGCCGGCCATCTCGGCCATTCCGACGAGCATGGCGAGGATGCGCTTGAGTGCCTCCCGGTTAGTCTCGATTGCCGCATTCCCTTCCACCAAGTCCACCGCCAGCTCCTTTCCAGCACAAGCGGACGGATTATCGCACCGATCGGGAGGGCGGGGATGAACTCTCGAAAAATTCTTGGCGCGCGGCAGCAGGCGGTCGGCCAAGGCATTGAAAAGACAAGAGAGAGATTCCGGAAAATAAAAAAATTCACAACGGAATAGCTTCTTCCTTCCCCGTTTCGGAGGCTGCTTAAGCTTTCATCCTCCGTCAAGCGGCGGGAAAGTGCTGGTGCTGCGGTCGCCATTTGTGCTGATGATCAGTGTCCTTGACTGTCGGCGCCGTCCCCACCCGCCTACCGGGCGTCTCTTTCCTCAAGCGGCTCTGCGAAAAGCATCCCTGGGTTCGCAGACACGGACGTCGCACTCCGTCCAGCACCCCTCATCCGTCTCGGCTCCGCCTCGACACCTTCTCCCCTTGTGGGAGGTCCGCAGGACGGCCGAGCGAAGCGAGGTCGGATGAGGGGTGTTGGACGGAGCGCGGCGCCGCCCATCTGCGATTGCCTTGCCGTTGCGGTTGCAGATGTGCCGATCAAACGCGAGCATCGGTCGCTTCCTGCCGTTCCGAACCCGCGAAATCCAGCGCTCCCCTGAGTTTGAGCCGGTCCGCATGGTGGCAGGCGACCATGTGGCCGTCGGCCGTCTCTCGCAATTCCGGCACGCGCTCCGCGCATGCAGCGGTGGCGTAGCCGCAGCGGGTGCGGAAGCGGCAGCCGGAGGGCGGGTTGGCGGCGTCGGGGCGCTCGCCGGTGAGCAGGATCGGCCGGCGCGGGGCGTCCGGATCGGGCTCCGGCACCGCCGACATCAGCGCCTCGGTGTAGGGATGCCTTGGCGTGTAATAGACCTGCTTTGTGGTACCGACCTCGACGATTTTTCCGAGATACATGACCGCGACCCGGTTGCAGACATAGGCGACGGCGGTGAGGTCGTGGGCGATGAACAGGTAGGTCAGCCCGAGGCTTTCCTGCAGGGCGGCGAGCAGGTTGAGGATCTGCGCTTGGATCGACACGTCGAGCGAGGAGATCGGCTCGTCGCAGACCACCAGGGCCGGATTGAGCACCAGCGCGCGGGCAATCGCGATGCGCTGGCGCTGGCCGCCGGAAAAGGCATGCGGGAAACGCTTCAACTGGTCCTTCGACAGGCCGCATTTCACCGCGATGTTGAGCACGCGATCGTCGATCTCCTTGCGCGACAGTTTTCCCCAGTCGCCGGCGCCGGCGATCAGCGGTTCGGAGATGATGTCGCGCACCGTCATGCGTGGGTTCAGCGACGCATAGGGGTCCTGAAAGATCATCTGCATGTGGTGGCGCGAGCGGCGTAGCGCCTGCTTGTCGAGGCTGGTGACGTTCAGTGTGCCGCCGCCCGCCGAAAGCTCGACCGTGCCGGCGGTCGGCTCGACGCCGCGCAGCACCGCCAGGCCGAGCGTCGTCTTGCCCGAGCCGCTTTCGCCAACCAGCCCGAGCGTCTCGCCGCGCGCGATCTCGAACGACACGTCTTCGACGGCGCTGACATAGCCGGCCGGCTTCGCGAAAAAACCCTTGGTGCGAGTGGGGAAACGTACCGACAGGTTTTTGACCCTGAGAAGAGGCGATGCGGCCGAAATTTCGGGCGAGACCGGATTGGGCGCTGTTTCGGTCGTCATGCCAAAACCTTCTCACCGTGGACGCATTCGACCTCGTGGCGGCCGGCGGCGTGGCGTGGCGGCTGCAACTCGGCGCAGCGCGGCAGCACCGCGACCGGGCAGCGCGGATGGAAGCGGCAGCCGGGGGGAACGTCAAAAATGTTGGGCACCGAGCCGGCGATGGGGCGGATGCGGCGGCCGCGATCGATGTCGCCGAGGCGCGGAACCGCGTCGAGCAGCGCCCGCGTATAGGGATGCGCGGGCTTGCGAAAGATGTCGCGCACCGGGGCGCTCTCGATGATGCGGCCGGAATACATGACGGCCACCCGGTCTGCCATCTGGGCGACGATGCCGAGATCGTGGGTGATGAACAGGATCGCCATGCCGAGGTCGCGCTGCAGGCTGCGCAGCAGTTCGAGAATCTGGCCCTGGATGGTGACGTCGAGCGCGGTGGTCGGCTCGTCGGCGATGAGCAGGCTCGGCCCGCAGATGAGCGCCCTGGCGATCATGGCGCGCTGGCGCATGCCGCCGGAGAACTCCGACGGATACCGGTCGAGCGCGCCGACGGGATCGGGGATGCCGACCTTGGCGAGAAGTTCGGCAGCCCGCGCCCGCGCCGCCTTGCGGCCAACGTCTTCGTGCACGGTCACCACTTCGGCGATCTGCTGGCCGATCGTGTGAATGGGCGAAAAGGAGCTCATCGGCTCCTGGAAGATCATGCCCATGCGGGCGCCGCGGATCGCCTCGATGCCTTTGCCGTGCGTGCCGAGTTTCGCCACGTCGGCGCGGAATCCGTCGTTTGTCTGCAAGGCGATCTCGCCGCGTGCGACCTTCAGGTTGGCGCCGAGCAGTTGCATCAGCGCCAACGCCGTAACGCTCTTGCCCGAGCCGCTTTCGCCAACAAGCGCCAGCACCTCGCCGCGCGCGATGTCGAAGGAGACGTCCTGGGTGATCGGCACGGAACTGCCGTCGCGGGTGTCCAGCGCGATCGACAGGCCGCGCACGGAGAGGATTGGAGCTTCTATGGGTGTGATCATCATAACTTTGAATAGGGGTCGGCGGCATCGCGCAGGCCGTCGCCGACGAAGTTGAAGGCGAGCACGGCGATGATGACGAAGACGCCGGGGATCATCAGCCACGGCGCCTGGTCGATGGCGCGGATGCTTTGCGCGGCGAAAAGCAGTACGCCCCAGCTTTCGACGGGCTCGCGCAGGCCGAGGCCAAGGAAGGACAGCGAGGTTTCTGCCAGCAGGATTTCCGGGAAGGCGATCGAGGCGTCGACGATCAGGTAGCTCAGGAAGGACGGCAGAAGGTGGCGGCGGATGATGCTCGCGTCCGAGCAGCCGGACAGCCGCGCAGCGAGCACGAAATCCTCGTGCCGGGTGGCGAGCAGCTTGCTGCGCACGGTGCGCGCCAGCCACGTCCAGCCGAGCAGCGCCAGGATTGTGGTGATGGCGAGATAGGTGGCGAGCGGTCCCCAGTCGCGCGGCATCAGCGCCGCCAGCGCCAGCCACAGCGGCAGCGTGGGGATAGAGCGGATGAACTCGATCAGCCGCATGATGAAATTGTCGATGCGCCCGCCGAAATAGCCGGCTATGCCGCCGATCGCGGCGCCGAGCACGAACGAGACGGTGACGCCGACAAACGCGACCGCGAGCGAGGCGCGCGTCGCGTGGACGGAGCGAGAGAACAGGTCGAGCCCGGTGAAATCCGTACCGAAGAGATGGATGAAACCCTCGTCCGTTCCGAACAGATGGATGTCGGTCCGGATGACGCCGAGCAGCCGGTAGGGCGCGCCTCGCACGAAGAAGCGGATCGGCCATTTCTTCGACGTGTCGACCTGGTGCGTCATACGCAGCGTGACCATGTCGCGCACGGCCTTGCTGCCGTAGACGAAGGGCCGCATGTGAATGGCGCCGGTCTCGTCGACGAAACGCGGCAGCATCGGCGCGCCGGCGACATACTGCGGATTGCGCTGGCCAGGCGGATAGGGGCTGATCGTCTCGGCAAACAGCGTCATCGCCAGGAACATGCCGAGCAGCGCCATGCCGACCATGGCCATCTTGTGGCGGCGGAATTTCCACCACATCAGCTGCCACTGGCTGGCGAGATCCGGCCGGTAGGGTTTGCGGCGGAAGAGGAAACGGGAGGGCGCAAGGCCTTCAAGCAGAGACATCGCCGTCACTCCAGCCGGATGCGCGGATCGAGCAGCACGAGCAGGAGGTCGGAAACGAAGGTGCCGATGATCGTGAGCAGGCAATAGAGGAAGATCAGCGCGCCGGCGAGGTACATGTCCTGATTGAGCAGCGCGTTGAGGAAAAGCGGGCCGGTGTCGGGCAGCGCCAGCACGTAACCGACGATCGGCGCGCCGGAGATGACGTAGGTGAGCCGCCAGCCGAGCGTCGCGGCGATCGGATTGAGCGCCATGCGCACGGGATAGCGGATCAGCAACTGCATCGGCGACAGGCCGCTGGCCTTGGCGGCGAGCACATACATCTTGTCGAGTTCGTCGAGCACGGCGGCGCGCATCGAGCGGATCAGATAGGCGGTGCCGGCAGTGCCCAGCACCAGCACCGGAATGACCAGATGCGAGAGGAAATCTTTGACCCGCGCCCAGCTCCAGGGGGCGTTGGCGAACTCCGGCGAAAACAGGCCGCCGACGCTCTGCCCGAAATATTTCTGGCCGAGATACATCAGCACCAGCGCCAACAGGAAATTCGGAATGGCGAGGCCGAGATAGCCGACCAGCGAGGATGCGTGATCGCCGAAGGAATAACGGTGCACGGCCGAATAGATGCCGATCGGGATCGACACGGCATACATGAAGAGAAGCGTGGAGAAGGCGATGGCCAGCGTCAGCGGCATGCGCTCGCCGATTGCTTCGCCGACCGGCCGCCGCCACTGCCAGCTATAGCCGAAGTCGCCCTGCAGCGCTCCGGAAAGCCAGCGCCAGTATTGCTCGTGCCAGGGCTTGTCCAGCCCGAGTTCGACGCGCACCGCCTGCACGTCCGCCGCGCTGATGATGGCGCCCGTCGCCGCCCGCTGGGCCGCGACGATCTCGGCATAGTCGCCGGGCGCCGCCTGGATGATGACGAAAGAAACGAACGACACCAGCAACAGGGTGAAGGCGGTGTAGGCAAGCCTGCGTGACAGAAACGAGATCATCGCGCTCCCTGCCTTGGATGGATGCCAGGTCGGTTCAACGGTGCCCGGCGCTCCGGCAGCCCGGCCTTGGTCAAGCTATTCCTTGAACCAGGTGTCCGGCTGGTACGGATAAAGATAACCGAAATTGTAGTGCACCGTCTTCATGTCCGTCTTGACGTTTTTCAGGTGGTTGCCGACCACGACCGGCTTCGGCAGTTCGCCGATCGTGCCGATGATCGTCATGTTCTCGAGGTTGAGCTTGATCAGTTCCTTGCCGAGCTCGGTATAACGTTCGGTGCCGGGCAATACCGTCTTCCACTCGCGTGCGATCTCGTACATGCGCTTGGCCCAGGCCGGCGGTTCCTCGCCCTGCTTGCCGCCGGTCATGTCCCATTCCCGCCACTGCACGCCGAACAGCGGCGACAGGTCGGAATAGTAGGGGACATAGAGGCCGATATTGGCGATCAGCGTCGGCTCGTAGGGAACGTCCCACTCCATGTTGATGTCTGAGCGGCTGGTGCGGGCGTTGTCGCGCGTCGCCTCGCTGGTCAGTTCCTTCGGATTGACGTTCAGGCCGACCGCCTTGAAGTAGTCGGTCATCAGCTTGACGAATTCGGCATTGGCGAACTGGCTCGAATATTCCCACAGGATGGTGAAGGGCAAGCCGTCCGGGAAGGTGCGGAAACCGTCGCCGCCGCGCTTCATGCCCATCTCGTCGAGCAGGGCGTTCGCCTTGGCGACGTCGTAGTCGATCATGTAGTTGGCGTCGGCCTCGGTGGCGAAGGGCAGTTGCGCCGGCAGCGCCTGGCTGGGTTTGCCCAGGCCGAAATACAGGACCTGGTTCATTTCCTCGCGGTTGATCGCGTGGCTGATCGCCTGACGGAACCGCAGGTCGCCATAGACGGCCCTGAGCTTCGGATCGACATGGGTGATGTTGAAGGCCAGCGCATTGCCGATCGAGCCGGGCGGCAGAAGCACCGTGAAGCCGCCCTTCGCCTCGTTCTCCTTGAAGGTCGGATAGGAGCTGAGCTCGTTGCCCTGCGCCTTGAAGTCGACCTCGCCGTTGAGGACCGCCAGCACCTGCAGGTCCGCGTTGAGGAAACGCTCGCGCACCCGGTCAATATAGGGGAGCTGCTGCCCCGAACTGTCGACCTTGAAATAATAGGGATTGGCCTTCAGCACGCGCTGCTGGGTGTCGGGCGCGATCTCGATGACGTGGGCTTCCAGCGTCGGCACCTCGAGGGCGGCGGGCGATACGGTCGCGTCGTCATGGTATTTGTTGTAGTAATTGACGAACCACTTCTTCCAATCCTCGAAGCCGGCGGCCTTGGCGTCCTCGTTCGCCTTCGGATTGTATTTCGGCAGGAATTTCTTGAAGAAATGCGCCGGCGCGAAGGTGCTGAAATAGGAGCCGTTGGTAGCCATGTAGGTCAGGAAGCCGGGGAAGGGCTCGTCGAACGACACCTCGACATGCTGGTCGTCGATCTTCCTGGCATGCACGTTGACGCCCCATTCGGTCGTCGTCTCCGCGCTCAGGTCCTTGTTCTGGATGATGTCCTCGAAGAAGAAGACCACGTCGTCGGCGCCGAAGGGCGTACCGTCGGACCATTTGTGGCCCTTGCGCAACTCGAAGGTGATCGACTTGTGGTCGTCTGACCATTTCCAGGAGCGGGCGACATTCGGCACGATGGTCTGCAGATCGTCCGAGATGCGCACCAGCACGGCCTGCCGCCAGCTCAGAATGTCGGAAGTTCCGGAGGTCGGCGCGCGCGAGGTGCCCTCGATCGTGCCGCCATACTTGCCGCATTCGACATAGGGCAGGACCACCAGCGGCTGTTCGGGCAGGCGCTCGCCCACCGGCTTGAGCTTGCCTGATTTCACGTCGTCGGCAAACAGCGGGTTTTCGGTGAAGGCGAGTTTTGCGCCGGCCGCGGTCGCTTCGTCGATCTCGACCTGATGCGGGAAGGCGCCCTTGAGATTTTGCGGATCGGCAACGGTCGGGCAGGCGGCCGCGAAGGCTGCCGCGGAATTCAGCAAGGCGAGAGTAAGGACGGAGATGCCGAGCGCGGCTCTTCGCTGGTTAAAAAGCGTCATGCTTCCACTCCCCGGTTTCGGCGTCGAAGGCCTCGATTGCGAGAATGAAGGAATAGAATGACTAAACGGTCATCATGTCAATCGCAAGATTGACTGATCGGGCGTATATTTGTTGAACCCAGCACATCATATGTCGTGACTCTGTCACGGATTGGCGCTATGCGCGCGGCTCCCCAATGACAATCTCCACACCCGCGGCTCGCAGAGCGTTCTCAACCGCATCATCCGGTGCGCGATCGGTCACCAGCCGGTGCACCCGGTCGGCCTTGCAGACTTGGAACAGGGCATGCCGGCCGAGCTTACTGCCGTCGGCCAGCACGGTGACATGGCGCGCGCTGGCGATCATGGCGCGCGCGATGAAGGCTTCCTCGGCGTTGAAGTCCATGAAGGTGCCGCCCTGGTCGACCGCGCCAATGGTCAGCACCGCGTGGTCGGCATGCAGCCGCTGGATCTGGTCGACGACGAGTGGGCCGAGCACCTCGTGCCCGTCGCCGAAATAGCGGCCGCCGAGCAGGTATACCTCGCTTGGCGAGGGCGCCGACCACATCTCCGAGGCCACCACCGTGGAGTTGGTGATGACCGTGAAACTGCCGGCATTCTTGAGGGATTCGGCGAAATAGGCAGTGGTCGAGCCGGCGTCGACCAGCAGGCTGTCGCCTTGCCGGAACAGCGCTGCCGCCGCGCGGCCGATAGCGATTTTCTCGCCGCGGGCCGTCGCCCGGCGGTCGCCGAGCGGGCTCTCGAGGGCAGTCTGCATGAACACCGCACCGCCATGGACCTTTCGCAGCAACCCCTGTTCGGAAAGCAGCGTCAGGTCGCGCCGCACCGTTTCGCGCGAGGTGTCCAGCAGCGTCGCGAGTTCGTCGACACTGATCTTGGTGGCCTCCTTCACCAGGAGGGCCATCCGCTC
Source organism: Mesorhizobium sp. IMUNJ 23232 (assembly GCF_044326205.1). Classification (NCBI taxonomy): domain Bacteria; kingdom Pseudomonadati; phylum Pseudomonadota; class Alphaproteobacteria; order Hyphomicrobiales; family Phyllobacteriaceae; genus Mesorhizobium; species Mesorhizobium sp. IMUNJ 23232. The sequence goes on from NZ_JBIRCY010000014.1 coordinate 99,322, forward strand.
GCGACGTTCTTCAGGTTTCATAGTGCAAAACCGCCATTGCCTGTTCGGTCACAATGTGACATTAAAATGACCATTCGGTCAAACGTAGCGTACATTCCATGGCTTCGCCTGCCGCCCTCCAACAGCCTGCTCCCCGTCCACCCTCGAATGCGGCGGCTTACGACGTCGCCATCATCGGCGCCGGCGTGGTCGGCTGTGCCATAGCGCGTTCTCTAGCGATTCGCGGCTGGAAGGCGATCGTTCTGGAGAAGGGCGGCGACATTCTGGAGGGCGCCAGCAAGGGCAACAGCGCGCTGCTGCACACCGGTTTCGACGAGCCGGCCGGCGGCATGGAGCTGAAACTGATCAAGGCGGGCTGCGCGACCTATCGCCGGATCCACGGACGCATGAACCTGCCGTTGGTCGAGACGGGTGCGCTGGTGGTCGCATGGGATGAGGAGCAACTGGGCAAACTGGCTGGCATCGCGGCCCACGCGCAAGCCAACGGCGTTGCCGTTTCGGTGCTCGACCGCGCCGCGCTGCGCCGCCGTGAGTCGATGCTGTCGGAACGGGCGCTGGGCGCGGTTGACGTGCCGGAAGAAGCGATCATCGATCCGTGGAGCGCACCGCTTGGCTACATCAGGCAGGCGATGATGCATGGCGCCGAACTTTTGACCGGCGCAGAAGTGGCCGGCCTTTCGCGCAGGCAGGGCGCATGGCGTATCGAAACAGGAAAGGGCGAAGTCGCGGCCCGGCTGGTGGTCAACGCCGCCGGGCTGTTCGGCGACCGGATCGAGACGCTGGCTGGCCGCCAGCCGGGCTTCACCATCCGGCCGCGAAAGGGCCAGTTCGTGGTCTACGACAAGCCGGCGCATGATCTTGCCAAGGCGATCATCCTGCGCGTGCCGACAGAGCGCACCAAGGGCGTGCTGATCACCCGCACCGTCTTCGGCAATCTGCTGCTCGGGCCAACCGCCGAGGACCAGGAGGACCGCATCCATGCTGCCTGCGAGGAAGCGGTTCTGAGGCGCATCATGGCCGAGGGAGAAGCGATGCTGCCCGCGCTGGCCGGCCAGACGGTCACGGCGACCTTCGCCGCCTTGCGGCCTGCGACGGAGCATCGCGATTACGTGCTGAAGGCCGACGCCGAAAATGGCTGGCTGACGGTGGGCGGCATCCGCTCCACCGGCCTGTCGGCCTCGCTCGGCATCGGCGAATGGGCCGCCGAGCAGGGCTCGATCATCCTTGGCGAGGTGCGTCCCGCACCACCCGACGACGATCTCGACTGGCCGCGCATGCCACCGATCTCGGAAGCGCTTCCCCGGCCGTACCGGCAGGCCGGGCGCTCGCCCATCGTCTGCCATTGCGAATGGGTGACCGAAAACGAGGTCAGCGCGGCCCTTTCCGGTCCCGCGCCGGCCGGTACTTTGGGCGGGCTGAAGCGCCGCACCCGCATCGCCATGGGCCGCTGCCAGGGTTTTGGCTGCACCGGCGCGCTGGCGCGGCTGGCGCCGCATCTCGTCGAAGCTGGCAAGACCGACGCCGCGGCATGAACCGGGAGCCGGATGTGCTGATCGTCGGCGGCGGGCCGGCGGGGCTGGCGGCCGCCCGCGCGCTGGACCGGCGAGGGGTGCGGAATGTCGTGGTGGTCGACCGCGAACCGGAAGCGGGCGGCATTCCGCGCTTCTGCCCGCATCCGACCTTCGGGCTGACCGATTTTTTCCGGCTGATGTCAGGCCCCACCTACGCGGCGCGGTGGCGTTCGCTGGTCGATCCGGGCACGATATTTTCTTCGACGACCGTCACGTCGATCGGTCCGGAACTGGAAACGATGCTGTCTGGCGATAAGGGCGAAGTGCTGGTCAGGCCAAAACGGCTGCTGCTCGCCACGGGCATCCGCGAGACGCCGCGCGCCGCCCGTCTGGTGTCCGGCGACCGGCCGCGCAACATCTTGACCACCGGCGCACTGCAGCGCGTCCTGTCCGAGGGCAAATGCCTGCCGTTCCGCCGGCCGTTGATCGTCGGCACCGAGCTTGTCTCGTTCTCCGCGCTGCTCAGCCTGCGCGACGCCGGCGTCAGGGCGGTCGCCATGGTCGAGCCGGGCGAGCGCATCGTCGCGCGCCGCCCCGCAGACCTGTTCGCGCGGGCCGTGCTCGGCACGCCGATCCGCTACCGTTCGCGTGTCGTCCGCGTCAACGCGGCGCCCAACGATGCAGGGCGGATGGCGTCGGTCACGCTGGAGGACGCGACCGCCCGGAACGAGGATGTCGCCTGCGACGCGGTGATTTTCACCGGATGCTTTACGCCCGAAGCCTCTCTGCTCGGCCGCCGCCCGGACCTTTGCGACGTGGGCACGCGCGGGCCGGCCGTCGATCAGTTCTGGCGTCTGGCCGAGCGCGGGCTCTATGCCGCCGGCAACGTGCTGCGTCCCATCGAGACCGCCGCCTGGTCGGCGCGCGAGGGGGCGCTGGCGGGCGAGGCCATCGCCAACGATCATCTTGGCGGCGCGCCGCTCGGCGAACGCCGCTTGCCGATCCGTGCCGAGGGTTTGGTCGCTTTCTCGACGCCGTCCTGCCTGACCGTGCCGGGGGTTGCGCTCGGACCGTTGCGGTTGGCGGTGCGGGTGAAAATGGCGGCGCGCGGACGCTTCACGCTTTCCGCCGATGGTGCGCGCGCGTGGAATTCGGGCCTGATGACAGTCATGCCGGAACGCAGGATTTTGCTCGATCCCAAATTTCCGAATCTGGAAAGGGTCGGCGAGCTCCGCATCGGCTTCGAGGCTCGGGCATGAAAGTCGCCTCCATTGACCAGGGTACGACATCGACTAAGGGCCTGCTCGTTGGCGATGCCGGCGAGGAGGAGACCGTCGGCGCGGTCAGGCATCGGCAGATCCTGCCCCGGTCGGGCTGGGTAGAGCATGACGCAACTGAACTGCTGGAGAACGTCCGCGCCTTGATCAACGAAGGCGCGGCGAGCGGAGCGAAGGGCGTTGCCCTCGCCAACCAGGGCGAAACGGTCGTCGCCTGGGACCGCGACAGTGGCGCGCCGCTCGCCAATGCCATCGTCTGGCAGGATCAGCGCACGGAGGCGGAGGTCGCAGCACTCGCCGAAGCCGGGAAAGGCGAAACGGTGCGGGCGCTGAGCGGCGTGCCGCTCGATCCGTATTTTTCGGCAAGCAAGCTGCGCTGGATGCTCGATCATGTCGAGGGCGCCGCCGAACTGGCGCGCCGCGGCCGGCTGGGACTTGGCACGTCCGACAGCTTTTTCATCGAGCGGCTGACGGGGCGCTACGTCACCGACGTCACCACCGCCTCGCGGACGTCGCTGATGAATTTGGATCGATACGCCTGGGACCCGGCGCTTTGCGATGTGTTCGGCGTTCCCATGGAACTGCTGCCGGAGATCGTTGCCGGGGACGAGCCGGTCGGCATGGTGACGACGCCATCCGGACCGCTGCCGCTGCTGGCCTCGGTGGTCGATCAGGTCGCGGCACTTTACGGTCACGGATGCCGTTCTCCCGGTGAGGGCAAGGTCACCGTCGGAACGGGGGCCTTCGCGCTGATGCTGACCGGCTTCGAGCGGCCGGTCGGGCTTGGCGATGGCATCGTGCCAACTGCGGCGTGGCCGACCGCGAAGGGCCGCGCCTATGCTGCGGATGGCGGCGTCTATACGGCGGCGGCGGCCGTCGAATGGCTGATGCGGATTGGCCTGCTGGCTAGCCTTGACGAGATCGGCGCGCTGTCCGGACCGAGCGCCGCGAGCCGCGACCTCTTCTTCGTGCCGGCGCTGGCCGGCCTTGCCTGCCCGCACTGGGATCGCAGCGCGGCGGGCCTGTTCATCGGCATGGACACGGCCACCAGCCGCGAGGATCTGGTCAAGGCGGTGCTCGAAGGCGTGGCCTTCCGCATCGCCGAAGTCGTCGAGACGCTAGGCTTCGCCAGGGACGCGGCGATCTCGGTCGATGGCGGGCTGACCCGCTCGGCCTATTTCATGCGGTTCCTGTCCGGCATATCAGGGCGTCCCCTGATCGGGCGCGGTGAAGCGGAGGTGACGGCGCTGGGCGCGGCGCATCTCGCTCAGGCGATTGCCGGCGGCCGTGACCTGTCCGAACCTGCGGCTGGGTCCATCTTGCCGCTGGCGGCTATCCGACCGGAGTTCGAGGGCCGCGCTGCCGCTGCCCTGCGCGGCCGGTTCGCCGAGGCGCTTTCCCGGTCGAAAGGCTGGCGGCGATGAAGGTTGAGAAGCGGCTGCGATGATCGATCCTGGATGCGGCGGCAACTATCGCCGCGTCCCTGGCCTACGAAGGTTTGAGAGTTTGAAATTGTTCGAAAATGTCAAACCTGCGCACAATAGAATGTTGTAACTTCAACATAGTGTGTGGTAGTAACCACTGTATCAATTCTGGCGTCGCCGGTCGCATGGCGGCCGCCTCGATCTACCCGACCCTTTGCCCAAAACGGCCCCTGGAGACAGCCTGACAATGAGACATCTGGAAATTCGCCAGGAGATGATCGCGGTCTGCAATTTCATGGTCGATCGCGGCATCAACCAGGGTACGGCGGGCAATATCAGCGTGCGCGTGGAAGAAGGGTTTCTCATCACCCCGTCTGGCGTTCCCTATCCCGAAATGGTGCCGGAAGACATCGTCACCATGCATATCGACGCCTCGCATGTCGGCCTACGAAAACCTTCGACCGAATGGCGTTTCCACCGCGACATCATGGAGAAGAAGCCGGAGGTCGGCGCTGTCATCCACCTGCATTCGCGTTTCTGCACCTCGCTGTCGATGCTGCGGCGGGAGATTCCGGCGGTGCATTACATGATGGCGGTAGCCGGTGGGCCGACCGTGCCCTGCGTGCCTTATGTCACCTGGGGCACACAGGAGCTTGCCGATCTGATCCTCGGCGCCTTGCAGGACCGGTTTGCCTGCCTTCTCGCCAATCACGGAATGGTGGCCATCGGTCCGAACCTCAAGCGGGCCGCCTGGCTGGCGGTCGAGATCGAGGCGCTCGCTTCGCAATACTGGCATGCGCTGCAGGTCGGCGTGCCCTACGTGCTGCCGGATGAAGAAATCGCGCGGGTGGCGGAGCGGTTCAAGAGTTATGGGCAGGGCGACGACGGGACGCGCCGCATCATGCCAAGCTGCTGCTGAGGGGCGGGGACAATCATGGACGGGGCAAAGAAGATCGAGCGGCTGCTTGAGGGAGCGTATGTCGATCCCGACACCGGAAAGACGGTTGGCGTCGCGACGAAGTCGCTGGTGATCAAACCGTCGCTGGCCGGTGTGGAAGCCGACCTCGTCGCGGGGCTTGGCTTCGGCAAAAGGGTCGCGGTGGTCAGCGACCGCACGACACACGCGGTGCTCGGCGGCAGGGTCGAGGCGGCACTGGAAGGCCGGCACACCGTGCAGGGCGTCGTGTTTCGAGAGCCGCCATATCCTGATGATGTGACAGCCGAAAAGATCCGGCACGAGACAGCCGGCGCCGATGCGATCGTCGCGGTCGGTGCAGGAACGATCAACGACCTCTGCAAATATGCGAGCGCGCTGGACGGCAAGCCCTACGCGATCTTCGCCACTGCCCCCTCGATGAACGGCTACACCTCCCTCAACGCGGCAATCACCAAGCACGGCCACAAGATGTCGCTCCCGGCGCAGGCGGCGGCGGGCGTGTTCTTCGATCTTTCCGTGCTCTCGGCCGCGCCGGCGCGGCTCATCCGCGCCGGGCTGGGCGACAGCCTCTGCCGCACCACGGCGCAAGCGGACTGGCTGCTGGCGCACCTGCTGCATGGCCTGCCGTTCCGCGAGCTTCCCTACGAACTTCTGGAGGACGACGAGGGTCCGCTGTTCGACAATGCGGCGGCGCTCATGGCGGGCGACTTGCAGGTCATGGAGCGGCTGGTGAACACGCTGGTGCTTGCGGGCTTCGGCACGGCGATCGTCGGCAACAGCCAGCCGGCCTCGCAAGGCGAGCACCTGATCAGCCACTACATCGACATGTTCGCCGACGGAAATCGGCCGCTGATCTACCATGGCGAGCAGGTGGGCGTGACGACGCTGTCGATGGTGCGCCTGCAAGAGCGCATGCTGGAGGAGACGCCTGTGATCTGGCCGGACACCGAGACCGAGGCGGGCTTCAAGGCGCGCTATGGCGACGAGCTCGGGGCCTCGTGCTGGGCGGAATTCCAGGGAAAACGCATCGACAGCCGCAAGGCGGAAGCGCTGAACGCGCGGCTCGCCGAGCGCTGGCACGACATGCGCGAGCGTATCGCAGGCGTGCTCTTGAAATCGTCCTACCTGACCGGCGTGCTGAAGGCGGCGGGCGCGGACCTGACGCCGGAAGCGATCCATCTTCCGCGCAAATTCTATGACGGCGCATTGCTGAGGTGCCGCGAAATCCGCAACCGCTATACGTTCCTCGACCTCGCCGCGAATGCCGGCAGGCTGGAAGGCGCGATCGGCGCAATTTGATTGTGGACATCGGGCCGTTGCATCATGCCTGACATGAGGGCAGGGCATCCTTGCGCGGCGCGGTCCGGGCTATGGTGCGGCGGCAGCCGGGAGGAACAAGGGGCGACATGAGCGAAAAGCCGAACATTCTTCTGATCTGCGCCGACCAATGGCGGGCCGATTGCATCTCCTCGCTCGGACATCCCAACGTGAAGACGCCAAACCTCGACGCGCTGGCGCGCGAGGGCGTGTTGTTCCGCAACCATTTCGGCCAGTGCACCCCCTGCGGCCCGTCGCGCACCAGCCTCTTGACCGGCCTCTATCTGATGAACCACCGCTCGGGCAAGAACGGCACGCCGCTGGACGCCCGCCACACCAACATCGCGCTGGAGGCGCGCAAGGCGGGATACGACCCGTCGTTGTTCGGCTACACCGACAACTCGGTCGATCCGCGCGGAAAACACCCGAACGATCCGGCGCTGACCGCCTATGACGAGGGTGTGCTGCCTGGTTTTCGCGCGCCCCTCCATTTGCCGGAGGACATGGGCGACTGGGTCGCCGAACTCATCCGGAAGGGCTACGATTTCCCCAATGGCCGCGACGACGTGTTTCGTCCGAAGAAGGATTTTGAAAAGCCGGCGGACAGGGGTTTTCGCTATATTCCGACAGAGTTTCCGGCGGAGGAAAGCGAGACCGCCTATCTCACTGACGAGTTCCTGAAATGGCTGCTGGTGCGCGAGCAGAAACCGTGGTTCGCACATTTCGTGTTCTTCCGGCCGCATCCGCCGCTGATCGCGCCAGAGCCCTACAACGCGGCGGTACACCCCGCCGACGTCGCGTTTCCGCATCGCGCCGCGACGCACGAGGCCGAGGCGGCGCAGCATCCGATGCTGGCCTACGAGATCAGCCGGCTGAACCGCGTCGGCGCCTATGACGAGCACACCCCGCTCAACATCGTGACCACCGACGAGCTGGAAATCCGCCAGATGCGGGCGACCTATTACGGACTGGTCAACGAGGTCGATTTCCATCTCGGCCGCATCGTCGAGCATCTGAAGACGACCGGCCAATATGACCGCACACTGATCATCGTCACCAGCGACCACGCCGAGATGCTGGGCGAGCATTTTGTCTGGGGCAAGGAGATCTATTTCGACCAGTCGTTCCATCTGCCTCTGGTCGTCCGCGATCCGCGCCCCGAGGCGAATGCCACGCGCGGCACCCAGGTCGAGGCGCTGACGCAGGCGATCGACATCATGCCGACCGTGCTCGAGTGGATCGGCCTGAAAGTGCCGCGCACCTGCGACGGCGCATCACTGATGCCGTTCCTGCGCGGCGAACAGCCGGCTGACTGGCGCGACGCCGTCTATTTCGAGCAGGATTTTCGCGATGTGCGGCTGCAGCGGCCGGAAACCATGCTCGGCATCACGTCCGATCAGTGTTGCTACGCGGTCGTCCGCGACAAGCGGTTCAAATACATACATTTCGCGGCCTTGCCGCCGCTGCTGTTCGACCTGGAGGCCGATCCGCACGAGACGACCAACCTGGCCACCGATCCCGCCTACGCATCCGTCATGCTGAAATATGCGCAAAAGATGCTGGACTGGCGGCTGACCTCGGCGGAGCGGACGATGACCAACATGCATCTGGGTGAGGGCGGTCTGTTCTCGCGGGAGTGACGCGCGTTCGAGAGCCGCCATGGGTTGCCTCCGAGCCTCTAGCGTCCTTTCCGCGCGCTGGGCTTTGAAGCGCCAAGACTGAAACTTGGTTTCCTTGAGGCATCTGCTTCATCGAAGCGCAAAAATTTGAACTACTATGTGTCGATTCTGTCATAAATGTTGTAGAGTCAACAATGTATGCGATACGCCCGAACGACGGGTTCGAAGCGATGGTCTTCTGAGGATTTCCGCATGCCGCATGATGGAGTGGAAGTAACCGAGGTCGTAGCAGGACCGGTATCCGCTCCTGCTTTCACGCGCGCGCCGGCAAGGCCGGTTTTCCAGCCGTGAGCGGCTTGCGCCTCCGCAACGTCGTTCGTCACTATGGCGGGTTCACCGCCGTGGACGGCGTCGACCTCGACATAGCCAAGGGCGAGCTGGTGACGCTGCTCGGGCCTTCCGGCTGCGGCAAGACGACGACGCTGCGCATGGTTGCCGGCTTCATGGCGCCGGACAGCGGCGACATACTGTTCGGCGAGCGGCGCATGAACGACGTGCCGCCGCATCGGCGCAACACCGCCATGGTGTTCCAGAGTTACGCGCTGTTCCCGCACATGACGGTCGCCGAGAACATCGCCTTCGGCTTGAAGATGCGAAAGATCCCGGCGGTCGAGCAGACCCGCCGCATCGGCGAGGCGATCGAAACGGTCAGCCTGCGCGGCCTTGAGGCGCGCCGTCCCGGACAGCTTTCCGGCGGCCAGCAGCAGCGGGTGGCGCTTGCGCGCGCCATCGTCACCCAGCCGGACATTTTGCTGTTCGACGAGCCGCTATCGAACTTGGATGCAAAACTGCGCGAAAAAGTGCGTCTGGAAATCCGCGAATTGCAGAAACGGCTTGGCGTCACCACGCTCTATGTCACCCACGACCAGGTCGAGGCGCTGGCGATCTCCGACCGCATCGTGGTGATGAACAAGGGTCGGATCGAGCAGGTGGGGGCGCCGGAGGCGCTCTACCGGTCGCCGCTCACCAGCTTCGTCGCCGACTTTCTCGGCGCTGCCAACATCGTCTTGGGCACGGCCGCTGGCGACCACCTCGTCACCACGCCAATTGGCCGGTTTTCGGTTGGGCCGGAGCGGAAACTCGCCGGTGGACCGGTCAAGATAAGCTGGCGGCCGGAGGACATGCGGGTCGCTGTCCCCGGCGCGGAGGCCAACATCGTCGGTGCCAGGGTGCGCGGCGTAGTCTTCTGCGGCAGTTTCATCGAACTTGTGCTCGACGCGGCCGGCCAGCAGTTGCGCGCCCAGGTCGATACAGGCTTCAGGGGACGCGAGGGCGACATGCTCGATTTCGCGGTGCCCTCGGACCGCGTGCGGGTGGTCGAGTGAGCGCCATGCGGACCGACCGGCTCACGCTTTTGCTGCTGATCCTGCCGGGCGCCGGCTTCATCTTCCTGTTTCTCGCCGCGGCGATCGCCATGACCGTGCTGCAAAGCGTCGGGCTCTATTCGCTGGTCGGCGAGTCAAAACTGACTTTTGAGCATTGGCTTTCGCTCGCCGATCGCACCTTCATCGATTCCTTCCTGTTCTCGCTGAAGGTTGGTGTCGGCAGCGCCTTCGGAACTCTGATCTTCTCCTATCCGCTGGCGCTGTTTCTGCGCCGCCGCCGCTTCGGCACGCAGTTAATCGGCTCGATCATCAAAATCCCGCTGTTCGTGCCGGCGCTGGTTGCGGCGTTCCTCATCCTCAACGTTCTGGCCTTCCACGGTATTCTCAACAGCACCCTGCTCGGCCTCGGCATCATCGACCGTCCGCTGCGCATGCTGAACGACAAGTTCGGCTGGAACGTTCTCATCATCCAGATATGGAAGAACCTGCCGTTCCAGTTGCTGATCCTGTCGGCGACGCTGGAATCGATCCAGACCGACATCGAGGACGCGGCGCGCAATCTCGGCGCCAGCCCCTGGCGGGTGATCCGGCACGTCATCCTGCCGCTGTCGGCGCCGGGCATCCTGATCGCGGTCGTGCTGGTGTTCATCCTGACCTTCGGCGACTACGCGATCACTAAGGTGGCCGGCCCTGTCTATCCCTCGTCGCTGTCGGTGCTGATGTACACGGAAGCCTTCACGCTGCAGCAATGGGGCGCGGCCGCCTGTATCGGCGTGGTCATCACCTTCGCCTCGCTGCTGTTCGTCGCCATCTATGCGCGTGCAGCCCGCGCCGTGGCAGAGATCGGCCGATGACCGACATGGCTCTCACCATTCCGCCGCCTTACAGGCGTCGCCGGATCGGCCTGAAAGGCTTCCTCGTCGGCCTGATCGTGGCGCTGCTGCTGGTCTGGACGGCGGTGCCGCTGTTTATGGCCGTCATGTGGTCGCTGGTGAACCCGGACGACCCGTGGTCGCCGCCGGCCGTGCTGCCCCCGAGCTTTTCGCTGGCGCAGTGGGAATACGTCTTCACCTTCTCCGAGATCGGCAAGGCGATGGCGACCAGCTTTATCCTGGCGCCGGTGGTGACGCTGCTCTCCTTCATCCTGTCGCTGCCCACCGCCTATGCCATCGGCCGGCTGTCCTTTCCCGGCAAGGAGGCGCTGCGGCTGCTGATCCTGCTGCCGATTGTGCTGCCGGCGATGGTGATCGCCATGTTCCTGAGCCGCACTTTCCAGACCTTCGGGCTGGCGCAGACCTTTCTCGGCCTCGTGCTTGGCCACACGCTGCTCTCGATGCCCTATATGCTGCGGATTTTGGCAACTGCCTTCGAGGCGATCCCGCAGGATGTCATCGACGCCGCACGCAACCTCGGTGCCGGCCGGCTGGAACTGGTGCGCCACATACTGGTGCCGATGGTGCTGCCAGGCCTGATGGCGGGGTCGGTGTTCACCTTCATCACCAGCCTGGAAGAATTCAACCTCACCTTCGTGATCGGCACGCCGACCTTCCAGACCATACCGACTGTGCTGTTCGATTATCTCGGCTACCATTTTGTGCGCACCAACGCCGCCGTGGTGTCCATCGTGCTGATGGTGCCCAGCATCGCGCTTCTTCTCATCGCCGAACGCTACCTGAAGACGGAGTATCTCTCGTCGGCTTTCGGAAAACTTTGACATCGGGACGCGCCGAGGCGCCGACCGCAACCAGGGAGACGAATGTCATGACGACCAGACGTGTATTCCTATCGGCGATCATGGGGCTCGCCGGCCTCTTGAGCACTTTCCACCCGGCTTCCGCTGCGGATGATCTGTTGAAGACGCCATGGGACAAGGTTGTCGAGGCGGCCAAGGCGGAGGGGCAAGCCACCTTCTATGCCTGGTGGGGCGAGGAATTCTGGCGCACCGCCGCCAAGGATTTCGAGGCCAAGTATGGCATCAAGGTCGACGTCGTCACCGGCGACCGTACCGCCACCATCGGCAAGGTGGTGTCGGAGGCCCCTAGCGCGGAGGGAACCATCGACGCGCTGCTGATTGGCGGCGTGGAGCTGAAATCGCTGCTCGACGCCAAGGCGCTCTATGGGCCGCTGGTCGGCGTCATCCCCGGCTCGGACAAGCTCGATCCGAAACTGTCGAAGGAACAGGAGGGCTATGCGACCAACGGCTACCTCGTCCCCGTCTACCGCAACCAGACCGGCTTCGTCTACGACCCGGAGAAGGTGCCGACCCCGCCGCAGACATGGGCCGAGTTCACGACCTGGCTGGACGCCAATCCCGCGCAGTTCGCCTTCAACGACCCATCCAAGGGCGGCTCCGGCCAGGCTTTCGTGCAGGCGGCGATCGTCAATATCTTGGGCGATCAGGACAAATATGCCGGCGACACCGAGATGAAGCAGGAAAAAGTCGCCGACTGGGGCAAGGTCTGGGAGTGGTTCAACGCCAATGAAGAAAAATTCACCATCACGGCGTCGAACAACGATTCCATCGACCGCGTGAACCAGGGCGAGGTGCTGATGGCCGCCGCCTGGGACGACGACACGGCGGTCTCGCTGTCCAAGGGCACGCTGTTCAAGCGCGCGAAACTCTACGTGCCTGAACTCGGCATGCCGGGCGGCGGCGACAGCCTCGGCATCCCCGCCAACGCCAAACACAAGGCGGCGGCGATGCTGTTCATCGCCTACCTGATCGAGCCCGACGTGCAGAAGCAGCTCAACGCCACCATCGGCAGCTACCTCGCGCGCGTCGATGTTTCGGGCGAGAACGCGCTGATCCCGGAGGAGCAGCGGCAGAAGAACGGCCGGCCGTGGCTGCCGGGCGCCTACAAGGGGTATTTCATCCAGCAGTTCGTGGCGGAGGTGCTGCAGAAGTAGGTTTAGCCGACCGAAGCCGGGTCAATCTTGCGGCTCGACTTGGGTGACTCATATATCATGTCAACGGTCATTTCCTCGACCGTCTGCGTCGCCCCTCACTGTCCTGTCGGACATCTCTCCCCGTAAACGGGGAGAGAGACCAAGCTTCGCCGTTTTCGCCAATCTCCAAGGTTGGTGATTGGCGAAACCGATGCGGACGGCGTCTCTCTCCCCGTTTACGGGGAGAGATGTCCGACAGGACAGTGAGGGGCGGCGCAGACGGTCAAGGCGAATCCGCTCGCCTGAACAGGCTGTTTCGCACGATTGCCAGCATCGTCGTCCCGTTTCGATAGCGCGTCCGATCGACGCCGACGACCTCACCCCTTGAACGCCGGCAGCGTCAGCCCCTTCACGCCCACGTCCAGCGCGAACAGGCCGCCAGGGTTCTTCTGGCCGGCGAAATGCTCGGCGGGCCGTTTCAGCACGGCTGTGGTGACGTAGAGCACGTCAAGATCCGTGCCTCCGAACTCGCAGCAGGTCGGCAGGTCGGTGGGCAGCACCACGGTCTGCATCAGTTTTCCGTCGGGATCGTAGCGGCAGACTTTTGACGTGACCGGGATGGTGACCCAGTAGCAGCCCTCGGCGTCGACGGTCGCGCCGTCGGCGACGCCGCCGGTGACCGTCATGTCGATGAAGGTGCGGCGGTTCTCGATGTCGCCCGTGATCGGATCGAAATCGTAGGCATCGACGCGGCCGGAATAGCTGTCGGAGAAATACATGGTCTTGCTGTCGGGGCTGAAGGCGAGGCCATTCGAGCATCCGACGCCCTCGATCATCCTGTGTACCGAAAGGTCGGCATCCATGCGGTAAAGCGAGCCGACGAACTCGACCTTGCGGCCCGGCACCTCGAACATCGAGCCCGACCAGAAGCGGCCCTGCCGGTCCGGCTTGCCGTCGTTGAAGCGGGTGTCCGGCATGTCGGCTTCCGGGTCGGCGATCGCCTCGAACGTGCCTGTGTCGGGGTCGAAGAAGTGAAAGCCGTCGGTCATGGTGAGCACCAGCCCGCCCTTCTCGCGCAGGCCAATGCAGCCCAAATATTCAGGGGTCTCGAAGGTGTCGTTGCGGCCGGTCGCCGGATCGTAGCGGTGGATGTGCCTGCTCCAGATGTCGATCCACCAGAGCACGCCGGCCTTCGGGTCCCACAGCGTGCCTTCGCCGAGTTCGGCTTTCGCATCGACAACGCAGGTGATCTCGACCATTCTTCAGCCCCTCATGTCTTGCGGGTGGATCTGCGCAGCGTGCCGGCGAGGCCGGCGAATGCCTCGCTGCCAAGCGAAACGGTGATCAGGATGACCGCGCCGTAGACGACCAGCAGCGCGCCGCTCGACAGGTTGAGCGCGGGCAGCAGCCCGGTCAGGATGGTCAGCACCATGGCGCCGGCCACCGTGCCGAGATAGTGGCCACTGCCGCCGAGGATGGATGCGCCGCCGATCGCCACCGCGGCGATGGAGGTGAACAGATAGGCATCGCCCATGCCGAGATAGGCGACGCCCGAATAGCCGGTGAGCAGCATGCCGGCGAGTGCCGCCGTGGTGCCGGAAATGACGTAGGTGAGCACGGTCGTGCGCGCCGTCGCAACGCCGGAGAATTCCGCGACCGTGGCGCTGGTGCCGAGCGCGTAGAGGTGACGGCCGAACGCCGCCTTGGAGAGCAGCAGCGTGGCGATCAGCGTTAGCGCCAGCCAGATCACGGCGATGACCGGGATCGGCCCAAGCCTGCCGACCGACAGGAATTTGATCACAGCAGGTGCCGCCGGGCTGGGCGAGCCGCCGGTGACGACCAGGATCAGGCCCTGCAGGATGACGTTGGTGGCGAGCGTCATGATGATCGGCGGCACGCCGAACTGCGCGACGCCGAGGCCGTTGATCAGGCCGATCATGGCGCCGGCAGCGAGCACCAGCGGCGCGACCCAGACCAGCGGCAAATCCTGGCCGGCGCAGAGCAGCGCCATGATGATCGCCGCCGAATTCAGCACCCAGGGCACCGACAGGTCGATGCCGCCGCCGATAATGACAAAAGTCTGGCCGAGCGCGACGATGCCGACGAAGGCTGCCAGCACGATGGTCGAGCGCATGTTGGAGGCCGAGAGGAAACCAGGCGAGAACAGCGCGGTGACGACGAGCAGCAGCACCATGCCGGCATAGGCAAGCAGGATCAGCCGGTTGCGGGCGAGGAAGGAACTCATGCCGACCTCCCGCGCGCCGCCTTTTCGGCAAGCGAGCTGGCCAGCACCGAAAGCAGCAGGATGACGCCCGAGGCGACCGGCTGCCAGTAGCTGGAGATTTTGAGCACGAACACCAGATTGCCGATCAGGGTGAGGATGAAGGCACCAACCAGCGTGCCCGCCAGATGCCCCCGCCCGCCGAAAAGGCTGACGCCGCCGATCACCGCCGCCGCGACGGACGGCAGGATATAGTCCTTGCCGATGGTGGGCGAGCCGGCGCCGGTCTGGGTGGTGAGGTAGAGCGCCGCGCCCGCAGCGAACAGGCCGGACAGCCCATAGGTGAGGATGTTGATGCGGGTGATCGACACGCCGGACAGGAAGGCGGATTTCTCGTTCGAGCCGGTCGCCTGGATGGTGATGCCGAGCCGCGTCCAGCGGAACCACCACCAGAACAGGAGCAGCAAAAGCAGCATCCACACCGGGCTGGAGAGGCCGAACAGCGTCAAATAGCCGAAGCCCAGCCACCAGCCCGGCACGCTGCCGCCATCGGTGGGCAGGATGATCATCGCCGTGCCGTTGAGGATCGACCAGGTCGCCAGCGTGACCAGAAAGGGCTGGAGCTTGAGCACCGAGATCAACAGGCCGTTGAGCGCGCCGATGGCCGCTCCCAGCGCCAGCACGAAGAGCGACCAGAACAGCACGGTCGCCGGATCGTCGGTGAAACGCGTCGCCGCGATCACGGTGCCCAGGCTGATCATGCCGCCGATGGAGAGGTCGATGCCGCCGCGCAGCAGCACAATGGTTTGGCCGGTGGCGGCCAGCATCAACGTCATGGCCGCCGACGTGTCGAGGTTGAGTTCGTCGAGGGTGAACACGCCGGTCTGGTAGGAGCCATAGACGCCGACGATGACCAGAAGCATCAGGCAGGCGACGAGGAACGGCGCGCGGTCGAGCGCCCAGCCGCGCCAGTCTCGCGTAGAGCTTTCAGTGGTGGCCTGCGGGAGCGCTTTTTCGGCGAGTAGGGTCATGGCGCCTCGCTGCCGGACGTCTGAGTGTACGAGGCTCTTGTCTCATGCGTCCCTATCGGGGCAGGGTAGTCACATCGAGGGACGGTCGCACTCCGTCCAGCACCCCTCATCCGACCTCGCTTCGCTCGGCCACCTTCTCCCACAAGGGGAGAAGGGGGAGTTTCGCACCGGCCTCGCCGCCAATCGTCAACGCTGGGGATTTGCCGTGGCGGAAAGGCAACGCTCCCCCTTCTCCCCTTGTGGGAGAAGGTGGCCGAGCGAAGCGAGGTCGGATGAGGGGTGTTGGACGGAGTGCGGTTCGGGCCAAATTCCACGCAATTGATTGACGGCAATTCCGCAGATATGCCAGACCGAATACATATCCTTCGACGACGACCCGACTCCATCACGCCGCCTCGCTCTCGAGCATGGCGGCGCCCAGAATGCCTTCCTCGGAGATGCGCTCGCCCTCCAGCGTTGCGGCGATGCGGCCGTTGCGCATCACCATGACGCGGTCGGCGACGTGGACCAGTTCCGGCATGTCGCTGGAGTGAAAGAGGATTGCGTAGCCCTTCGCCGCGAGGTCGCGCATCAGTTGGAAGATCTCGCCCTTGGTGCCGACGTCGACGCCACGCGTCGGGTCGAACAGCAGCAGCACGCGCGCCTCGGTGAGCAGCATTTTTCCAAAAATCACCTTCTGCTGGTTGCCGCCCGACAGCGTGCCGGCCAGTTGCTCTGGCGTCTGCGTCTTGATGCGCAGGAAATCGACCATCTCCCTGACCAGCGCCTCTTCCTTGCGAGCGCTGAGAAAGCCTTTTTCCGTGAAGCGCTTGATGACGGCCAGTGTCAGATTCTCGCGCACGCTTTTGGTCAGCAGCAGGCCTTGGCCGCGCCGATCCTCCGGCACCAGCGCGATGCCGTCGCGGCCGGTGAGAGCGGCGCGCGGGTTGCTGATCGCGGCGGGCTTGCCCCAGAGCTCGATGCCGCCGCTCGCCTTGGCCGCCCCGAACAGTGCCTGGAACAGTTCACGCTGGCCGTGGCCTTGCAGGCCGCCGACGCCCAGCACCTCGCCTTCGCGCAGCGAAAAACTGACGCGGGAGAGCCGGCCGCTCGACAGACCGTCGACGCGAAGCGCGATGCGGTCGGTGGCGGTCGGCACGCGCTCTGGATAGAGGCGGTCGAGATTGCGGCCGATCATTTGCGTGACGATCTCGCCGTCGGAGACCGCGCCGGCGTCATGCGCGGCGACGGTGCGGCCGTTGCGAAATATGGTGAGGCGGTCGGCAATGGCGCGCACCTCTGCCATGCGGTGCGAGATGAAGATCACCAGCCGCCCCTCGTCCGCCAGCCACCGCGTCAGCTTCAGCAGCCACTCTGCCTCGCGGGCGGGCAGGGCGGAGGTCGCCTCGTCGAGGATGAGCACGCGCGGCTCTTTCGCGAGCCCCTTTGCGATCTCGACGATCTGCCGTTCGGCTAGCGTCAGGCGGCGCATTTCCTGATCGGGGCGGAGCGCGGGAAAATCGTATTTGCCGAGCAGGTCCAGCGTCTTGCGCCGCAGCGCCGTACGGTCGACCATGCCGACCAGCGTGCGCGGCTCGCGGCGAAACCAGATGTTCTGTTCGACGCTGAGATCGGGAATGAGCGACAGTTCCTGGAACACGGCGGCGATGCCGCGCGCCTGCGCTGCATCGGGATTGGCCGGGTGATAATCCTGGCCGTCGACGAGAAGCGTGCCGCCGTCGTGGCGCACCGCGCCGGACAGGATCTGGATGAAGGTGCTCTTACCGGCGCCGTTCTCGCCGAGCAGCGCATGCACCTCGCCGGCGCGCGCGCTGAACGCGGCCTCGCTCAGCGCGACGATGCCGCCATAGCGCTTCGACAGGCCGGTTGCGACGACGAGGTCCATGACTGTGCTCGAACCGAACGGAGTTACGAAAAACCTCCCGGCATTGTCATGCCGGGAGGTTTTGTCCGCAACCTGGATTACTTCGTTCCGGCGGCTTCCGCGGCGGTGATCTCCACCCAGTCCGGCGTGATCGGCAGCGTCAGGCCGGGCGCCTGGTCGGGGAAGGCGTTCTTGCCGACCTCGATGGTCTGCATCTTGGTGCCGGGGAACAGCTTGCTTTCGAACGGCGTCGTGGTGACGAAATCGCCCTCGACCTCGATCGAACGGTTCTCCGGCTTCTTGCCGGTGTCGAGGATTTCGACCGCGAGCTTGATCGCCTCCGACGACAGATAGGCCGGGTTTGAGCCGAGGATGCATTTTGCACCGCTCTCGACGCAGGTAAGTGCGGCGACGTTGTAGGAGAAGCCGACCACCGGAACCATCGGACGGCCGGCGTCCTTCAGCGCCTGGATCGCTCCGGACCCGTAGCCCTGGGTCAGGATGCCGTCGACCTGCGGATTGGCCGCGAGAAGGGCCGCGACGCCGGCCTGTTCCGGGCCGAGCGCGTATTCGCCATTGTATTCGCCGACCACCTTGATGTCGGGATAGTTGGCGAGCACCTTCTGGTAGCCTTCCTGCAATTGTGCCGAGATCGGCGCGCCGGCCAGGCCGCGGTCGAGCAGCACATTGCCCTTGCCGCCGAGCTGAACAGCCATCCATTCGGCCATGACGGCCGGGATGCGCTCCCAGTTGGAGGCGAGCGTCAGCGCGCAGGGCTCGGTGACCACCTGGTCGAAGCTGATGACGACGATGCCGGCGTCGCAGGCCTTCTTTATGGTCGGGTTGAGCGCGGAATCGGAGGCGGCATCGACGAGGATGGCGTCCGGCTTGGCGCGGATGATGTTGTTCAGCGAATTGATCTGCGCCTGCACGGTGCCTTCGGCTACCTCGATATGCAGCTCGACGCGGCCCTTAAGCGGCCCCTTGTCGACCGAAACCTGGGCGACACGCTGCATCTGCTGGCGCCAGTCGTTGCCGACGAAATTGTTCGAGAGATAGATGACGTAGGGTTTTTTGTCCTGGGCCACGGCCGGCGCCGTACCTATGGCCGCGACCGCCGCGGCAAGCGCCGCGAAACCGGCGCACAAAGTCTTCAGTCGCATGGTTCTCCTCCTGCGTTTCCTCGACGCCCTCGGCGGACTTCGCCGCCTTGCCGGGCAATACATTGTATTGTTACCGGTACCAAAATCCAAAGTCAATTTCGCCCGGCGCCCGCGTTTTCAAACTCGACTCCCATGCGGCTGCGACGGGTTGGCGGAGCGTGTAGGCGCGCCGGTAGAAAGTCAAGATATAATGCTATTATAATTTTTAAGTGCTTGGATTTTTGATGGTGTCACCGACTGGAGGTCGCGCATTTGATCATGTCTAGAGGGGCCGGCCACAGTCTGGCGGCGGATTATAGTATCTGTCCCACTGTAAGCCAGATACGGGACTTGGTCTCGAATGCAACGCGGACAGGGGTCGTTGACAGGCATCTATGGTACCGGTAACAAGAGCAAAAAGACCGCTGGGAGGATGGTTTGTCGATCACCGAAAACATCGCGTCGCGAGGCCGCGCGCTGGTCACCGGGGCTGCCGGCGGCCTCGGCCGAGAGGTGGCCGTGCAACTGGCGGCGCGCGGCTGCAACGTCGCAATTGCCGACATCAATGCCGCCGGCACGGCCGAAACGGCGAAGATGATCCGCGCGCACGGCGTCGAGGCGGAAGAAATCGTCGGAGACTTCACGCAGGAGGGCGCGCCGGAGGCGGCGGTGCACAAGGTGGTGGAGCGCTGGGGCGGCATCGACATCCTGGTCAACAATGCCGGCTATGGCGTGATCGAGCCGTTCTTGGAAGCCACGCATAAGGCCTGGACCCGCACGCTGGCGCTCAACGTCACGGCGCTCGCCATGGCTTGCAAGGCGGCGGGGCGCGTGATGCGCGACCAGCGCTCGGGCCGCATCGTCAACATCACCTCGCCAGGTTCGCGCATGGCGCTGCCAGACTACACGGCCTACACGGCGAGCAAGGCGGGCGTCGATTCCATCACCCGCGCCGCCGCCGTGGCGCTGGCGCCCTATGGCGTGCTGGTCAACAGCCTGGCGCCGGGCATGATGGACACCGAGATGCAGCGCTCGACCGAGATCGATCTCGCCCGCGTCAACGGCCGCAATGACATCCAGGCTTTCCTCGACGAGCGCACACGCCGCATCCCGCTCGGCCGCCGCGCCGAGATCGCGGAAGTCGCCGAGGCGGTGGTCTGGCTGGCGCTCGACGCCCCCGCCTACATGACCGCCGAACGGCTCAACATGTCCGGCGGCCTGGACAAGGACTGAAGGGAGATGCTGCGAAATTCTCCCCCCGGCGAGGCGGACGTCGGCGCGCTCCGGCTGAAGGCGACAAAACTGCGCCGCCACATGCTGACTATGGCGCGCGGCCAGGGGGCCGGATACATCGGCCAGGGCCTGGGCATCGCCGATCTGCTGGCGGCGCTCTATTTTCATGAGCTGCGCTACGATCCGGAAAATCTCGGCTGGGCGAACCGCGACCGTTTCCTTCTGTCGACCGGCCACTATTCGATCGCGCTGTGGGCGGCACTCGCGGAGGCGGGCATCATCCCGGTCGAGGAACTGCCGACTTACGGCGCGGACGACAGCCGGCTGGAGATGTCGACGCTCGACACCACGCCCGGCGTGGAAATGATCGGCGGTTCGCTCGGCCACGGGCTGGGGCAGGGGGTCGGCCAGGCGCTCGGCCTCGGCGTCCGCCAGTCGGACGCACGCGTCTTCGTCGAACTGTCGGACGGCGAGACGCAGGAGGGATCGACCTGGGAAGCGGCGATGTCGGCCAGCCATTTCCGGCTGGACCGCCTCGTCGCGCTGATCGACTGCAACGGCATCCAGGCTGACGGGCCTGTGGTGCTCGACATGGAACCGGTCGCCGACAAGTGGCGCGCCTTCGGCTGGGAGACGTTCGAGATCGACGGCAACGACATGGCGGCGATCGTCGCCGCACTCGCCGGCGCGCGCGAAAAAAACGGCAGGCCTAAGGCGATCGTATTGCGCACGCTGCCGGGCAAGGGTGTGCCGCGCATCGAGAACAGCGAGAAATCGCATTTCTTCCGCGTCGATATCAGCGAATGGGACGGCATCATCGCCGCCTTCGAGCAGGGAGGCGCGGCATGAGCGGCAGACCGATGGAAGCGGGCCGCACGCTTGCCATGGGCGAGAACGAGGCGGCCGCGCGCGAACGTGGGACGGTCGAGGCGCCGTTCGGCCGCGCGCTGGCGCGGCTGGGCGCGGCGCGGCCGGAGATTGTCGGGCTCACCGCCGATCTCGGCAAATACACCGACATCCTGCCGTTTCGCGATGCCTTTCCGCAGCGCTTCTTCAATGTCGGCATGGCCGAGCAGAATCTTGTCGCGGTCGCCGCCGGTCTGGCGCGCACCGGGCTGACGCCCTTCGCCACGACCTATGGTGTCTTCGCCAGCCGCCGCGCCTATGATTTCGTCGCCATCGCGCTCGCTCATTCCAATCTGAATGTGAAGATCGTCGCCGGCCTGCCTGGCCTGACCACCGGCTATGGCGGCACGCACCAGGCGATCGAGGATCTGGCACTGATGCGCATGATCCCCGGCCTGACCGTGATCGATCCCTGCGACGCCACCGAGATCGAAGCGGCGACCGAGGCGATGGCCGACCATCCCGGTCCGGTTTATATGCGCCTGCTGCGCGGCGCGGTTCCAGTCGTGCTGGAGCCGGGTTACAAGTTCCAGATCGGCAAGGCGCGAAAGCTGCGCGACGGTGTGGATGTCGGGATTGTCTCGACTGGGTTCATGACCGAGCGCGCCCTCGACGCCGCTGAGGTCTTGGCGGGCCGCGGCGTGTCGGTTGCGGTGCTGCATGTGCCGACGATAAAACCCTTCGACGCCGAGGCGGTGGCGGAATTCGCAGCAGGCGTCGGCCATGTGGTGACGGCGGAAAACCATGTCGTCGTGGGCGGGCTGGGCAGCCTTGTGGTCGAGACGCTGTTCGGCGCCGGTGTATCGCGGAAAGTCACTCGCATCGGCCTGCCGGACCGTTTTATCGAATGCGGCGCGGTGCCGACGTTGCAGGCGCGATACGGGCTGACGACGGAGGCGGTGGTCGCAACCATCGAGAGGACCGTTCGGTGACCGGCGGCGCGAACGGCGTGCTAGTCAGCAACGGCAACAGGTTTCCGAGCCCATGAAAATCACCGAGATCGAAACCTTTACCGTCGGCGCCGGCTGGAAGAACTGGCTGTTCGTCAAGGTCCACACCGACAAGGGCGTCCACGGTATCGGCGAGGGCACGCTCAACGGCTTCATCAAAACCACCGAGGCCGGTGTGCACGAACTCAACCACCTCGCCATCGGCCAGGATCCGCGCCGCATCAACGCGCTGTCGAAGCGTATGCTGGACAGTGTCTCGCTCGACGGCGGCCATATCCACCGCACCGTGATCGCGGCGGTCGAGGTCGCGTGCTGGGACATTCTGGGAAAGAGCCTCGGCGTGCCGATCCATCAACTGCTGGGCGGGCAGGTGCGCGACACGGTGCTGGGCTACGCCAATGGCTGGTACCGCACCGAGCGCACGCCCGAAACCTTTGTCGAAGCGGCGAAGGGGGTGCTTGCGAAAGGCTTCAAGGCGTTCAAGCTCGACCCGTTCGGCACCGCTCAGGGTTTCATCTCGCGCGAGGAACTGGACCTTTCCTACGACATCTGTCGGACGCTGCGCGACAAGCTGCCGGCGGACACGCGGATCCTGATCGACGTGCATGCCCGCTTCACCGAGATCGCGGCCTTGCAGGCGGCGCAGAAATTTGCCGACCTCGACATCTACTGGTGGGAGGAGCCGACCTCGCGCGACCGGCAGGAGACGGTGCGTGAGGTGGCGCATCGCTCGCCAATCCCGGTGGCGACCGGCGAGATGTACGACACGGTCGGCCAGTTCTACAGCCTGGCCGCTGGCGGCGGCGTCAACATTTTTCAGCCGGAGCCGATGTCGCTGGGCGGCATCGTACCCTCCATGCAGGTAGCAAACCTGGCCTTCGCCCATGGCAGCCACATAGCGCCGCACCAGAGTGGCGGTCCGGTGGCGACGGCGGTCTGCCTGCAACTGGCGGCGGCGGTGCCGAACTTTCTGATCCAGGAGCATTTCGACGCCTTCAACGACCCGTGGACGCGCGACCTCGTCACCTGGCATCCGACCGTCGATGCGTCGAACGGGCACCTGTCGCTGCCAGATGGGCCGGGCTTGGGCATTGATCTGAACCTCGATGCGATCAAAGAGCATCCCTACGACCCGCATGCCTATCTGAATGTGCATGCGGAGGGATGGGAGAAAAGGCTGGGGACCAGGGAGAAGGCGTAGAGTCGGCCAATTCTTTGACGTTTTTACCACCAGGCAGGGCCATCCCTCAACTCAGCCTGCGAAGGAGTCGATTAGCCGACTAAGTTAGGCCGGGCCATAACCCTTTTCATTCGAACGATACATATCGCATCTGATTCCTGCCGCTTCGCAGGTCGTCTGCGCTGATTGGATAGCCGAGCGAGGTATAGGAATAATATCCTTGCTTTTTGTCCACGCTCTGTTATGGTGCCTTGAACGGAGGACGCAATGAGCAGCGGTGAGGTCGAGGAGGATCGGAAAAGGCTGACGAGGATCGCGATCGTGCTGCTTCGGCTGGCGGTTTTGGCCGAGCTTCTTTGCGTTCAGCCATTCTTTCTCCGCATCTTGCTGCTGCCGCTCATGCGGCATGCCGAGGCCGTCGCGCGGGAATTTGCCATCCGGCGGGTCGGCGGTGTGCTTGCCTTGCCTCCCGTGAAAGTCCATGCGCCGGATTTCGACGGTTACGCCGAGGCGTTGCGGCTCGCGCGCTGCTTGCGTGCGCTGGCCGCATTTTTCGGCTGCTGGCAGGGTCTTGCTGGCCGGCTGTTTCGCGGCGGGCAGGGCGAGCGCCATGCGCGGCGCGCGCCTGCGATCGGATGGGTCGGTCTCGTGACGTCTCAGTACGCAATCGCCCTCTGCGCCACGGGGCGAATGGATACGTCATGACCGCCGGACAAGCCTTTGTCGGGGAATTTTAACGCCATGCGTCCTGCGTTTGGCGATAAAGGTGTTTTGGCGTTCTGATATCGAGGGAAGGTTACGCTTGACAGCCACCGGTATCACTTGGCCTTCAAGTGATTTCATAGGGATGCAATTTCAGGCATGCCGTCCTAGGCACTCTCCCTGTCGACGATCTCGAATCCGAGGCTGGTGATCGTCGGCACCTTGGCGTCGCCGGCAAGCCGCGCCAGCAGTTGCCGCACGGCGCGGCGGCCCATCTCGTAGCGGTTGACTTTTACGGTGGTGAGCGATGGCACCAGTTGCGCGGCGAGGTCCATGTCGCCATAGCCGGCAATCGCAATGCGCTCCGGTACGGCCCAGCGCCGGCGGTGGCATTCCTGGACGGCGCCGACGGCCAGCGTGTCGCTGGAAAAGAAGATGGCGTCGATGTCGGCGTGCCGGTCGGTGAGGGCGATCAGCGCCTCGGCGCCGCCCTGGGCGGTGATCGGCACCTCGACCTCCATGTCGCTGTGGTTCTCAAAACCGAGTTCGGTGAGCGCGGCGTGGTAGCCAGTGCGGCGCTGCTGCAGGCGGTCGTTGCCGTGGATCGGCGTCGAGACGAAGCCGATGCGTTTGTAGCCCTTGGCGGCGAGATGCATGGTCATGGCATAGGCGGTCTCGAAGTTGGAGACGCCGACCACCATGTCGAGCGGCTTGCGGCCCTTGATCTCCGAAATCTCCACCACCGGCGCGCCGCTGGAAAGCAACAGGGCGCGGGCCGTCTCGCTCTGCACGAAACTTTGCAGGATCATGCCGGACGGACGCCAGCCGAGGAGGGTGCGGATCGCCTTTTCCTCGGCATCCTGCGTGAATTCACCCTGCACCAGCAGCATCGAATAGCCGCCTTCGTGGCACTCGTCCGACATGCCCTGCACCTGCTCGGCGATGCCGGAATTGATCAGCGGCGGCACCACGGTGCCGACCATGCGGCCGTTGCCGCGCATAGAGGAGGCGAGCCGATTGGGCACGAAGCCGGCTTCCTCGATTGCCTGCAAAACCTTGGCGCGCGTTTCGGCCGACACCATGTCGGGATTGGAAAGCACGCGCGACACCGTCATCGGCGCGACGCCGACGCGTTTCGCGATCTCGCGCACGCCGAGCCGTTCGCTCGTCTTCCTGTCGCCGTTGTCCGGTTTGCCCGCCATCGCCGTGTCCTGCCTCAGGTCATCATAGACAGAGCCGTCTCCGCATGACAGGCCGTGGACGCGTCGCCTGCAATCCGGTGCTAGCCCCGGTCGTTCGGCGCGTCATAGGTGATCGAGAACCGGTCGGCCGGGTGGCGGGCGACCGAAAGCTCGACGTTGCGGCCGTCCGCCGCCTGGTAGAGCATCTCGACCGTCAGCAGCGCCGAGCCCGGTTCGACTTCGAGCGCTTCGGCGGTGTTTTCGTCCGCTACCTCGGCGCGCACGGTCATATGCGCCACCGCCAGCCGCAGCCCGATCTTGCGCTGCACGGTGTCGAAGATCAGCACGTCGGTGAAATCGCGGCGGTTGAGTCTTTCGCCGATCTCGGCCGGAAAATAGGTCGTGACGTAGGCTTTTTTCTCGTCGCCCGCCTTGAGCACCGAGCGAAGGCAATAGCCGGCCTCGCCTTTGCGCGCGCTGAAATAATGCTGAAGCAGAGGTGACGCCTCTCTGCGGTACGACACAACATCAAGCGAGGCGTCCCGCGCATAAGCGGCGATATCGGTGAAACTCGCCATGTGCCATGCGACACCGGTCTCGGTCTCGCGGGCCGCCACGACGGCCGGCTTGGCCGACCGCTTGCGGATCAGGCCGCTGCCTTCGAGGTCCCGCAGCGCATGCCGAACGGTGATCAGGCTAACGCCGAAATGGTCGGCGATGCTTGCCTCCTTCGGCAGTTCCTCGCCGACCGCCAGCGCTCCGTCGATGATGGGCCGGCGCAGTATATCGGCCAATTGCCGATAAAGGGGGCCGCCCTCGCGGCCGAGCGTGCGCCTGGGGAAGAGTTCAAGGAGCGAATTCGACTCGCGCATTTCCAGGTCCCATGACGCCTCGCGGCTAACCCCGAGTACCTGTTTGAGCCAAACGACGGAGAGAACGCAAGATCACAGAAGAGGTCGAAACACCAGAAATATCGTCTAATTTTGGGTGTTTGAAGCGCCAACAGGGTTTTTGGAACGACCGGACGGTTACTATGCAACGGATCGGCATCTAATTGCGCTTCAATGCGCCAAACCAGCGCTATCCCTGGTGAACCGGCCCGTAGGTGAGTCGCAACGGCCTACCGCCGGCCTTGCGGACTGGCTGGGCAGTACGCTGTGGCCGGAGGCGAGGCCCCGACGCTCATGCGGGGCGCGGTTTCTGCCGCAGATGCTCCAGGTTGACGCAGTTCATCAACACACCCTCGTTGAGATAGGTGACGATGACCTCGATCGCCTTGCGCTGCATGTCATCGAGCGCCGACGGGCTGTAGAACGCCGAATGCGGGGTGAGCGATAGTTTGCCTTCGGTCCAGGCCTCGCGCGCCCGCCATGCCTTGACAAGGGGGTGTTCCGGATCGGCCGGCTCGCGGGGCAGCACGTCGAGGCCGGCACCGGCGATGCGGCCGGCCTTCAACGCTTCCGTCAGCGCGTCGAGGTCAATGATCGGCCCGCGCGCCGTGTTGATGACGATCAGGTCGGGTTTTGCCTTGGCGAGCAGTTTTTCGCCGACCATGCCGCGCGTCTCGTCGGTGAGCGGCGTGTGCACGGAAAGAATGTCCGTGCGAGCCATGACCTCGTCGAGGCTGCGCACCCGCTCGTAGCCGACGGCGAGTTCCGCGCCGTTCGGCAGGTAGGGATCATAGAAGATCACCTTCATGTCGAAGGCGGCGGCGCGGCGCGCGGTCGCTAGGCCTATCCTCCCGAGGCCGAGCACGGCAAAGGTCTGGCCGCGCAGGCGGCGCACCAGCGGCGCCGCGGCGTAGTGCCAGCCGTCGGTCCGGTCACGCACCGCTTCCTGGTAACTGCTTGTGCCGCGCGTCAGCGACAAAAGCAGTGCCAGCGCGTGGTCGGCGACTTCGGTGGTGCCGTAGTCGGGCACGTTGCAGACCGGCACGCCGCGCGCGCCCCAGCCGGCGAGGTCGAGGGTGTCGTAGCCGACGCCCTCGCGCACCACGATCTTGCAACGGTCGAACGCCTCGACCGGAACGCCGATCTGCAAGGTCGCGGCGCAGTTGATCACGGCGTCGGCGGCGCGGCAGCGTTCCAGCGACGGCGGCTCCGTCGCTTCCGCGCCCGAGCGGTGGATGTCGAAGACCACGTCCGGTCCGAACGCCTGGTAGAGCGCCGTGTCGGGGGCATAGGTATTCACTTTCAGGATGCGCATTGGTTCTCTCTTCTGTCATCCTCCAGCAGAGGCTGGCGGTTGTTTAGAGCGCGCCGCGCCCAATCGTTTCCATTCTGCCGGGCCGGTTTGGGCGTCCTTCGGACCCATCGGGCTTTGTCTTGTCCGGGCCACCAGCCCGGCCTGCGACGACGCCCTCGACCTTGACCCAAACCGCCGCCGGGAGGATGAAAACGATTGGGCGCGACACGCCCTATTGTTGACTGTATCCATTTGCCGATGAGCGACGATTCCTTCGATTTCGCGCCGACGCCGCGCCGGGTGCTGACCGACGACGTGGTCGACGCCATCCGCAACGCCATCCTGTCCGGAAAAATCCGTCCCGGCGCGCGGCTGATCGAGGAGGATCTGGCGGCTTCCCTCAAGGTCAGCCGGGGGCCGGTGCGGCAAGCGATCTTCCGCCTCCAGCAGGAGGGGCTGGTCGTCCACGAGGCGCATCGCGGCGCCACCGTCGGGCAGGTCTCGCAGGACGACGTCGAGGAAATCTACAGCCTGCGCCTCGCGCTTGAGCGGCTGGCGATAGAGCAGGCGAGCCGCAAGGCCGGCGCCCGGGAACTGGCGGAGATCGAGGCGGTGCTCGACCGTTTTCGCGCCACCCCTCGCGCCGACATGTCGCGGCGGCTGGTGGCCGAACTCGACATCGACTTCCACGACGCGATCTTCCGCGCCGCCGGCAACTGGCGGCTCTACCGCGCCTGGGAGACGCTGCGCTCGCAACTGATGATGTTCTTGATGCTGCGCGACGCGCTGCCCGACGACTATCCGGACAGCTGGCACCGCGACCATGTGCACCTGCTCGGCGTGATCCGTGGCGGCGACATGGCGCTCGCCCAGGAGACCATCGAAACCCACATCAACCGCGCCAAGGACAGGCTGCTTGCCATCCTGCGAGCGAGCGGCCGCGTTTCTTCGACTTGGTGATCCAGGACAATCGCTTGAAGGAAGAACCCCTAACCCCTCCCCGCAAGGGGGAGGGGGACTTTGTGGCCGCCACGCTGAGCAAAACCGTCGACGATTGGCGCCTGGCGGAGACGGCAAGTCCCCCTTTCCCTTGCGGGGAGGGGTTAGGGGTGGGGGTAGACCTTTCAAGCGACTGCCCTGCCTGGTGATCCCTGTTGCCTTGACATGCGCCCGTCCTGGACCTTACGCTTGGATTGTAAACAATAAACAGTTCTCGGCGCAACGCGTCTTTCCCGAAGCTGATCGTCGACGGCGACATTCGTGCAGCCTCTCTCGGAATCGCGCCGCCGATGACGCAGTTCGACATGCTGTTCTGCAGGCCGGCGTGGTGTTTTCGGTGCTGCCCGTGCTTTCTACATGGCGATACACATGCTGCGCGGCCTGACCGCCGGATCGGTGAAGGGATAACGCATCATCCCGAAACGGTGCAGACTTGCCGGGACGAGATCAGGCGCAGGGAGGGAGGGGAAGGTGAAGATCATCAAGATAGAAACCATCTGGTTCGAGGCGCTGCCGGCTGCGGAGTGGCAGAAGCAGAACCCGAAGGCGCGGCAGGCGCTGCCCAACAATCTGTGGGTGCGCGTCCACACCGACACCGGTCTCTCCGGCATTGGCGAGACCTATTACCTGCCGCGTGCCGTCGCCTCGATCGTGCATGATGTCTACGCGCCGCTGCTGGTCGGCCGCGACCCGCGTGACATCGAGAACCATTGGCAGAACATGTTCGCGCTGACCAATTTCTGCGGCGTCATGGGCGCGGAGATGCGGGCCATCTCGGCGCTCGACGTGGCGCTGTGGGACCTGCTTGGCCAGATCGCCGGCCTGCCGGTCTACATCATGCTCGGCGGCCGCAGCCGCGACCGCATCCGCGTCTACAACACCTGCGTCGGCGCGGGCCGGCATGCGGGCGACCTCGACGCCTGGCTGACCGGCAAGGCCGGCGAACTGGCTGAGGATCTGCTGAAGCAGGGCATATCGGCTATGAAGATCTGGCCCTTCGACCAGTTCGGCACCGGGCTCGGCGGCCCCGGCAACGAGCGCGGCGACACAATGGTGTGGGGTGCCAGGACGGCCGCCGGCACGCGCGGACTCGGCATCTCCAACGACGATTTGAGAGCCGGCGTGGCCATCGTCGAAGACATCCGCCGCGCTGTTGGCGACCGGATGCAGATCGCCATCGAGGGCCACTGCCGCTGGGACCTGCCGTCCTCGGTGAAGATCGCTAAGGCGCTGGAGCCGCTCGACGTGATGTGGCTGGAAGAAATCATGCCGCCCGACAATGTCGATGCCTTCGTGCGGCTGAAGGCCGAGACGTCTGTGCCGATCTGCCAGAGCGAGCGCGTCTTCACCCGTTTCGGCTTCCGCCCCTGGATCGATAAGGCGGCGACCGACATCGTCATGATGGACCTGTCCTGGGGCGGCGGCCTGACCGAGGGCCGCAAGGTCGCGGCCATGGCCGACACGGCGATGCTGCCCTTCACCTGCCACGACACGATCGGCCCGGTGGCGCTTTGGGCGGCGACCCACATGATGCTCAACGCGCCGAACGGCCTGATCATGGAGATGGTGCGCGGTTATATCGACGGCTGGTACGACGAGGTGGTGGAGGACCGCATCCAGGTGGTCGGGGGGCATCTGATGCTGCCGGACAGGCCGGGGTTAGGCACGAAGCTGCGCGAGGATCTTTTCGCGCGGCCGAATGC
The DNA here is from genome assembly GCF_044326205.1 of Mesorhizobium sp. IMUNJ 23232. NCBI lineage: Bacteria > Pseudomonadati > Pseudomonadota > Alphaproteobacteria > Hyphomicrobiales > Phyllobacteriaceae > Mesorhizobium > Mesorhizobium sp. IMUNJ 23232. Next base: position 128,974 of record NZ_JBIRCY010000014.1, read on the forward strand.
GCGGATCGAGACGACGACGGAAGAGAGCTTGAAGGTGTGGTGATGAAAAGGCGCGATGTTGACGACCCCCTCCCCCTTGTGGGGAGGGGTAAGGGGTGTGGGTCGAGACAGACTCGGCCTTTGCCGCCTTTGTTCCTCGTTCGGGCTAATAGCAGTGCGCTGGCGCGGCGGTACCCCCACCCCTTACCCCTCCCCACAAGGGGGAGGGGGGCGCCAGCGGCGTGCGCGTTCGTCAACGAGGGCGCCGCATGACCCCCTTCACCGTCAATTACACTGGCGACTACCTCGACGAGCACGGCAATCTCACCGTGCCCGAGATCGCGCTCGATCTTTATGCCGGCAAGCCGTTCCTCGCGCAGGGCTTTCTGACCGAGCAGAGCCCGCGGCCGGGCGACGCGGCCTATTGGGATCAGCTCTATTCGCTGGAGGTCACGCCCGAACAGGTCGCCCGCTCCGAGGCGATCGTCATCTTCAGGCCGTGGGTCCGGGCGTCGGCCTTCGCCAGGGGCGCCGGGCGGTTGACCGTTATCGGCAGGGCAGGGACCGGCATCGACAAGCTCGACCTTGCCGCCTGCACCGAGAACGACGTGGCGGTGTTCAACGCGCCGGACACGCTGACCCATGCCACGGCCTCCTCCGCCTTCCTGTTCATCCTGGCGCTGGCCAAGCGCCCGACCGAACAGGAGCGCCTCGTGCATCGCAGCCGCTGGGACTTGCAGCCGCGAACCATGGGCGTCGACCTGCCCGGAAAGGTGCTGGGCATCGTCGGCCTTGGCGCCAGCGGACGCGAACTGGCCCGGCTGATGCGGCCGTGGGACATGGAGATCATTGCCTATTCGCCGCGCGCCAGTGCGGATGACGCGAAGGCGCTGGGCGTGAGGCTGGTGCCAAGTCTCGACGAACTGCTGGAACATTCCGATTTCGTCAGCCTGCACAACCGGCTCGACGCATCGACGCGCGGTACAATCGGCGCCGAGCATTTCGCCCGCATGAAGCGGAGTGCCTATTTCATAAACGTCGCGCGGGGCGAGATTGTCCGCGAGCCGGAACTGATCGAAGCTCTGCGCGACGGCGTCATCGCCGGTGCGGGTCTCGACGTGTTCGAGCACGAGCCGATCCCCGCAAACCATCCGCTGACCGCATTCGAGAACGTCATCCTGACGCCGCACTGGCTGCCGTCGACGCGGGATGCCGCCCGCCTGACCATGGTGAACATGTCGAACGGCATTTTGCGCGTCGCGCAGGGGCTGGCGCCCGAAAATGTCGTCAACCCAAAGGTTCTCGACCGACCCGGCTTCAAGGCAAAACTCGCTCGTTTCGCCACCAATCGCTCATCCTAATCTCATCCCAAGGACAATCCAAAAATGTTTCGCCCAAACCGACTGAAAGCCCGCGTTCGCGCTGGGGAAAAATCCATGGGCACATGGCTGCAAAGTGCCGCGCCCACCTTCGCCGAGATGGCGGCGGTGGCCGGTTTCGACTTCATCATCATGGACGAGGAGCATGGGGCGGGTGAGTTGCAGCATGCCGTCGACATGATGCGGGCCGCTGCCTGCACCGACACCACCATGGTCATCCGCGTGCCCTCGGACAATCCTGTCTATCTGCGCCGGCTGGTCGAGGCAGGCTGCGACGCGCTGCTGGTGCCGATGGTGGAAAGCGCCGAACAGGCCCGCGCCATCGTCGAGGCCGTGCGTTTCCCGCCGCGCGGCAAGCGCGGCAACGCATGGGACGCCGCCCGCGCTTCCAGCTTCGGCCTCTATCCGCGCTACTATGAGGAGGCTGACGACAATCTTCTGATCATCGTCCAGATCGAGACCAAGGCCGGCGTCGAGAACGCGCGCGAAATCGCAGGCGTCGAGGGTGTCGACGTCATCTTCATCGGCCCGACGGACCTTTCCGGCAGCATCGGCTTTCCCAACCAGACCGGCGCGCCGGAGGTCGACCGCGAAATCCGCCGTGCGATGGCGGCCGCGCGCGAGGCCGGAAAACCGCTCGCCACCGTGCCGCGCGTCGGCCGCAGCAGTTCTGAGCTGTTCGACGAAGGTTTTTCGATGATCGCGTCGGGTAGCGAGCTTTTCTACCGTCTCGGCATCATTCAGATGATGAAGGAATGGCGGGAGTATCAGGGCAAGGAGGCGACGCTCGCGGCGCCCGGGGCATCGTCCTACGGGCGGTAAGGGGTGTGCGTCCGTCGCAGGCGAGCCTCGAAGGACGCACCATCAATCTCAAAACATGAACCCGGCCGTCCAACCTCCATCGACCATCATCAGATGGCCGGTCATGTAGGAGTTTTCCGGAGCGCATAGGAACAGGATGCCCTCCGCGATTTCTTCGACATGCGCCGGTCGGCCGAGCGGGATATGGTTCATGAAACCCGCCATCTGCGCGCGGAATGAGCCATCGTCGCCGTAGAACAGCTGTTTCGTGCCCTCGGTCAGCACCGATCCGGGAGCCAGCGAATTGACCAAAATTCCTTTAGGCCCGAGCTCGAGCGCCATGGAGCGTGTCAGGTGAATCACGCCCGCCTTGGCCGCGACGAAAGCACTCTGCAGCCGCATCGCCGTAACACCGACGACAGAGGCGATGTTGACGATGCGCCCCTGGCCGCGCGCCACCATCGGCTGCAGCACGGCGTGGCTGACGACATAGAGCCCGTCGAGATCGATGCCGACAACCCTGTGCCACTCCTGCTCGGAGAACAGGTCGATGTCGACGCGGTCCTTGAAGGAGTTGACGCCGGCATTGTTGACCAGCACGTCGATTTTTCCGAATTTTTCCAGCGCGGCGTCGACGGCGCGTTTCGCGTCTTCCGCGCGGCGCACGTCCATCGAGACGGCGAGCGCGCCGGGCAACTCGCCGGCCACCCGCTCGGCGCCGGCGGTGTCGATATCGGCAACGACGATGGATGCGCCGTTCGCGGCGAGCCGATGCGCTGTGGCGCGGCCGATCCCGCCGGCAGCGCCGGTGATGAAGACGACCTGTCCGGTGAGATCAGTGCGCATGGGAAGGTTCCAACGATATCCTCGTCAACACTGCCGGCATCTCCCGGGGCGAAGCGGCTTCGTGACAGAAGACATCTCAAAAATTCCGCGCATAGCCCGCCGCCCAGCCGCCATCGACGTTCAACGTATGTCCGGTCATGTACGCATTGTCGGGATCGGCGAGGAACAGCACTGCGGCTGTGATTTCGCTCAAGGCCGCTGGCCGCTTGACGCCCGTATGAGTCAGGAAACGCGCCGTGCGCACATCGCCGCCAGCTTCGTAAGCGCCCACCGACACTGCATTGACGACCACGGACGGTCCGAGTTCCATGCTGAGCGTCCTCGTCAGCGAGGCGAGTCCCGCCTGATCGGCCGAGAAATCGGCAAAACCCTTCACCGGCACCAGCGCTGCCGCCGAAAACACCAGAACGACCCGCTTCAGCTTTGGGGCGAGTTGCCGGATTGCCGCAACGAAATCGGCGCGCTCGCTGCCAAATCCGGTGTCCAGCTCGGGCAGGCCGTTGGCGCCCTGGCTGACAAGAGTCAGCACGAACGGATCGCTTTGAGGTGCGCCGGCTGCCTCGATTGCCGCCGCGCTTGCCACATCGATATCGACGACTTCAGCGCCATTGTCGGCAAGCGCCTGGCGTATCGCCGAAGGGAGCGCGCCCTCGGCGCCGCCGACCAGCGCAACCTTGCCGTCGAGGTCGATGTTCACACCTTTGCCCCTGCGGTGCTGGATGTCTCCCGCGCTTCGGGAATTTTTCGGCCATAGCGTTCGGCCGTCTCCTTCAGCGCAGCCCATGTCGTGCGGTCGACGGGGATGCCGTTGCTTGCCCGGCGTTCGGCCTCGGCCTTCTCGACGTCGCCAGGCGCCATGACCTTCTGCCCCGGCTGCGCCGGCTGGGCGCGAAGGTCTTTCAGGAATGCGCCGACTCGCTCGTCGAAGGCCGCGAGCGCCTGGAAGATCGCCGGGTTGAGGATCAGGAAAAAATGACCGATCGGGATCGGCTTGCTGTAGTCGGCTCCCGCCAGCGCGGGAATGGTGAAGCCGTGGCCCATGCCGGAAAAGGCCGAGCAGAGAATGTCCACCACGGCAGCAAGGCCCGCGCCCTTGTAGCCGAAGCCGGCGCCGCCAACCGGCAGCACGGCGGTCGCCTGGAACGGATCGGTGGTCATCACGCCGTCCGCCGTCATCGCCACTTCGGGCGGCAGCGGCTTGCCGGTGGCGCGGCGCAGGAAGATGCGATTGTAGGGGATCGAACTTGTCGCCATGTCGAGCAGCATCGGCTCCTCGCCGGGCGCGGGCACGGCAAAACTGATCGGATTGGTGCCGTAGAACGGTTTCGTGCCGCCGAACGGCACGACGGCGGCGTCGGCATGGGTCATGCTGATCGCGGCGAAACCGGCGCGCGCCGCCGCGAGCGCGTAGACACCGGAGGCGCCGTGATGTGTCGATCGCCCGACCGTCACCGCCGCGACGCCGCTCTCCTTCGCCAGCAATACCTTCCTCGATGGCGTGGAAGCTGGCGAGATGACCGAACCCGTTGTCGGCATCGACATGGCCGACCGCCGAGGCTTTTTGCGCGAAGGTGACGTTGGGGTTCTTGTTGATGCGTCCACCCTCCAGCATCTGGATGTACCAAGGCACCAGCCTGACGCCGTGGGTGTCGACGCCGCGCGACGAGGCGTCGACCACCGCCCGAGCCACGGCCTCCGCGCTTTCGGCGCTGGCGCCCCCCGCCTGTAAGAGACTGCTCACGTATACCAAAAGCGTAGACGCCGGACACAAGAACCCATCGATCGGCTCGATCGCCATTCAAAAATCTCCCGCTGATTCCGTTGCGGCATTTGCTGCCGTCTTTCCCTAGACCAAAAGGCGGAACGGCGTCTCAACAAGGTCCCTGAACACGCCAAGAAATTCCTCCGCGTCCTCGTCGCTGATTCTGGCGGGATCGTAGCTCAGCAGGCATTCGGCGGAGCCGTCGTTTTCCTCCGCTCCGATGACCAGCCTTGCCGCGCCATCATCGATCAGCCGTACGGCGACGGGACGGATGCCGGCCCGGCCGAGGAACGAGACCGCGAGAGCGGCCCTGCCGTCATCGCCGGACGACTGCCGCAGCTTCGCGATGGCGCCCAGCGAAGCATCCGCCAATCCGTTCAGGCGCTGGCACTTGTCGGGTGCGGTGAGCAGCAGAAGCGCCTTGTCGGGGGCAACGGATTTTGCCGTTTCCGATGCGACTGCGGCCGCCTTGAGGCAGATGTCCTCCCGCGTCACATCCGGCCGGAGTTCGCGGACCTGAGCAAGCAGCGTCCGCATCGCCGAGAAGTCGACGCGTACGGCAATGGCCGAAGGCGCCGCAGCGACAGTAATTTTCTGCGATTCCGCGATTGCCGGAGCGGGATCGGCGGAGACGAGAATTGTCGGCGCCGGTGGCAAAACACTTTCGATCTGCGGCGCTCTGAAATCGATCAGGTCGTCGCCGGTGATGCGGCCGTTCGGCCCCGACCCGGTTACGGCTGAAAGCAGCACGTTCCGTTCGCGCGCCAGCCGGCGGGCATAGGGCGTGGCGCGGATGCGGCCCGAGGAGGGCGTGGAGGCAACGGCAATCGTCATCGCAGCCCGTCTCTCAGTGCACGGCGCCGATGCGACCGCCCATCGGCACAACAGTGCCGACGGCTTGTTCGATCGTCAGTCTGCCGGCCGCCGGCGCCTCAATCTCGACCACCGCCTTGTCGGTCTCGATCTCGGCCACCAGCTCGCCGGCCTTCACCGCCTCGCCTTCAGCCTTGGCCCAGCGGATGATCGTGCCTTCGCTGACCGTCAGGTCGCCGAACGGCATGGTGATGGGCTCGCCGCCATTGCCTGCCGCCGCCGCGGCGCCCGGTGCCGGAGTAGCGGCCGGCGACGGGATGTTGGTGTTTGCAGGAGCGGCCTGGGCAGGGACCACCGCCGAGGGAGCCGAAGCAGTCGCAGTCGCCGCGAGACCCGGATAGCGCCAGTGCCAGGGCACCGGTGCGCGTCCGCCGATGACATCTTTGGCCGCCGCGACGATCTTTGTCGCGTCGACCAGCATCATGCGCTCCAGCGACGGCGCCAGCGGATGCGAGACCGGCTCGGTGTGCAGCCGGCCGACCGGCGCATCGAGGTCGTCGAAGGCGATCTCGTTCATCGCCTGGCCGAGCTCGGCGCCGACGCCGCACATTGCCCAGCCTTCGTCGACGATCAGCAGGCGGTGGGTCTTCGCCACGCTCTCGGCTACGGTCTTGACGTCGAGCGGCACGATGGTCCTGAGGTCGATCACTTCGCAGTCGATGCCTTGCGCGGCCAATGTTTCCGCCGCTTCGAGGCTGCGATGCACAAGCTGTCCGGCGGACACGATGGTGATGTCCTTGCCGCTGCGCGCGATGCGGGCCACGCCGAACGGCACGAGGTGTTCGCCCTCCGGCACCTCGCCCTTGGTGGCGAACAGCGCCTTCATCTCCATCATCATCACCGGGTCGGAGGCCCTTAGTGCTGTCTTCATCAGACCCTTGGCGTCGGCCGGAGTCGAAGGCACGCAGACGATGAGGCCCGGCACATGCGCCCAGACCGGATGATAGGCGCCGGAGTGATGCGGCCCGGCGCTGCGCACTGCGCCGGCGCCGACGCGCACCACCATCGGGGCGCTCATCTGGTTGTTCGACATGTAGCGCAGCTTCGCCGCCTGCAGCACGATTTGGCCGCCGGCCTCGAACATGAAGTCGGCGAACATCAGGTCGGCGACGGTGCGTGCGCCGGTCGCCGAAGCCCCAACGGCAGCACCCGTAAATCCCTGCTCGGATATCGGCGTATCGACCATGCGGTTCGGCCCGAACTCCGCCCACAGGCCCTTGGTGTGGGCAAACGTGCCGCCGCGCTCGCCTGTCCCCTCGCCGAAATACAGGATCGCCTTGTCGCGGCGCATCTCTTCCGCGATGCCGTCGCGCACCGCGTCGAGCCAGCTTGTCACGGTCCCGCCGGTCATCGGCTTGGCCGCCAGCGCCTCAGGCGGATTGAGTGGTTCGGCGAAGACGTGGTGGAAGGCGGTGGCCGAGTCCGGCTCCGGCGAGCGCCGCGCGAATTCCAGCGATTCCTGGACGATCTTCTCGATGCGTTCGTCGATCGCGTCGAGTTCGCCGGCGTCGGTCGCCGCATATTCCTGGAGCAGCGCCTTGCGAAAAATCTTGATCGGGTCTCTCTTCGCCCATTCGTCGACTTCCGCCTGGGTGCGGTAGGTGCCCGTCACCGGGTCGCCTTCGTGGTGGCCGACGGTGCGGTAGGTTTTCGATTCGATCAGTGTCGGCCCATCGCCGCGCCGCGCCCGCTCCACCGCCTCGCGCATGACTTCATGGACGGCGAGCACGTCGTTGCCGTCGACCGCGATGCCGGGAATGCCGTAGGCGGCGGCGCGCGTGGCGATTTCGGGATTGAGCGTGGCGGTCTTCAGCGGCGTCGCGGTCGCGTAGAGATTGTTCTCGCAGACGAACACCGCCGGCGCCTTCTGGATGCCGGCAAAATTCAGCGATTCGTGGAAGCCTGCATGGTTGGTGGCGCCGTCTCCGAAGAAGGCGACGCCGATGTCGTCGCGGCCTTGCACCCGCGCTGACATGCCCACGCCCGCCGCATGGCTGATGCCGGCGGCGACGATGCCATTAGTGCCGAACAGGCCGACGGAACGGTCGTAGAGATGCATGGTGCCGCCGCGCCCGCCGCAGCAGCCGTCACGTTTGCCGAACAGTTCGGCCATGAGGACGTTGGGATGCATGCCCTTGGCCAGCGCATGGCCGTGGCCGCGATGCGTCGAGGTCACCCAGTCGGTGGGCCTGAGATGCGCGCAGACACCGACGGCGGTCGCCTCCTCGCCGATGTAGAGATGCAGGAAGCCGGGGGTCTCGCCCTTGCGGCAGGCCGTCTGCGCGACGCTCTCGAAGCGCCTCAGCAGCACCATCTGCCCGTAGAGCTTGAGCAGCAGCGGAACGTCGAGATTGCGCCCCGCGTGATCGGAACCGTTGCCGGCGACGGCGATGTTTGAACGGGCCATTTCCCCACCTTTTGACGACATTGCGCCATTCGCATTCTGCCGCATAATGTTATAATAGCATTATATCACCGGGACCGATTTCGCAATGTGGGCCGAACGGTCGGGCTATCGCGGAAGACTTTGTAAACAGTTTGCAATGCGTGGACAACGGTAATCGATTATAATAGCATTCGAGCGTGACGGGGGAGGACGCCTGTGCGCTGGGCGTTGTGCAAGCGCCTCGAAAACCGACTTGAACAGACACGCCGCGGCCTCATGCAGGATGCGGACGTAAGGCATCACATGCATGGGAGGAGACAACATGCGAGCATTCCAAAATTTGAGGCAATTGGGCATCATGCTGGGCGCGTTGGTGCTGGTCGCCGCGGCGTCGCTGCCGTCGCCGGCTGCTGCGCAGACGGTCGATGAGATCATCGCGCGCGGCAAGCTGATCGTCGCCATCGACACCACAACGCCGCCCTACGGCTTTCTCGATGCCGATCTGAAGCCCACCGGCTTCGACATCGAGGTCGCCAACAAGATGGGCGAGGCACTGGGCGTTCCGGTCGAATTCGTCACTGTGACGTCGCCCGGCCGCATCCCGTCGCTGCTGACCAAGCAGGTGGATGCCGTCGTCTCGATCTTCTCGATCACTGCGGCGCGTGCCATTCAGATCGACTATTCGATCCCCTATGCCGGCCAGTCGGCGGTTGTCATTGCGCCGAAGAGCACGGTGATCAACAGCCATGCCGACCTGGTCGGCAAGAAGGTCGGGCTGACGCGGGGTACCGGCGAAGACGGACTGCTGACCAAGGCCGCCGAAGCCAACCCCAGCATCGAGATTCTGCGTTTCGACGATTATTCCTCGCTGCTGCAGGCCATGGTGTCTGGCCAGATCGACGCGATGGGCGGCGGCGACTATGGCGAGATCTACCTGAAGAAGGCGCAGAACGGCGACGATTTCGAGCAGAAATACATCCTGAAGACATTCTATTTCGGCATCGGCGTCGCCAAGGGCAACGACAATCTGCGCCAGTGGATCAACACCTGGCTGTTCACCCTGAAGACCGACGGCACGCTGGAAGCCCTGTCGATGAAATACCGCAACCAGCCGCTTCCGGCGCTGCCGGTTTTCTGATCGGATGGTGTTTGTCTCGATGCCGGGGCCGCCCGACGGCCCCGGTTTCCCTTGCGCCACGGGATGTCCATGACAACCGCCCTCCAGTTCGGCCCGGTGCTGGTGCATCTCGACAGGCTGCTGTGGGGTCTGCTTCAGACCCTCGAATTCGCCGTTCTCTCCATCCTGTTCGGCACCGTCATCGGAATTCTCGGCGCGGTCGGCCGCAGTTTCGGGCCGCGCTGGCTGTCCGCGATCATTGCCGCCTATGTCGAGTTGATCCGCAACACGCCGCTGCTGATCCAGCTCTATATCGTCTTCTTCTCGCTGCCGCTGATCGGCATGAAGTTCACGCCCGGCACTTCGGCGATCATCGCGCTCTCCATCCATCTCGGCGCCTACGCCACCGAAATCCTGCGCGCCGGCGTCGAATCCATTCCCGTCGGCCAGATCGAGGCGGCAAAATCGCTCGGCCTCAGCTCCTACCGCATCATCCGGCATGTCGTGCTGGTCCCCGCGATCCGCGCCGTCTATCCGTCGCTGTCGGCGCAGTTCATCCTGCAACTGATGGGCACCTCAATCGTCGGCGCCATCGCGGCGGAAGAGCTGACGGCCATCGCCAACAATCTGGTCATGCAGACCTTCCGCAGCTTCGAAGTCTACATCATCGTCGCCGTCATCTATTTCGTCGTGGTGCAGGCGGCGAGCCTGCTGCTCGCCGGCGCAGGCCGCCTGCTGTTCCGGTGGAAGCAATGAGCCTGCGCGAATTCGGCCCGAACGAGTTCTGGTTCATCCTGCTGGCGACCCGTTGGACGATTTTGCTTGCCATCATCGCCTTCGTCGGCGGCGGCGTGCTGGGCATGATCGTTGCCGCGCTGCGCGTCGCGCCGGCCAGGCCGTTGCGCTGGCTGGCCACCGCCTACATCCAGTTCTTCATGGGCACGCCGCTGCTCATCCAACTGTTCATGGCCTATTACGGTTCGTCGCTGCTGGGTTTCCGGCCCGACCCGTGGACGGCGGCGGCGCTCACCTTCTGTCTCAACGGCGCGGCCTTCTTCGGCGAGATCTTTCGCGGCGCCATCGAGGCCATACCGAAGGGCCAGTGGGAGGCATCGACGGCGCTCGGCTTTCGCTTCGTCCGCACGCTGCGGCTGGTGATCGTGCCGCAGGCGGTGCGGCTGATGCTGCCGCCGACCGTCGGTTTCATGGTGCAGATCGTCAAGTCGACCTCGGTCGCCTCGCTGATCGGCCTGACCGAGCTCGCCCGCGCCTCGGTGCAGGTCAACACGGTCACCTTCGAGCCAGTCTACGTTTTCGGAACCGCCTCGCTGATCTATTTCGCGCTGTGCTGGCCGCTGTCGCTCTATGCGGGTTATCTCGAACGCAAATTCGCCGTCGGCATGGTGCGCAAGCCCGAGAAGCCGTTGATCATGACATCCGCCTAGGACCGGTGGTGGTGGTCACGCCTGTTTCCCCGGCCCCGCGACGATCTTGCGGTCATGCAGCGCGCCGATCTCGGCCTCCGAAAGTCCGAGCAGGTCGGCAAGCACCTCGTCGGTGTGCTCGCCGAGCATGGGGGAGCGACCGGGCACATCGCGTTCCATGCCGCTGAAGCTGGCCGCCGCGCCGGGCGTGAGATAGGCCGAGCCGCTCGGGTGTTTCACCGTAGCGAAAACCGGGTTCTTTTCCGAAAGGTCCGGATCGTCCGAAAGCGCCTGTGACAACGTCCGATACGGCCCCCAGCAGGCGCCGGCGGCATCCAGTGCGGCGGCGAGTTCGCCACAGTCGCGCCCGGCGATCGCGGCCGCCACCAGCGGGTTCAGCGTCTCGCGATGCTCGAAGCGAACGCCCTCGTCGCGGGCGAAGGACACGCCGGCAGCCTGCTCGGCGCGACCGACCGCCTCGCCGATGCCGAGCACCTCGATCAGGCCCGACCATTGGCGCCGGGTGATCGCCACGATCATGATCCGCTTGCCGTCGCGCGTCGAAAAATCCCGGCCGAAGGCGCCGAACAAGTCGTTGCCATGGCGCGGCCGGTCGGCGCCGGAAAGCGCCGTCTCGGCGATCTGGCCGAGATGGCCGAGGCTCGCCATGGCGACGTCGCTCAAAGGCACGCGGATCTCCTGGCCCTGGCCGGTGTCGCGGCGGTGGCGCTCGGCGGCGAGCAGGGTGAAGGCTCCATAGGCACCGGCCAGTAGATCCCAGGCCGGCAAGACATGGTTCACCGGCTCGTCGCCCAGCGAGGCCGGGCCGGTCATCTGCGGAATGCCGATGGCCGAATTGATGGTGTAGTCGACGGCGGGCGTTCCGTCCGGCCGGCCCATGACGCGCAGCACGATCAGGTCTTCGCGCCTGGCTTTCAGCCGTTCGTAGGAGAGAAAACCGGCCGCCGGAAAATTGGTCAGGAACAGGCCGCGATCCCGGCCGGGCGCGGTGATCAGGCCGGTGACCAGTTCGCGGCCCTGCGGGCTGCCGAGGTCGACCGCGATCGACTTCTTGCCCTTGTTCAGCCCTTCCCAATAGAGGCTTGCGCCGGCCGTGCGCGGCCAGCGGAAAAAGTCGGGTCCGCCGCCGATCTGGTCGATGCGCACCACCTCGGCGCCGAGCTGCAAGAGATGCAGCCCGCAGGACGGCGCGGCGATGAACGACGCCGCCTCCACGATCCGCATGCCCTTGAGAAATCTATACATTTTGCCCGCGCCCTGTCTTCGTGCAATGAGGCGCGGAGCATTCCGTCGCGGCGTGGCCGCCGCCTCTTCCGGTCTTTCCGAACCCGGACAAACCGCGGCGCACCTTTGCATCGAACATGTTTGTCGTAAAGCATTTCTCGCCGCGGCCGGGCCGGCGCAAACACCGGGGACAGTTTACTTTTTTCCGCCCGCGCCAGCCTTGAAGCGGCTGCGCCCTTCTTCGGAAAAAGTAAACTGTCCCCTGCATGCAGCCGTCTTCGCCGCCACGCCCGGTTCTTTTTCCGCCTGACCATTAAGTCATTGAGATATCTTGCTTTCCGAGACCCGCCGACGTGGCAGGGCCTGCGTCAAGACGTATTCCTGCGCGGCGGCTCCAACGCGTAGAGCGCCATTGCATTGGCATGCGCCAGGATCTCGTCGACCTCGCGGATGTTCTTGCGTTTCGGAGCATCCGGATCGAAGCGCGGCAATCTTCCGCCGGGCGGCCGGCCGCGCCGCAGCGGCGAAAAACGCCGGAACCGGACCGGACCCGGCTTGCCGCCTGCTGCCGCCGCGTCGCGGGCTTGCCTGTCGCGTTGAAGGGCGGCCTCGTTGCGCGCTTTCCAGCGGGCGAAACGTTGTGCCTGGCCCGGAAGATCGTCGAGTGCCTGACCCAGCGCGTCCAGCCGGAGCGTCAGTTTTGCCGCATTGATCGGATCGTTCTGCGATGGCGGCGGCGGCAGGGGGATGCGTGGCGCATCGTCGTCGAATGACCGGATGCGCGGCACGGCGTGCGCCGGCACATAGTTGCGGCGGATGCGGAACGGATATTTCAGCGCATCGAGCAGCGACAGGTTTTGTCCGCGCGGGCGGGAAGCGCGAAGTTCGGCGGCTTTCCGCTCGGCTTCATAGCGGGCAAAGTCTTCTCTCGACAGGGTGACGGCAAGGCCGAGGCGGCGCATGGCGGCCACCGTGTCGGAAATTTTTGGCTTGAGCTTTCGCGGGCGAAACGGCGGAAGCGTCACCACGATGCCTTGGGCCGCCGCGATGATGAGCCGTCGCGCGGCGGATTCGGCCGGACGCAGCAGCAGAAGAATGGCGCGGTAGAGGTGGCGGGGAAGCGTAAGTGCCGGGGACAGTTTACTTTTTTCCGCCCGCGCTTCGTTCTGAGTTGCCGCGCCCTTCTGCGGAAAGAAAGTAAACTGTCCCCCAGCGCCAAGCTCCCCAGCGTCCGGATTCTGCCCCCCGGCGCCCGCCTTGCCGAACCCCATCTCGGCCATGCCGACGAGCATTAAGAGGATATGCTTCAGCGCCTGCCGGTATCGCTCGATTGTCGTACTCGCGTCTCCAAACTCCACTGCTGGCTCCTCCGGACAAGGTCGGCATCCAATATGGAACATATAGGGAACAAGCGCAATAGTCCTAAGAAAATAATCCTCGACGATGATGGAAAGGCGAAGCGGCCGTCACGCTCTCAGCGCAACACATTGAAAAAGTGTGATTTTTCAATTGGCGGCGGCATGTTTCAGGACTCTCCCGGCCTTGGCGAACGGCCGTTCGAAAACAATGTCATGCTTGTAAAACCAAGCGGAAACAGAGAGTTGTTCGGGACGCGCGTGGATTTTCGCGCAACCAGCATGACTAGGGAGCCGGCCTCGGCGGTCGTCTCGCCAAGGGCACGGCGGTAAGGGCAAGCCGAGCCGATAAGCGATGTCCTGCCTTTTTGGCGCTGGAATTCCGGGGACAGTTTACTCAATTTCGGGTTCAACCCCTGCCGCAACGGCAGCGCGGGGGCCGGAATTGAGTAAACCGTCCCTGGATTTCAGGCCGGCTGTAACCGGTCTACCTGGCAACTGTCCCTAAAGCTTGGTTCAATTTTATCGGGTACCTATCCCGTGACTGCGAAAGTGAAAACCCAACGCGAAAAATCGAGGAAGCGGCGCGTGAGCTAGAGACAGGCAACTCCGAAGAGCGGTTTGACCGGATTGTGGCCCGGCTCTCTTTGGCGATCTTCATGGCGAGACGTAGATATTCGGTATCGCTCGTCACGGCCGCCTCCTTGGGATGCCCATTCGAACCACCTACGGGTTATAGAAACAGGACGATAAACACTATCTCGACCACAAGCAGGGCGAGACAGCACGACCCACCGATAGCATATCCTCGCCAGAACTCCTTAACGTCTTCGTCACTCCGGATAGTGTCGAGCCATAGTTCGGTCGGAGGTCCCAGGCAGAGCGGAAGCGGGACCGCGGGTGGTTCCGTTGAACGAACATGTTTGACAGGCAGGGTTGTCGGCATCGAGCATCCCCCACCTCATTAGATTAGCAGATACTAAAACATATGCCCACGGACCACTAGTTGCACCAACACGCAACCGCGCCTGAGACGATGACTATCAAACGGCGGCCCTTTGCACGCAACGGTGTGAAAACGGCAAGGGCGCTAGCCTCGATGGCCAGCTTGGAACGGTTCGAATAGCGGAAGTCGAACTCTGCGAGGTAGCGGTGGGTGGTGTCCGGCGCAATGCTGATACGCCCTTCACGCTGCGCTTGTGGCCCTCGACCGTGTTGAGCGGGCGTTGCGCCCGCCCAGGCCAACTGCCGGCAAGGCCGCCAGAGCCGGTAAAACCGTCATTGGTGCCGCCAGCCATCACCTGTCCTCGCCGCCGTCGCGCTGGCGCCAAAATGTGTCGGCGAGCTGCGCCAGATGGGCGCGCATCGCCGCTTCGGCGCGGTCCGGGTCGCGCGCGGCAATGCCGTCATAGATCGCCTTGTGGGCCTGGTAGGCGGTCTTCTCCTGGCCGCTGGCGGCCAGCGTCACCACGCGCTGTTCCTTCAGCCATTCCGAAATCTGGTCGTGCAGCGCGATGAACACCGGGTTGCGGGCGATGCGCGGCAGCTCGAAATGGAAGGCGATGTCGGTGCTGGTGAAGCGCTCGCGGTCGCCGATCGCCTTGCGGTTGGCCTCCAGCGCGGCCTTCAGCGCTTCCAGATCTTCCGCAGCGGCGTTCTGGGCGGCCTCGCGGGCAAGGCCGGCCTCGAAGAACATGCGCGCACCCTGGAAATGGCGCTGGCCTTCCCTGGTCGACAGCATCTGGCGCACCGCCGGCGCCATGCCGGTGAAGATATGGGTCGCCGTCGGCATCAGCACTTTGGCGCGCGCGCCGTTGGTGAGTTCGACGAGGCCCGCCTTCTGCAGCGCGATCAGCGCCTCGCGGATCGCGGGCCTGCCGACGCCGAAGCGGTTCTGCAGGTCGCGCTCGGGCGGAAGCTGGTCTCCCGGCTTCAGCTTGCCCGACAGGATCTGCGCCTCGAGATGCGAGGCGACATGTTCGAAGAGTTTCTTGCGTTCGATGACGAGTGGGTCGACCATAGACCTTTCATACCATCATGCTTGACAACCATGCAACTGCTTGCAAGTATGAAAGTGACAAGACAGCTTGCACAGCGAGATGGACCCGGCGCTCGGCGCCGGGCTTTGGCCTGCCCGCCGCGGAGCGGCGGCGGGAGAGCGTCCGTCTTTTCTGTTTGCGCATCAGGACCGGTGGCGGCAGCGTCATCGCAGGGAGGATTTTGGAATGCGGATCGCCATTCTGGGCGGCGGCGGAGCCATGGGCGGCATATTCGGGGGGTATCTCGCCCGCGCCGGCAACGATGTCACCCTGATCGACGTGTCGAAAACAGCCGTGCAGGCGATCAACGACAACGGTCTTGTCATCGAGGAGAAGGACGGCTCGCAGCCGGTCATCCGCGTGTCGGCCAGCGACGATCCGACGGAGGTCGGGCCGGTCGACCTCGTGATCAACTTCGTCAAATGCTACCACACCGAAGCCGCCGTGCGGGCCGCCGCGCCGATGATCGGCAAGGAGACGGCGGTGCTCAGCCTGCAGAACGGCTGGGGCAACGCGCCGCGCATCGCCGGCATCGTCGGCGAGGACAGGGTGCTGGTCGGGCTGACCTATCATGGCGGCACGCTGCTGGCGCCGGGCCGGGTAAAACATCCGGGCAGCGGCATGACCTATATCGGCGAACTCACCGGCAAGGAGACCGAGCGGCTGGGCCGCGTGGTCGACGCCTTCCGCGATGCGCAAATCGAGACCACGAAGTCCGGCCGCATTCTCGACGAGGTGTGGAAGAAGCTGGCGCTCAATGCCTGCACGCTGCCGGTGGCCGGCCTGCTGCGCTTCATGTCGCACGAACTGGTCGCCTTCGACGGCACCAAGAACCTGATGGCCGCGATCCTGAAAGAGGTCGTGGCGGTCGCCAAGGCGCAGGGCATCGCGCTCGACTATGACGAGCGCTGGGCGGCGATCACCGGCCTGCTGGAAAAGGCCGTCGGCGGCAAGGCCTCGATGTTGCAGGACGTGGAGGCCAGGCGCCAGACCGAGATCGAGGTGATCAATGGCGCGATCGTCGAGGCGGGCAGGCGCACAGGCGTGCCGACGCCGCACAACGAGACGATGGTCTGGATGGTCCAGGCTGCCGAGCGCCACTATCTGCAGGCGAAGGCCTGAGGCTGATGGCCGCGCGGCTCGAAATCCGCAACGTTTCCAAGACGTTTCCGGGCGTGCGCGCGCTGGACGACGTTTCGATGAGCGTCGAGCCCGGCGAGATCCGCGCCCTGCTCGGCGAGAACGGCGCCGGAAAATCGACCCTCGGCAAGATCATCGCCGGCGTCTATTCGCGCAGCCAGGGCATTGTCGTCATCGACGGCCAGGAGATCGAGGGCGTCGACGAGAAGGCGGCGGGTGAATTGGGCATCGGCATCGTCCACCAGGAAGGCTCGCTGGTGCCGCAGCTTTCCGTGGCGGAGAACATCTTTGCCGGCCGCCAGCCGACGCGCTGGCTGGGGCAGGTGGATCGCCGCGCGATGCGCGAGCAGGCGAGGGCGCTGATCGCCGAGCTCGGCGTCGTCATCGACCCGGCCGTCAAGGTGGCGTCGCTGTCGCCGGCCCAGGCGCAGATCGTCGAGATCGCCAAGGCGCTGTCGCGCGACCTGCGTATCCTGATCCTCGACGAGCCGACGGCCGCGCTTACGCTGACCGAGACCGAAAAGCTCTTCGAGGTGGTGCGGAAACTGGCCGGAAACGGCGTCTCTATAATCTATGTATCGCACCGCCTGGCCGAGATCTTTTCGCTCTGCCATTCCGTCACGGTGTTGAAGGACGGCAGGCTGGCCGGCACGCGGCGCGTCGCCGAGACCTCGACGGACGAGCTGATCCGCCTGATGGTCGGCCGCGAGGTGCATCTGTCGCGCGCGGCATCGCGAAGCCTCGGGCCGGTCGTGCTCAAGGCGGACAATGTCAGCGCGCCGCCGCTGGTCCGCTCGGCCTCGATCACGGTGCGCGCCGGCGAGATCGTCTGCCTTGCCGGCCTCATTGGCTCCGGCCGCAGCGAGTTCTGCGAGGCGATTTTCGGCGCAAGGCGCAGGCGTGGCGGCGCGGTCAGCATCAGCGGCGCGCCGGTCGACCCGACCGGCCCCTGGGACGGCAAGCGCGCCGGCATCGGCATGGTGCCGGAAGACCGCAAGACCTCGGGCCTGTTCCTCGGCATGGACATCGTCAACAACGTCGCCGCGACGGTGCTTTCGAAAGTCTCGTCGGGAGTGAATTTTTCCAACAGCAAGGCGGAGGCGCTGGCTAAGAGCTTCGTCGACGAATTGCGCATCGCCACGCCGACCGTGCACAAGGTGGTCGGCGACCTCTCGGGCGGCAACCAGCAAAAAGTGTTGCTCGCCAAATGGCTCGCCATGGAACCGCGCCTGCTCATCGTCGACGAGCCGACGCGCGGCGTCGATGTCGGCGCGCGCTCGGAAATCTACCGGCTGCTCCGGGCGCTGGCCGACAAGGGCGTGGCGCTGCTGATCGTCTCGTCGGACCTGCCTGAGGTGCTGGCGCTGGCGGACCGCATCGTCGTCATGGCCGAGGGGCGCACCGTCGGCGAACTGCCGGGCGACGGCGCCAGCGAAGAACAGGTACTGCGGCTGGCGACGAAATACACCGCGTCCGTCGCCGGGCTTCGCGGCGAACCGGCGAGGGCGACAGCGTGATGGCGGCCGAGATGACCCAGCAATCCGGCGAAGGGGCTGCCCGCGACGCGCTCCTCCTGCGCACCGTTCGCCGCCTGGCGGATTCGCGCGAGCTGACGCTGTTCATCCTGGTCGTGGTTCTGGCCGTCGTCATGACCATCGTCTACCCCAATAATTTCCCGACCGGCGCGAACATGCGGGCGGTCCTGCTCAACCTCGCCCCGGTCGGCATCCTGGTCTGCGGCATGATGCTTTTGATGATCGCCGGCACATTCGACCTGTCGGTCGGCTCGACGCTGGCGCTGTCCGGCGTGTGGGCCGGCGTGGTCGCCGGCTGGTGGGGCTGGCCGGCGGAGATCGCGCTCCTGATCGGCATAGCGGTCGGCGCGATTGCCGGGCTGATCAACGGGCTGATCGTCACGCGCATCGGCATCAACGCGCTGATCGCCACGCTGGGAACGCTCACCATCTATCGCAGCCTGACCTATGTGACCGCCGGCACCGGCGTGACGCCGATCGGCGACGCTTTCGCCGCCTATGGCCGTGCCGCCGATCCGATCCTGCGCATCCAGTCGCCGTTCTGGGCGATGCTGGTTCTGGTGCTGATCGGCGGCTGGCTGGTGGCGCGCACGCGCTTCTTCCGGCAGTTCTATTTCGTCGGCGGCAATCCGCGCGCCGCCCAGCTTTCCGGCATCCGCGTCGACCGGCTGATCCTGATCGGCTTCATCATCATGGGCGCGCTTGCCGGGTTGGCCGGCGTGCTGGGCGCGGCGCGCTTGAACAGCGCGGTCGTCAATGCGGGCGTAGGCATAGAACTGAAGGTCATCACCGCGACCGTGCTCGGCGGCGCCAGCCTGAAGGGCGGCGAAGGCACGATCCTCGGCGGCATCCTTGGCGTGCTGTTTATCGCGCTGATCGAGAACGCCATGATCATCAACGCGGTCGGCGTGTTCTGGCAGGGGCTCGTTGTCGGCCTGGTGCTGCTGTTCGCGGTCTCGCTGGACCGTTTCAAGAGTGTTGGCCGCGCCTGAGGAGAGCGTGCGCCTTCGCATGGAAACGCCGGGCGGCCGGCGGGCGTGAAAGAATGGAAGACTGGTTTCTCAGGAGGAGTTGGACATGAAATCGGCATTAAAAAGCATTCTCGCCGGCGCCGCCCTTGCGGCCGCCGCGATCGGCCTGAACGCGCCGGCCGGCGCGCAGGAATCGTCCTTCGGCCCGGCCGACGCGAAATACACGTACTACTGGATTTCCAACAAGGCGAACCTGCCGCTGTTCGTTCAATACGACTATGTCGGCATGAAGCGCATCGCCGAGGAACTCGGCGTCAAGGTCATCGTCGCCGGTCCGACCGATTTCGACGTGCCCGGCTTCATCGCCGCCGTCGACCAGGTCTGCGCCCAGAAGCCGAGCGGCGTCTCGGTGGTCGGCGGCTGGGACCCGTCGCTGACGGAATCCGTCAAGAAGTGCATGGAGCAGGGCGTGCCGACGGTGGTCGACGATGGCGACCTGCCGGATTCCGGCCGCCTGGCCTATATCGGCACCAACTGGACGCAGGTCGGCGTCTCGCAGGCCAGGAAGATGATGGAGATGCTTCCTAACGGCGGAAAACTTGCCATGATGTCGATCATCAACGCCGGCAACATGCGCGAGGCCGTCGCGGGCTTCCAAGCCTATATCGCGGCGAATGGCGGCGGCAAATACGAGATCGTCGCCAACGAGGACGACGGCGGCGACGCCCAGAAGGCGGCGCAGGTCACGGCGGCGATCCTCGCGGCGCATCCCGACATCGCCGGCCTCGCCGGCTTCGATTCGGAGTCCGGCGCGGGCATCGTCACGGCTTTGCGCGAGGCGGGCAAGAACCCCGGCGACATCAAGGTCACCGCGATGGAGCAGACGCCCGACTTCTTCAAGACGGCCAAGGAGGGCTGGGTCGACGGCATCGTCGTGCAGAACCGCGAACTCTTCATCTATTACGCGGTGAAGCTGCTGCATGACTTCAACACCAACGCGCTGAAGTCGGCCGGTCTTGGCTCGGCCGATGGCGGCCGGCCGATCCCCGATAGCCTCGACACCGGCGTGCTGCTGGTCACCAAGGACAATGTCGACAAGGTGCTGACGGCGCTGAATGTGAAGTGAGGGTTTGACGATCCTCCGCGCCTCGCCTGCGGCGAGACGCGGAGGCATCACCCCCTCACCGGCCCTTCGGGCCACCTCTCCCCCTGCCCGGGGGAGAGGATAGCCGGCCGCAAGGTGAGCGCCAGTCGCTGGCGCTGCGCATCCTCTCCCCGGGCAGGGGGAGAGG